>CAJQOG010000061.1 GCA_905479875.1 uncultured Gammaproteobacteria bacterium
GTGGCGAAGTAGAAGTAGAAGGGGAATCAATTGGCTAATCAAAAAGTTACTGGCCTGAAACGGATTCGCAATGCGATGAAGTATTCTTGGCAGGGTCTGCAGGCTGCTTATCAACATGAAGAAGCGTTTAGACAAGAGTTAGTCAAGGTTGCTGTTGGTATACCCTTAGCATTCTGGCTAGGTGACAATGGCATTGAATATGCTTTACTTATTAGTACCCTTATTATTATTCTTATTGCTGAACTAGTGAATAGTGCAATCGAAGCCGTGGTAGATCGCTTTGGCGGTGAAATTCATGAGCTCTCTGGTCGGGCTAAAGACATGGGTTCCGCTGTTGTTCTATTGGCATTCATTAACCATGCTGTCGTTTGGGTCTGTGTGCTGTATGATGATTTGCTAGCATTTATTGCAAGACTCTCAACTTAATTTTTCTAAAAAAGGAATACTATGTCCGCTTTAATCTGTGGTTCATTCGCTTACGATAATATTATGGTTTTTCAAGGTCATTTTAAAGACCATATTCTTCCTGATAAAATTCATATGTTAAATGTATCTTTTCTAGTCCCACAGATGCGAAGAGAGTTTGGTGGTTGTGCCGGTAACATAGCTTATAACTTGAAACTATTAGGTGGTCAAGGCGCTGCTATGGGTTCGGTGGGTGCAGATTTTTCTCCCTATGCTACATGGATGGATAAGCACGGCCTGTCGAGAAAATTTTTGAGTGAACATGCAGACACATTTACTGCACAAGCTTATATCACTACCGACTTAGATGATAATCAAATCACAGCTTTTCATCCGGGAGCTATGAATGAATCTCATACTAAAAAAGTACCTAAAGATGCAGGCATCAGCATTGGAATAATCTCGCCTGATGGTAGACAAGGAATGATAGAGCACTCAGAGCAATTTGCCGAAGCTGGTATTCCATTCTTATTTGATCCGGGCCAAGGCTTACCAATGTTTGATGGTGAAGATTGTAAAAAATTTATTGAACTTGCTGATTATATTGTAGTAAATGATTATGAAGCTCAGATGTTGCAAGAAAAAACAGGCCTTTCGCCAGTTGAAATGGCTCAAAAAACTAAGGCCATGATCATTACACGTGGAGGAGAGGGTTCAATTATTTATACGCCGGATACCCGTCGTATAGATATTCCTGTAGTTAAAGCGAGTGAACTGGTTGATCCTACTGGCTGTGGCGATGCTTTCCGTGCAGGTCTTTTGTTTGGTTTAATGAATGACATGGATTGGGAAACTACTGGACGTATTGCCTCTCTAATAGGTTCAATTAAAATTTCGCATGCTGGTACTCAAAATCATAGCTTTACTATGGATGAGTTTAAACAAAAATTTAAACAGGCTTTTGATCGTGAAATTTGATTGTCAATGATAATTTCTATTCAATAAATTTAAATAAAAAGAAGTGTCTATGTTAAAACGAATCACCCTTATCATTTTATCCGCAATATTTTTGAGTTCTAACATACAAGCTGATGACACAAGTATTACAGTAAATGATGCGAGCCAGTGGCAGAGAACTTTAGATAGAGTAAGCAATGGTATTATTTCGATTCGTGTCGATGGTACCCGTGCGTTTGATACAGATTGGAATCAATCCACTCAAGCTACAGGCTTTATTGTTGATAAAGAACGAGGAATTATTCTTACTAACCGTCATGTAGTAATGGGCGGACCCGCTACGGCTGAAGGTGTTTTTTTAAATAATGAAGAAATAGAACTTAAACCTATTTATAGAGATCCAGTGCACGATTTTGGTTTTTTTAAATATGACCCAAGCCAACTGAAGTTTATTGACCCGGTCGAACTTCCGTTACGACCTCAAAATGCGGTTAAGAGTTTGGATATTAGGGTTGTAGGAAATGATGCAGGTGAGCAACTTGCCATTCTTGCAGGCACAATTGCAAAACTAGATCGTGGGGCACCAGAGTATGGTCGCGCTAGTTATAACGACTTTAACACCTTTTATTATCAAGCGGCATCTAGTACTTCCGGCGGTTCTTCGGGCTCGCCAGTTCTGGATATTAATGGTAATGTTGTTGCTCTGAATGCTGGCGCGAGTACTCAAGCGGCATCAAGTTTTTTTCTTCCCTTAAATCGTGTAGTACGTGCCTTAAAGCTAATCCAAAAAGACTTGCCAGTAAGTCGCGGCAGTATTCAAACTGTTTTTAAACATAAATCTTATGATGAATTACGTCGCTTAGGCTTACCAGAAGCAATAGAGCGTGAAGCTCGCAGTAAATTCCCCGATATAAAAGGCCTCTTAGTTGTTGACCAAGTACTTCCCAAAAGTGCAGCTGCTGCAGCTTTAGATCCAGGCGATATTATTACTCATGTAAATGGGAAGTTGTTTGCTGACTTTATTACTTTAGAAGCTATTTTGGATGAGTCTGTTGGTGATGAAATTAAACTTTCAGTGCAACGAGGTGATGAGAGTTTTGATTCTGATATAAGCGTTAATGATTTGCATGCGCTTTCGGCAAGTGAGTATTTAGAAATCGGTAATGGTGTAGTGCATACCTTGTCATATCAACAAGCCAAAAATTTTAATGTACCTGTTGAGGGTTTATTTATTGCAAACCCCGGCTATATGTTTGGCAACGGCGGCATTCCACGTGCCGCTGTAGTTAAGCAGGTAAACGGTAAGCCAGTGAATAATCTTGAAGACTTCACGAAAATTATTTCGGACTTGAGCGATAAAGAAAAACTCGCTATTCGTTACTTTACTGGTAGTAATACCAGTGTATTAGAAACTAGAATTGTTTACATGGAACGTCAATGGTTTCCTGTACAGCGTTGCGTACGTGATGACAGTCTAGGAGCTTGGCCATGTAAGAAATTGAATAGTAAAAATGCTGCCCTAGAACAAGAAGTATCAAGCACTTCCTTTGTAATTAATGGGAATGCTTTGGCCAATCAATTAGCACCTTCATTAGTGATGGTAAATTACGAGGCTCCATATTTTATTAAAGGCATTTCACAAACTAATTACTATGGTTCTGGTTTAATTATTAATGCAAAAAAAGGCTACGTATTAGTTGATAGAAATACTGTTCCCTTGAGTATGGGCGATGTACGATTAACCTTTGCTGGTTCATTAGAGATTATTGGGAAGGTAGAATATGTGCATCCAATACATAATTTAGCCGTTGTTTCTTATGCCCCTAAACTCATTGGCGACACTCCAGTTAAAAAAGTTAAGTTTGATGCTACGCCATTAGAGTCTGGTGATGAAGTAACAGTAATAGGGTTGCAGGCAGATCATAAGCTTTTAAGCCAAAAAACAACGATAGCCTCAATTGATGCTTTTAATGCTCCTCTTTCATCGTACTTTGGTTACCGAGATATCAATACAGAAGTAATCTCTCTTGTAAATCCTCCTGAAGCAATCGATGGTGTAATTGTTGATGCTAAAGGTAAAGTTAGAGCAAAATGGGGCAGTTATTCATATTCTGGTGGCGCACAAGTAACTAAAGGCATTCCTGCTGAGTATTTAATTGAAACCAGTGAACAAGTTGATTCGCGTGATTATCGCTCTGCCGAAATTGAATTTTCGACTCTTACATTAGCGGGTGCACGCAAACGTGGTTTACCAAACGATTGGGCCCAGCGTTTAGAAAAGCATGACCCTTTACGTAGAAAGGTTTTGGAAGTCGAAAGAACAGTCAGTGGTTCAGCTGCTCAAGACTTAGTGGTTTCGGGTGATTTACTACTAGCCGTTGATGGTAAACCGGTTAGCACTTTCCGTGATGTTGAAAAGGCCATGCAAAAAGATGACATTAATTTGAGTTTATGGCGTGGCTCTGAACTAGTTGAAGTGAATGTTCCAACAATTACCCTAAAGGGCGAAACCATTGACCGTATTTTGGTTTGGTCAGGCGCTTATTTACATGCTCCACATAGAGACTTACTTGCACAACGTACTATGCAAACAGATGGTGTTTATGTGTCTTATTATTCATTTGGCTCTCCTGCTACTCGTTATGGCTTGTGGGCTGGGCAAAGAATTACTGAGATTGATGGCCAAAGCGTTAAAAATATTGATGATTTGATTCGTTTAGTTAAGGATAAAGGTCATCGCGAATCTGTACGTATCAAGGTGTTGGCATGGAATAATCAAGCAAGAGTCATAACTTTAAAGGTTGACTCAAAGTTTTGGCCATTTTATGAATTGCTAAAAACCGAGTCGGGTTGGGTTCGTAGGGATTTGTAATAACAACTTCTTATGATTAGTCGCGCTAAGTACTTTAAGTAAGTGTAATAAGGAGAGGTTTGAGAAATATGCTCTTCAAATGTATTGATATTAAAAATATACATGAAATGCGCTTTACATAATCTCATTTAGAACGGTGGGTATATTTAAAATATTTTGTATCAATAAAACTGACTAATTTTTAAATTCACTTTTTGGTTTGTCTATAGAAGAGCAAATTTAAAAAACTAATTTTTAGAGTTATATAAACCGAGAGATTTTTAATTTTAGTTTGTTTTAAAAAAGAAAAAGAAGTTTTCTTTGATGTAGACTTCAAACTATAACAGAGCTTTGTAAAAACACAAAATTTTCAATCACTTATAAGCTTGAAAAAATTCTGCGGAGTGCACTTTTTCGCATTATTTTTTTGTAAAAGGGCATCTTTCTGCTAAATTACAGCCAGTTAAGCAAATCAAAATAGAATAATAATGCTTAAGCTTGTATTTTTTTCATGTTTAAATTATGACAAAGCATTTCCTCGGGAGGATTCAATATGTCAGATCTTGGTAAGTTAGGTGGTATTGCGGTAATCGTTGGTTTAATACTTTCAGTTGTCGGCGCGTTTGCAAGCATGCCGGAGTGGTTTACTTGGGTATTAGTTGTTGCTGGTTTGTTAGCCGGTTTCTTTAATGTTAGTGATGCGGAATCACGTCGATTTTTATTAGCTGCGATTGGATTGATTGTTGCAGCAGATGCGGTTGATTCAATTCCAATGGTTGGTGATGTTGTAACTGAAGTGATGAATAACTTAGTTGTATTCTTGTCGCCAGCAGTATTGTTGGTAGCTCTTAAGAGTTTATTCTCTACAGTTAAAGACTGATTTTTATAGATTAAGAAATAATTATAATAAAAATTTTGTAAGTCTAAAAACTTTAAAGCCCGCTTAATAGCGGGCTTTTTTTCATCTGTAGCAAATGGGATTGAAATTATTGTTGTTGCATTTCAAG
>CAJQOG010000062.1 GCA_905479875.1 uncultured Gammaproteobacteria bacterium
GACGAGATGAAGCAGGATATACGTTCTCATTTACCAAAACATTTACTGATGCCTGTACCACGTATTGATTTACTTAATCTCTTATTAGAACAAGATAATATTGCCAATACGGCTAAAGACATTTCTGGCTTAGTACTTGGTCGCAAAATGCAAATTCCCTCAAGCTTTAGAACAGACTATTTGGCATTCTTAGCCAAGTGTTCTGAAACGGCTCAACAAGCAACTATATGTGTTAAAGAATTAGATGAGTTGTTTGAAGTTGGTTTTCGAGGTCCAGAAGTTGAACTGGTGAACAAACAAATTGATAAATTGGATAATCTTGAATCAGATACTGATGATATGCAGTCGGATGTTCGATCAGAGTTATTTAAAATTGAAAAAGACTTACACGCCGTTGATGTCATGTTCTTATACAAACTTATTCAAACCACAGGTGACCTTGCTGATACAGCAGAACGTGTTGGTAGACGTTTACAAATGCTTTTGGCTAAATAGTCGAATCTATATCTAAACAAAAAAAATTATAAACTAACACTAAGTTTTTGGTGCAAAATCTTTTGGGGAAACACTTGTGGAATACATGACAGTTTATTTAATTCTCGCGGCCATGTTTGGTTTGTTTATGGCGTGGGGTATTGGTGCGAATGATGTTGCGAATGCAATGGCAACATCGGTTGGTTCTAAAGCTATTACAGTAAAACAGGCAATTATTATTGCCGCTATTTTTGAATTTGCAGGTGCAGTTTTAGCCGGTGGTGAAGTTACTTCAACTATTCGTAAGGGTATCGTTGATCCTACCTTATTAGCTGCTACGCCTGAACTTTTGATTTATGGAATGTTAGCTTCACTGTTAGCTGCTGGTATCTGGTTATTAATTGCTTCTAAAAATGGCTGGCCAGTATCAACAACGCATACCATTGTTGGTGCTATTGTTGGCTTTGCAGCAGTGGGAATTGGTGTAGATGCGGTTAAGTGGGGCAAGGTAGGTACAATTGTAATGAGTTGGGTGGCTTCACCTTTAACGGCTGGCTTTCTTGCCTTTATGATGTTTAATAGTGTGCAATGGTTAATACTAAGACATAAAAATCCATTGGAGCGCGCTAAGCGTTATGTACCTATTTATATGTTTTTGGCTGGTTTTTTGATTTCTCTAGTTACAATCCTTAAGGGTCTTAAGCACGTACCTGCAATGAAAGAATTGGCTTTGACTACTGGGCAGAATTATATGCTTGCAGCAGTTGTCGGTATCTTAGTTGCAATAGTCGGTAAATACTTTATTAATAAAATCGAAGCCGATCCTGCAGCTGATGAAGAGTTTCATTTTGCTACAGTAGAAAAAGTATTTGGCGTACTAATGATTATCACGGCGTGTTGTATGGCCTTTGCACATGGTTCAAACGATGTGGCCAATGCTATAGGCCCTGTTGCAGCGATTGTAAGTACCGCAACTACAGGTGTTGTTGGTGGCAAATCGGCTTTACCAATTTGGGTGCTGGTATTAGGTGGTGGTGGTATCGTCTTAGGTTTAGCTACTTTTGGCCGTTACGTAATGACTACAGTAGGTGAGAAGATTACACACTTAACACCAAGTCGTGGTTTTGCTGCTGAACTAGCGGCTGCAATGACTATTGTGGTTGCTTCTGGTACTGGTATGCCTATTTCAACTACGCACACTTTAGTAGGTGCCGTATTAGGCGTAGGACTTGCTCGTGGTATCTCTGCTATTGATTTATCAGTTGTTCGGAAAATCTTTTTGTCATGGTTAGTGACTATTCCGGCTGGCGCGTTCCTTTCAATTGTTTTCTTTATTATATTGAGAACGATATTTGGTGGTTAATTGCTAATTGTACTAACTATAAAAAAACGACTCATTTTTGAGTCGTTTTTTTTGCTTCAAATAAAATTACTGTGGTTTCATAGTATTCAATAGGAGAGTAATTAACATAGCCTTACGATTGCTTGTTTATAATCCTATATACTTAAAATATAAATAATACGCCCATGGGCCAAAGATGAATCAAGACTATTTTACAATCACAAATATTATTATTGCCATCACATGTTTGATTTCAATGGGACTTATGCAAAATCGAGATGGTAAGTCCAAGCTCATTTTTCACCCTGTGACTATTAAAGATGGCAATCAATGGCATCGCTTTCTGACTTCAGGATTTATTCATGGCGATGGAATGCATTTAGCTATCAATATGTTTGTTTTGTGGTCTTTTGGTAATGCGATTGAAACGTATTACTATCCAGAGTTTTTAGGTGCAAATAGTACTATAAAATTTTTAGCTCTGTATTTTGGTGGAATCATAGTATCTTCTATCCCAAGTTACCTTAGACATAAGGAAAACCCCGAATATGCTGCGCTCGGTGCTTCTGGTGGCGTAGCTGCTGTGGTGTTTGCTGTCATAATATTTGGCCCTTGGCAAAATTTGTATTTATATGCAGCCATTCCAATTCCTCAAATAATTGCTGGTGTAGGCTATATCTATTACTCATGGTATAAAGATAAAAAGTCCAATGATAATATTGGCCATATGGCACATCTTACTGGTGCTATTTGGGGTGTAGTGTTTACCATTGCTATGAACCCTGCATTGCTAACTCGCTTTATTGATTTGACGATGCAAGGGCCAAGGTTCTAACAAACTCTTTCAGAACGTGTTTGCACTGTCTATTCTTAACTTAATAGATGGCAATAAAAAAGCGATTCAACTGTCCAAGGTTTGGGGTTCAGTTCAAATGAGTCGCTTTTTTAGTACTTAGGCCTGAACAAAAAATTACCGTAAGCCAGTTTCTAAACGTCCAATCAACATACGTTGAATTTCCGAGGTTCCTTCGTAAATCTCAGTAATTTTTGCATCTCGGAAATAACGTTCAATTGGCATTTCTTTACTGTAGCCCATGCCACCATGTATTTGCACAGAAGCATGGGTAATAAACATTGCCGCTTCTGACGCATACAGCTTTGCCATGCTGCCGTTTAGTGAGTTCCTACCACCTGTACGTTTTGCTTCATCTTTACCCCATGCAGCTTGCATGGTGAGTAAGCGTGCAGATTCTAAACGCATTTTCATATCAGCAATTTTTGCCTGCGTCATTTGGAAGGTACCAATTGGCTTGCCAAAAGCGATGCGATCTCGTGAGTACTGTAAAGCAGCATCATAAGCAGCGCGAGCAATACCTAAGGCTTGAGCTGCAATACCAACACGACCGGCATCTAATATTGTCATAGCAATTTTAAAACCTTCGCCTGGCTTACCGATTACGTCGGCTGCATCACATTTGTAATCTGTTAATTCGATTTCACAGGTAGCAGATGCTCGGATACCCAATTTAGGTTCTGTTTTGCCGCGAGCAAAGCCTGCTTTTTCTGTATCAATGATAAATGCAGTAGCTCCTTTATTACCTTTGTCAGGATCAGTCATTGCGAATAACACGATGAATCTAGCGACTGGACCAGAGGTAATCCATGATTTTTTGGCATTGATAGTGTAGTACGAACCATCTGCAGATAGAACGGCTTTAGAACGCATATTAGCTGCATCTGAGCCTGATTGAGGTTCAGTTAGTGCATATGCAGCTAATTCTTGACCAGAAGCAACAGGCTTAACGTATTTGAGTTTTTGTTCATGCGTACCAAACTCGATAATACCGTTACAATAAAGCGAGTTATGTACTGACATAATGACCGAATGTGAAGCATCTACAGCAGCCACTTCTTCAATAGCCAAAGCGAAACAAGTGGAGTCTAAACCAGAGCCACCATATTCTTCAGGAACTTGAATACCCATTAAGCCAAGCGCACCGGCTTGTTTAATGGTATCCATTGGGAATTCGCCAGTTATATCGTGTGCGGCGGCGATAGGGGCTATTTCTGATTGTGCAAAGTCACGCACGCTATCGCGAATCATTTGCTGTTCTTCAGTAAGTGTAAAGTCCAAAGTGTTCTCCAAAACAAAGGTAAAAGATGTGTTTCTTTATATACGTGCATTATAACATGTTGGGTTTATTTTGATTTTATGTGTAAATACCTTTAAGGTGCGTTCATAGATAAATGTAATCATTTATAACAGAAATTTTGAAGGAAAATTAAGCATGTCAAAACTCGGTAAGCAAGATTTAGATCAGCTTTTTTATGAAGCTAGAACGCATAATGAATGGCAAGATAAAGAGGTACCGGATAAAGATCTGATTAAATTGTTTGATTTGGTCAAAATGGCTCCTACTAGTGCTAACTGTTCTCCCATGCGATTAGTCTTTGTGAAGTCAACAGAGGAAAAAGAAAAGCTCAAGCCCGCCTTATCAGGGGGTAATATTGAAAAAACGATGTCTGCACCAGTTACAGTAATTGTTGCGTATGATTTAGATTTTTACGAGCATCTACCAAAATTATTTCCACACGACAATGCTAAAAGTTGGTTTGAGGGAAGAGAGCAGCATATTAAAAACACTGCCATTTTAAATGGTAGTTTGCAAGGTGGTTATTTGACTATTGCGGCCAGAGCCTTAGGTTTAGATTGTGGGCCAATGTCTGGCTTTAATAAGAAGATGGTTAATGAGTTATACTTTTCTGAATCTAATATTAAAGTGAACTTTTTAATGAACTTAGGTTATGGCGATGACAAAGGTTTATTTCCTCGAAGCCCTCGTTTTAATTTTGATGATGTATGCACAATTTTATGAATAAATTACAAACAAGCTCACCAGTTACTGAGAGTTTATTAAAGGTAAATGAACCGCCAGCCTTTGAATGTATTCGTTTTGGAGATAAGCCAATTATTATCTCTTGTGATCATGCAAGTAATCGTATCCCAAGCGCATTAGATAATCTTGGTTTGCATGAGGAAGAGTTGCAAAGACACATCGCATGGGATATTGGTGCAGCGGGTGTAGCGAAATCTTTGGCAGCTAGCTTAGGAGCGACTCTTGTATCAAATAACTATTCGAGATTAGTTGTGGATTGTAATCGCTACTTAAGTGATCCCTCAGCTTTTACAATTCTTAGTGATACGACTGAGGTAATAGGCAATCAAAATCTTACTGAATTTGATAAGGCACAACGTGCAGAATCAATTTACTATGCCTACCACAGAACAATCCATAAAGAACTGGATAGACACAATATTGGTAATCAATGTCCTGTGTTGATATCAATTCATAGTTTTACACCAGAATTAAAAAGTAATCCAATAGAGCGTCCATGGGAGATTGGCGTTTTGTGGGATAAAGACCCACGAATTCCTCTAGCATTATTAGACGCATTGCGGAAAGAGAGTAATTTGGTAGTTGGTGACAATCAGCCATATTCTGGTCGTGACCTTGCTGATTACACCGTAGATCATCATGCCGAAAAACATGGTTTTGCTCATACTAGCATTGAGATTCGTCAAGATTTATTGCAAGATGAAAAGGGCATTGCAGAATGGAGTAATCGTCTTGGTAATATATTTATTGCTATGTTAGCAAAACCTGAATTTTTTCAGTCACTAAAAAATAATAATATCGGTAATTAATTATGCCAGTTACAAAGCCTCTTTTTACTTTAGGTATCGAAGAAGAATATTTTTTAGTCGATAAACATACTTTTGATCTCGTAAGTAATCCTCCTGAAGAAATGCTCGCACGTTGCCAAGAAAAATATGGCGAACAAATTTGCCCTGAGTTTATCCAATCTCAAATTGAGATAGGTACACAAGTTTGTACTAATATTTCTGAAGCTAGAGCTGAATTGATTAAGCTGCGTAGTACGGTTTCCGAAATTGCATCTGAATATAATATTGCTCCTATAGCAGCCTCTACACATCCTTATGCAAAATGGCGTGAGCAAAGGCACACAGAACGCCAACGATACAAAATGCTAGCCGATGATTTTCAGCTTATTGCTAATCGTATGTTGATTGGTGGCATGCATATTCATTACGGAATTGAAGATAAAGATTTACGTATCGATTTAATGAATCAGTTTTGTTATTTTTTGCCACATTTATTGGCATTGAGTTGCTCTTCACCTTTTTGGCTTGGTAGTAATACTGGACTCGAATGTTACCGCCTAACGGTATTTAATGACATGCCACGTACAGGCTTGCCAACACGCTTTGATAGCTTTGCTGAATACGAGCGTAATGTTAATGTATTGATTGAAGCAGGTATTATTGAAGACTCTACTAAAATTTGGTGGGATATTCGTCCTAGTGGACGCTATCCAACGGTTGAGTTGAGAGTTATGGATGTGTGCACAAACATGGAAGACTCATTGTCCATAGCCGCTTTAGCACAATCCTTATTTCACATGCTATTTAGGCTGCGTACCGAAAACAAGCGCTGGCGCGAATACAGAAAAATGTTACTTAACGAAAATCGTTGGCGTGCAATGCGCTATGGCTTAGATGGTAGTTTAATTGATTTCGCAAAAGGTGAATTAACGCCATTTCCAGAATTGATTGAAGAGCTAATCGATATGGTAAAAGAAGATGCGGAAGAACTTGGTTGTTTGCAAGAGGTTTTGAATTGTCGCAATATTTTACAGCGTGGTAATAGCGCGCATAGCCAAGTAGCTATATACAATGAGTCTCTTGCAGCGGGAGATGAGCAAACAGTTGCGTTGAAAAAAGTTGTTGATTGGTTGATTACTGAAACAGTTAACTTTTAATTTTATTGTGAGAAATATAAATTACTGAAAGTAAGACTAGTACAAATCCTACAATTTTTATTAGTGTCATTGATTCATGCAAAAAAATACTACCAAGCAAGACTACTGTTACTGGCTCTACACTGGATAGTATTGATGCTTTTGAGGCGCCAATCAACTCTATACCTTTGAAAATATATTGTATCCCTAAAACCGTAGATAATATAGTTAGCCCAAATAAAGCAAGATATCCGTCACTACTCATTGGTGTTGTGAATTCTTCATGCATAATGATTTTTATAAAATATGTACTGGCAGCTCCTAAACAAACAAAAGTACTTACTAGAAGTGGCAAAGTTTTATTAAGTACGCCTTCGCTTACTACTAGGTAACAAGAATAAGTTAGCGCAGCAGCTAGGGCTAGATATATTCCTAAAGGCTTTGAGAGATGTTGCATTTCTTCTACGAAACAAAGAGCTACACCAATAAAAGCAAGTGCAATACCAAACCACAAACTGAGAGAAGGTTTTTGTGATTTTACTAACCAAAGGGTTAGAACAACTAGGGCAGGATAGATATACAGTAGAATGCTAGTTAAACCTACGCCAATATAGTCTAAAGCGGAAAAATAAAAATACGATTGCAAGAAATAGGCAATTGCACCTAAACAAAATGCAGGAACAATTTTTTTATCTTAAAGTTTGTAAATTCTTTTTTGTATACACACAAAGTAAATAGAATTAAAAAGGCTAAAAAGAAGCGATACAACAATAATGAGCTTTGGCTAAGACCGTCATTTTTACAAATTATTGCAAATGGTCCCATGAGGCCAAAGAAAATAGCGGATATGACAACAAGCATGTTGCCTTTGCTTTGTTTTGAAATGGGCATAATGGAATTTAAAAGTGTAAAATGTGTTTAGTATTCTGTGTAGATTAATTTTTCTATTCTAAGTGGTTTTCATGTCAAAAGTTCAACAAGATAGTAAAAGTCTCAATTTTCATCGCAAATTATCCATTGCTCCAATGATGGACTGGACAGACAGACACTGCCGTTATTTTTTAAGGCAGATAACTTCACAGGCATTGCTTTATACCGAGATGGTGACTGCGCAAGCCATACATCATGCTGATCCTGAGAAACTTTTATACTTTAAAGCCGAAGAGCACCCCTGTGCATTGCAATTGGGTGGGAGTGATCCTAAGTTACTAGCTAATGCAGCTAAACTTGGAGAGCAATTTGGTTATAAAGAGATAAATCTCAACGTGGGCTGTCCCAGTGAGCGGGTCCAGTCGGGTAGTTTTGGCGCTTGTCTTATGGCAGAGCCCGAATTAGTTGCTGATTGTGTTGCCGCAATGGAGGCTGAAATATCTTTACCGGTTACAGTTAAAACCCGTATAGGTATAGATGACCATGATAGCTATGAGTTTTTACATCAGTTTGTGCAAACTATTTCAGAGCGAACTAAATGTGATGTTTTTATTATCCATGCACGCAAAGCCTGGTTAAAGGGGTTGAGTCCTAAACAAAATAGAGAAATTCCAACATTAGATTACCAACGTGTTTATCAGTTAAAAGAAAATTTTCCAGATTTACATATTTCAATTAATGGTGGTATTAAAACCTTAGATGAAATTGAAGAACACCTGAAACATGTTGATGGTGTGATGATAGGGCGCGAGGCCTATAAAAACCCCTATTTCTTGGCTACTGCTGATGAGCGAATATTTAATTCAGTTCAATCAAGAGAACTTTCACGTGAACTTGTCTTAGATAGAATGAAAGATTACATTACAAGCGAATCCGGAGAATTACCATCACGATATATTACTCGGCATATGATGGGTTTATTTCATGCTCAGCCCAATGCCGGAGGGTGGCGGAAAAAATTTGCCAAGGGCGACATAGCTTAGTTTTTGTGGTTATAATGACAACATAACAAAAACACAAAAATGAGTCAATAATGCATCATTTGTATGACGCCACTTCTGTACCAAAATTAATTAGTTTGCCAATTAATAATGATCTTTTAGCAAAGGCAAAAAAACTTAATATTGATTTAGCCAAAGAACTTGAAAAAATTATTATTATTGAATTAGAAGCAAATGCAAAAAAAGAGTGGACTGATAATAACTTATCTATTTTGAATGGACTGAAAGATATTGCTTAATTTACTTATCTAAAAATTTTTGTGAAAATCCTGATGTATTTGTGAATTCGGGGTTTTCTTTAAGAAATAGTTTCTTTTTCTGTTTGGTTGTTTGGGTGCTACTATCATGACTCCAGCCGGGTTCAGCAAATAGATACATTAAACGGTCTTTAATCGTTAAACTCATTTTTTTTTGGTCTTTAATAATTCCCCAATATCCATGCAATGCAACTTTAATGGGGTTGAAGGTCTTAACATTGGTAACCAAACCATATTGCACTTTTTCTTCAGCGACTTCAGAAACAAATGTTCCAAATAGTCTATCCCAAATAATAAATGTCCCTGCATAGTTAGCATCTAAATAGCGTAAGTTTCTGCCGTGATGCACTCTATG
>CAJQOG010000063.1 GCA_905479875.1 uncultured Gammaproteobacteria bacterium
TACACCATTTCCATGATGCGATAAGTTAGATAAGTAGTGAAACCCTCGTTCAGCCACAGATCCCGCCAGGTAGCATTGGTTACTGTATTTCCTGACCACGAATGAGCCAGTTCATGAGCGATAAGTGAGACTAAACTTTTATCTCCAGCAATTACCGTTGGGGTAATAAAAGAAAGACGTGGGTTTTCCATACCACCAAATGGAAACGATGGCGGAAGGATTAATAAGTCATATCTGTCCCAACTATAAGGGCCATAACGTTCTTCTGTTGCAATCAACATTGACTCAGTATCTTCAAACTCGGCGGCCGCTGCATCAAGTATTCCAGCTTCTGCATATACACCCGTTCTCTCTCCCATGGCTTTAAATTCTAAGTCCCCAACCGCTAAGGCGATAAGGTAAGAAGGAATAGCTTGAGGCATGGTGAACTCATACACTCCATCACGTTCTGCATTTGGTTCATTAGACGCACTCATCACCGCAACTAAGTCTTTAGGTGTACGAATAATCGCGTTATAGGTCACACGTACTTTTGGCGAATCTTGTAAAGGAATAAAACTACGTGCATGTGTTGCTTGGGCTTGTGTAAATAAAAATGGATGCTTACCACCAGCCGTTTGAACTGGAGCTAACCATTGCACACCTGAGGCAGTTGGTGCCGTTGCATATTCAACCGTTACCGACTTAGCCTGTTCAGGAAGTTCAATAATCAAAGCCGAGCCTAAGGCCTCATCTGCTTTAGCTAATACAAAGTCTAAATTTTGTCCATTGGCCTTTACATTCTTAATAGTTAATTCACGAGTATCTAAGATTAACTGAGTCGCCTCAGGGTTGATTTTTTCATAATCAAGCTGAGCTGTTCCCGAAATTACACTTGTATCAAAATCAACACTTAAATCTAAATTGATGTGCTTAAGAATAACCTCATTTGGGTTTGACAATGAATGGTAATCAACACCTGATTTAATTGCATCTTTATTGTCTTTATTGATTGCTGGAGTTTCTTGTTGTAATTCAGCCTTTGCAGTTGTCTGCTTGGATTCTGAATTACATGCACTTAGCATCAGTAAAGCAACTAATATTATTAAAATTGAGTGACGTAGCATTATGCAGCCCCTTAAATATTTATAGTAAGGCTATGATACCGCATGAACCAAAAATAAACACAGTTCGCCATAAAAAGTAAAAATTTACGTTAAAATATCTCATTATCTAAAAAACGAAATATACGATGAACAAAGAACTATCACTAAAGTTTCACAACTCTTACGCAAAACTTCCTGAAAGTTTTTATTCGCGAGAAACTCCAGAACAGGTAGCAAATCCTCACTTACTTAAAATCAATCCTGAGCTTGCAGAAGAATTGGGATTCAGTGCTGAAAATTATTCTGAAGATTATCTAGCAGAAGTCTTTTCTGGCAATAAACTACTTACAGGCAGTGAGCCACTTGCTCAAGCCTATGCAGGTCATCAGTTTGGTGGCTTATCGCCCCAGTTAGGTGACGGACGTGCAGTTTTATTAGGAGAAGTAGTAACGCCCGCAGGTATAAATATAGATTTACAATTAAAGGGCTCAGGTCGCACGGCTTTTTCACGTCGAGGCGATGGCAAAGCGACTTTATATTCGGTCTTACGCGAATATCTAATTTCAGAAGCTATGCATGCTTTAAACATTCCCACTACACGATCTCTTGCCGTAGTTGCGAGCGGTGAAAGCATCATGCGAGAAGGCAGTGTACCGGCAGGCGTTTTAACTCGTACGGCAACCAGTCATATTAGAGTGGGTACTTTTCAATATTTTGCTATTCGTGGTGAACTTGAGTATGTTAAAACTTTGGCCGACTACACGATTAATAAACACTTTCCAGAAATTAAAAATGAAGACAATCCTTATTTAGCATTAGTCACCGCTGTGATGGATAAGCAAATAGCTTTGATTACAGAATGGATGCGAGTTGGTTTTATTCATGGCGTGATGAATACCGACAATATGGCAATATCTGGGGAGACCATTGATTTTGGCCCATGCGCTTTCATGGATAACTTTGATCCACAAGCTAAATACAGCTCAATTGATACCGGTGGTCGTTATGCCTTTGCGAATCAAGCGTCTATTGGTTTATGGAATTTAGCTCGCTTTGCTGAAACGCTGATACATCTGATTGATGACGATGAAGAAACGGCGATATCTTTATTAACTGAAGAGTTAGAAAAGTATTCCGAAAAATTTGCCATTATGTATTCGCAATGCATGCTTAAAAAAATTGGCTTAAGTTCAATGCAAGATGGAAGAGTTGCGAATGACTTCTTAGATATTTTGCATAAAAATGAAATTGATTTCACCTTAGCTTTTCGTGCGTTGACGAAAATGTTCGGAACAGATTTTTCTGATGATGACTTAAAAGCCTTATGCAAAAATTCAGAAGTCTATGAAAACTGGAAAACACATTGGATATCATTATTGGAACAAGACGAATCACCTAAGCAAGAACGTCTACAAGCCATGCAAGAAGCTAATCCGATATATATACCTAGAAACTGGTATGTAGAAGAGGCTTTAAAAACAGCGGCTCTCGAAAAAGATTTCACCATTTTTGAAGAAATGCTCACAGTGCTTAAAAAACCTTATACTAAGAACGAAACACTTCACAAATACGCAACGACACCCCATCCCTCCACCGAGGACTATCAAACTTTTTGTGGCACATAGTAATGCAAGAACAAATATACAAACTTCTTGAAGAACACGCAATAAAAGCTCAACAGAGTGAGTATGACCGCTCAGTTTGTATTCTTGCAATTAGCAGAGCCCGGAAACTGATTCAGAGCATTCCAGTTTCATCTAAAGAATATCATTCCGAAATCATTAAACAGCTAAGTACATTTCAACAGAATTATCAGGACCCTGATGGAAAATTCACTTCAGGAAAAGGAGTAATCGGTGCTTTATTAGGAGACCTTATTGCCGTTTTAAAGCATTAAATAATCTGTATTCATGATGTATACTATTTAGAGTATAAAAACAAAAATAATCTTATGAAAAATCACATAATAAAAATATTCTCTCTCTTAATCGTCATTAGCTTTTGCAATAGTAATTTTGCTCAGGTAACTGATGTGGACTGGGGCCATGGTATTGAGCCATTACATGAGGCTGGGCCAGACTCTCCCAAAATTGGTACTCGTTGGGGTTTAGCATCACTCAAAGATTCTATTCAAATAACTTTAAAGCTAGAAGCATCTACAGATATGACTAAAGGATCCTGGGTAGGAGATATCAGGTCTGCAAATAAATTCTATTCTAAAATTTATCTGATTGATAAGAGTGGTAATAGACGTTTTCTCAAAGTAGACAATGCCCAAGCTGTTGGGCCTGATGCTGAGTACGGAGTTTGGAAAAAAGGTCCTGCAACTTCCAATCAGCAAATGCTGGTGTTTCAATTAAATTGGGAGAAAATGCAATTAATAAAAAATGCTAAATCCTTGGTAGTCAACTATGCGGAATTCGAAACGCCTAAACAAACTAGAGATATTGTTTTCCCTTTAGACAACTTTAATTCACATCTGGAAACCTTAGAAGCTTCTATTAAAAATGTTGCAGGTGCCGAAAGATTTCTAATGACTGCAGAGGAAATCGATAACACCCCCATGCAAGACTTACCCGCGACAATTCAAAAACGCTGGGAAGAAGACATTCAAAAACTGGCTGTACATCTTGATATGCCAGTTTCGAAGTTGAGAGAATTCTCCATGGTCGGAATGAAAAAATTACAGAAAGATAAACAAGATCAAGCTTATGCCGCCGAAAAAGCCCGAAAGAAAAGAGCCCATCAAGCCATTTACGACCAAGAGCCCGATTGGCTAGACATTAACAATTGCCCCAACGGAAGCCTTCAGCAATGTAACAATGTTGGAAAACAGGCCTATGAAACTAATCCAATGATTGGAGAGCCGTTTAACTATGGAACTATCCTTGGTGTAGTGTGGCGCTCGAAAGATTCCATTGTGCGAATTTATGGAGGTGACGTTGATTTGGGTATTGAGCCTGAAATATACCGTGCTAAAAATGCTGGGTACTATTACATAGTTAAAAGTAAACGAGGAAATCTGGATATTCGATCAGTGACTGGTGTGACTGTTAAAAACTAAAACGCTATGATGTGTAATTCGCTTTCTATTTATTTTATTTAAGCTAGCCGTTTTACAATTTTTCTAAAGGCACATAATCAATATCAAAACCAAAACACCGTGGTGCAACTACTTTTAGTGCGGCCTCAGTCCGATAAAAATTGGGACAGCCTGTTGCAAAAACAGAAACTCGTTGACCATAACGCAGGCGCTCAGCATTAATCGGTGTACCTGTTTCGTAGTCAACTATGGTAATTAAATCTGGAACACTGGCTACGACTCTATCTGCAACTCTAGCCAGTAAGTATTCGTTTTTGATGTTAATAGATAGCTTGTCGCCTTTACCGTCAAAAGCCTCAATCGTTGCTTCACCAATATCATAACCACCAATAATTCGCGTGGCTTTATCAATGACCTTTCCAGTAAAAATCATACGACATTCACCATAGATAGACTTTGCAAAAACATCTTGTAGAGGCTTTAAAAGTGTATCTGCTTGCCCACGGTTTTCACGTAAGGTTCGGCCAAGCTCTATGGAAAAACTCAGAGTGCCAGCAATAACTGAACGTTTAAGTTCACGCCCTGTCATCGCATGCTCTGCCGCTGTAACCATACCTCCAGCAGCCATTGAATAGTTGCGGATATGACGCTCATATATATCAGTAGTAGATACTTCAAAGATTGCCGTATTTCCAGCATAGTCATAAGCCACAGCTGGAGTCGGCTTTATACCTGCAATAGCGTATGACATCATTTGCGCTTCAGGTAATGCACGCCCCATCCCATCCCCATCTATAACTGGAATGCCCTTGCCTGCTGCGGCAACCAATGGGATAAGTGAATTTCCACCACCAATTTCAAAGGATGCTACCGCATCAATCTTGTGACCAACATATTTTTCAAAAGCCTCAATGGTTAAGGCGGCATCATCAATAGAGGGCAAGAGCTCCAAACTAACCGTAGGAGCACCGACACTACCAATAGGTACAACAAAAGCATCATCAGCAACATCGTTAGGATGGATAACTGAAACTGGACCATAGCGTTTAATCGCTTCATAGGCAATCAGCTTTGGCACATGTGGATCGCCACCACCGCCAGTTGCTAGAAACACAGATCCAAGAGCCAAATCATCCAGATGTTCGAGTCGAATCGTTTTCATCTTACTCATGCTCAACGAACTCCTTTTGTTGCAAGATCACCGATAACTTTCACACGAATTCGAGTCGCGCCTTCATCCATATAGGGAATCGAAGTCTCTTCAATATCTACCGCTTTAATGCTTGCTAGATCAGCCCCTGCTCGAACGGCTCGTTCAGTGGCCGCTTGTGTAATAATCTTTATTGCTTCAGCTCGTGGCGTTTCACGATAAGACAACATGCGTTCTGCTTCACCACCAACTTGTGCAATCGCTGCTCCGATAGCATTGGCAACGCCTGCATTTTCTGGACGATAAAGTTTTGAAGCAGCCTTAAGTCCTTCGCTAACCAATACGGCTCCACCACCAACAAGAATTACAGGCAATTCCTTTCCACCTGGCTTCATCATTTCAATATTCTGATCCAGCATATTATGCATAGTTCTCGTGGCTGCTTTAACTGTGTCTTTTGAAAGATGTGCTACTTTAGATGAATCACCAATTTCAGCAACGCCGCTCGCAACCAAAATATCGGTAGTCGTTAATGTATTTCCACCGAAAACCAAGCCTTCGGTAACAAGCTTATGACCAACTGAAAGTGGCCCTATGGTTCTACCCTCATCTAATACAAGGCTACCGCCACCCAAACCCACAGCCATAATATCTGGCATACGGAAATTTGTGCGTACGCCACCAATTTCAGTAATCACATTAGATTCTCTTGGAAAACCTCCTTCCAAAACACCAATATCAGATGTGGTGCCACCAATATCTACAACAATCGCATCTTGGAGACCGGTTAACTTATAAGCTCCACGCAGCGAATTCGTTGGTCCTGAGGCAAATGTCAGTGCTGGATAAGCACGTACAAAATCAGCACTCATTAAGGTGCCATCATTTTGACTGATATAAGCTGGACAATTCAGACCGCGGTTTTTAAGAGCATCTAAGAATGAACTCACAACCTTATCTGCAAACGGCAAAAGTGTTGCGTTTAGTATCGCCGCGTTTTCACGCTCCATCAGGCCTAGTCTTCCAAAATTATGCGATAAGGTAATACGTGCATCAGGAATAGCTGC
>CAJQOG010000064.1 GCA_905479875.1 uncultured Gammaproteobacteria bacterium
TCGGTTAATACCTGCAATTAGAAGTTTGATACCTTTAATTACAGGTATTAGTGGTATGTCAAAGCTTAAGTATTTTACTTATGATGTACTGGCTTGTTTGCTTTGGTCTAGCTTATTGGGTGTGTTGGTTGTAGGGATTGATAAGATTTTTTAATTTCTATTTTGTTAGTTTTGATTTTTCTTATAATCATTAAAGCCACCGTCTAATGAAGTTACATCTGTAAAACCTAGCTTCTGTAATGTTTCAGCAGAAACATAAGAGCGGTTACCACTCCCACAATAAAGCAAGATAGGTTTGCTTTTTAATTCAGAAAGATTTTTATCTCTAAAGTTGTTCTCTAAATAAACTGGAAGATTTGAGGCTATTTCACCCATAGGTATATGAATTGCATTTGGAATCATCCCAGTTTTTAATTCCTTTAACTCTCTTACATCAATAATTAGATGCTCATCAAGATATTTTTTAGATAGATCCTTGACGGTAATTTCTTTTATTTTTTGAGTGGTACTTTCACTGGCCACTGTGTTCGATACATCAATTGCAGACTTGCCACTACATGCGATAAACATTGCACTGATAAAAATCATTAGTACTATCTTATGGAAAGTATGCATATTTATCTCCAAATAAAAATGTCTTTTGATTTATTTACTCAAACCAAGGCGCAACAGGCAAGCCTTTAGCACGTAAGAAATCAGGGTTTGCAAGTTTGTTTTTATAACGAGTTCCCAAGTCACAAAGAACGGTAACAATGGTTTTTCCAGGCCCCAGTTTTTTTGCCAATTGAATCGCACCAGCGACATTTACACCGCTAGAACCACCAACATTCAAGCCTTCATATCTCATCAAGTCGTAGATTATTGGTAATGATTCTTCATCTGGAATTTGGAATGCTTTGTCAACAATAGCTAAAGCCATATTAGCTGTAATTCTAGATGTACCGATACCTTCAGAAATTGAAGAACCTTCCACCTTCATTTCACCGTGTTCATAATAATTATATAAACCTGAGCCAGTAGGGTCGGTAAGGGCGATGGTGATGTCTTTGTTTTGTTCTTTAAGATAACGACCAACACCGCTGATGGTGCCGCCAGTTCCAGAAGCAAAGGCAAACGCATCGAGTTTGCCATTTGTTTGTTCCCAAATTTCAGGACCTGTAGTTTTGTAATGCCAATCACTATTTGCCGTATTATCAAATTGCTGCATCCAGACCACACATTCGCCACGAGCTTTCATTTCCTTGGCTAGTCTTTCAGATTGGTGAACATAGTTATTCGGGTCGCGGAATGGAACCGCTGGAACTAAGCGCACATCAGCTCCATACATTCTTAAGGTATCAATTTTTTCAGCACTTTGAGTTTCAGGCATAAAGATAACGGTTTTATATCCTAATGCATTTCCTACAAGTGCCAAGCCAATTCCAGTATTTCCTGCAGTACCTTCAACAATGGTTCCGCCTGGTTTTAAGGTTCCATTTGCTTCAGCATTACGAATCAGTCCAAGAGCAGTACGGTCTTTGATTGAGCCGCCAGGATTGAGGTTTTCGCACTTAGCCAAAATTAAACAACCAGTCTCTTCAGATGCTTTTTGTAGCTTAATTAGAGGGGTATTGCCAATTTGTTCAATAATATTTTTATGATAGTTCATAGAATTCACTGTTTATAAAGTCTTTAATAAGACCTTATATGAGGGCTGGTTATTTCAATTCAAGATTATAAGTCTTGTGAGAACCGCTTTCGTTAACATATAGTAATAAGCTTATATCTAATTAATCATCCGTGCTTAGTTCAGCCAATAAGTCGGCCTGATACTCGTTGATTAGCGGTTGAATAACAGCACCTAAACCACCTTCCATAATTTCAGCAAGCTTATACAAGGTTAGGTTAATACGATGATCTGTAACTCGGCCTTGAGGATAGTTGTAAGTGCGAATGCGTTCTGAGCGATCGCCACTTCCAACTAATGACTTTCTTTTACTGGCTTGCTCATTTTGTTGCTTATCTTGTTCGGCTGTTAGTAAGCGAGTTTGTAGCAATGACATTGCCCGAGCTCTGTTCTTATGTTGCGAACGCTCATCCTGGCACTCAACAACAGTACCTGTTGGTAAATGTGTGAGGCGTATTGCAGAATCAGTTTTGTTGACGTGCTGACCACCAGCACCAGAAGCTCTGAAAGTATCAACGCGTAAATCAGCCGGGTTAATTTCTGTCGCTTCAATGGCATCAAGTTCAGGTAATACTGCGACGGTACAAGCTGAAGTATGTACTCGACCTTGTGATTCTGTATCGGGAACTCGTTGTACGCGATGAGCACCGGATTCAAACTTTAGTTGTGAGTAAGCCCCGTTTCCTACAACACGACTGATTATTTCTTTATAACCGCCATGATCACCTTCATTTTCAGATAGTACTTCTACGCGCCAACCACGTGAATCAAAATAGCGAGAATACATTTTAAAGAGGTCACCAGAGAAAATTGCCGCTTCATCACCACCAGTACCCGCTCTTATTTCCAAGAAAATATTACTGTCATCATGCGGGTCTTTAGGAATTAGTAGTTTTTGTAGTTCTAGTTCGCCCTTATCAAGATTGTCAGCAATCTCATGCAACTCTTCTTTACCCATTTCCCGAATGTCAGGATCAGAGTCTTTAAGCATTTCTTCTGCAGCTATTTTGTCTTCCAGTAAATTCATATGATTGTTGAATTGCTTGACTACAGGTTCAAGATTTGAATATTCCTTAGAAAGATCACGAAATTTATTTTGATCATTAATAATTTCAGGAACAGCCAATAAACCAGCTATCTCTTCAAAGCGGTCACATAAGGTTTCTAGTTTTAATTTAATAGAATCTTTCATAAATATTTATTTATTTTTGTCTTGATTGATGAGAATTTTAAGAATGTCATCTAC
>CAJQOG010000065.1 GCA_905479875.1 uncultured Gammaproteobacteria bacterium
ATTCGACGTTTTAACTTTATAGAGAAAAGCCTTCATACGAAATCAAAGTCACTTGCTGAAGCAACTTTAGACGAAATGGATTATCTTTGGAATAGTGCTAAACGGCAAGAAAAGACATATAAAGAAAAAAATAACCAATAATTTCAATGGTTCAGACTCCGTTCAGTCTAAAAACCGTAAACTAGCGTCACAAATTAAAGAAATTGGTGTTTTATATGCGAGTATCTAAAAAGTTAATCTTAAGCCTAGCCGCTGCTTCTTTGGCAGTTTTACCTAGTTTATCTGCCGAGCATCCTGGTTATTCAGACAACTCTAGTAATTCCAGTAATCAAACTCGTTACGTTTATGCTGACGTGATTGATACTCAACCAATTATTCGTTACGTAACTGTTTCTAAACCAGAGCGTGTCTGCGATGAAGTAGAATACCGCCCACGTAATCGTAATAGACATGATTCTTCAGGTACTACTATTGCCGGTGGTCTATTGGGTGGCGTTATTGGTAGACAATTTGGTGGTGGAAAAGGGCGTGATGCTGCCACAATAGCTGGTGTATTAATTGGCTCAGCAATTGGCCATGATAAAGAAGTTAATAAAGAACGTCATCATCGTGATGCTCGTCATGAGACTAGAACCCGTCAAGAATGTTCAACTCGTTATACACGCAGTCAAGAAGAGCGTATCGACGGTTACAAGGTGACATATAGGTATCTTGGTGAAACCTTCGATACTCGTACTCGCTACGAGCCTGGTAAACAGATTCGTTTGGCCGTTAGTGTAAGCCCTGTTGAAGATGATTATCAGTCTCAAAATGATAGATACTCAGACTCTGATTCGTCATATGACCGTTACTCTGACAATTCATATGATTATGATCGCCAGGATTAAATATAAAAGCTTAATTAATTCACATTAAACTAGTACAATAATACTATGAGCAATTCATTGAAATCAAAATCAAAATATGGCCAATTACTGCAGAGTTTAACCTCTGCAATGTTGCTAGTGTTTTGCATGGGTGCTTCATCACAATTGGCAGCCGATTTTGATTTTTTCGAAAAAGCTGAAAAAATATTTACTCAACTTGAAGTTGATAAGCCAAAAATCCGAAACGAATTAATTGATCAATCACGAAGTCGTATACGTGACACCCAGCGTCGCGATACCGAACGTGTAAAAATTCGATTTAGTTTAGACCAGGCTGCTAGCCGAGCTCGTAGCCAATCTGGAGGCCGTGTTATTAAAGCACAAACTTCATGGCGTAATGGACAACCAATACATACAATTCGTGTACTATCAGATGACAAGCGTGTTAAAACTTATCGCTATGATGGTGTAAGTGGACGTAGACTGTAAATTTAATCGATTGATAAAGGAAAATCTTCAATGCGAATGTTAATTATCGAAGATGATCAAAATCTTAATGACTCCTTAAGTACTCATTTTAAAGACTCCGGTTTTGTGATTGATACGGCACTAGATGGCCAAGAAGGTTTGTATCTAGGTAAAGAGTTTGATGCGGATATTGGAATCATCGATTTAGGGTTGCCTGAAATATCAGGTATCGACGTTATTAAGCAATTACGTGACGCGGGGAAGCAATTTCCTATTCTGATTCTGACTGCACGTGATTCATGGCAAGATAAGGTAGAAGGTTTACAAGCTGGTGCTGATGATTACGTAACAAAACCATTTCACTTGCCAGAAGTTGAAGCACGAGTTAACGCCTTAATACGAAGAGCCGGCGGTTGGGCTCAGCCTGTAATGCAATGTGGCCCTATTGCATTAGATACTCGTAGTGAAACGGTAACTGTTGATGCTGAGGCGGTTGAATTAACCTCTTATGAATATCAAGTTTTACATTATTTAATGGTGAATGCTGGAAAGGTTATTTCTAAAACAGAACTAACCGAGCACTTATATTCTCAAGATTACGAACGTGACAGTAATGTTATTGAGGTTTTTGTTGGACGCTTACGTAAAAAACTAGACCCAACAAACAGTGTAAAACCAATTGAAACCATTCGTGGTCGAGGCTACCGTCTAACCCTTAAGCGTAAAAGTGACGAAGAAGAATAATTAATGCGTTCTCTGTCAGCGCGACTCCTAATTGCTCTCAGTATATTGCTTATTATTGCATTAACCATTACAGCAGTAATACTAGACGGTGTATTTCGTAGGGCTGCGGAAGACTCAACTGCCGAACGTTTAAATACCCAGTTGATCTTACTAATGTCTTCAGCAGAAATTAGCTCTGAAGGACTTTTTTCTATGCCAGAGATATTACCTGAAGCTAGGTTTATGACTCCAGGTTCAGGGCTGTTGGGTTTTGTTAGTGATGATCAAAATCAAATCTGGAAATCAGAATCAGCTGTAGGAATTCTGGATGCAAAATTTGACAACAATCCTATCGGGCAAAATGCATTTTCTCAACGCAGCTATGGTGAGCAAGATTATTTTCAACAATCTTTAGGTGTTGAGTGGGAAATAGACACCAATAAATATCAGTCTTTTGTTTTTACCACTGCAGAAAGTTTAGGGCCATATTACTCTCAGCTAAAAACCTTTCGAACACGTATTTTTAGCTGGTTTGCTTTTCTAGTTATTTGCTTAGTTGCAATTCAGGCTTCTCTGATGCGTTGGATATTAATGCCATTACGTAAAATTGCCAATGAAGTCAGTGAAATTGACCAAGGACAACGTGATCTACTAAGTGCTGATTACCCAAGTGAATTGCAAGGTGTAACTAATAATACTAACTCGTTAATTAAAGCTGAACGTTCACGTATGGAGCGTTATCAAAATACTTTAGGTAATTTGGCACATAGTTTAAAAACACCACTTGCTGTTATACAAACTACAACAGAATCTAAAAACGCCAATAAAGAAGTAATACTCAATCAAGTAAAAGTGATGAATGATATTGTTGGGTATCAATTGAAGCGTGCTGCGACCGTAGGTCAGGTTACTTTGGGTCGTGAAGCTGTAAATGTTTTGAACTTGAGTGAAGATATTATTGCTGCTCTAAAAAAAGTCTATGCCGATAAAAATATTAGCTTTGAAAATACAATAAAGGCTGATGTATTGTTTTATGGTGATAAAGGTGATTTAACCGAGGTTTTAGGAAATTTACTTGATAATGCTTCAAAATGGTCAAAATCAATTGTGAAGCTATCTGCCATTTCATTGGCGCAAAACGAACAACGAAGCGGTCTGAAGATAGTCATTGAAGATGATGGAAAAGGGGTCAATGATTCACAAAAAAGTAATATTATGCAACGTGGTAAGCGAGCTGATGAAAATACTCCCGGTCACGGAATTGGTCTCTCTGTAGTCAAAGAGATTACTCAAAGTTATCAAGGTGAACTACAAATATGTGATAGTTATTTGGGTGGCGCGAAATTTACAGCATTATTTTCAGCTTTTTAACTCAAATCAGTTTGCGTTAACTCAATTATAAAAATTAAATATAGCAAAAGGCTCCAGTTTTTTTCCATATTAATATTCAATAAACTCAAGCATTTGTGCAAATGCACAATTTAAATAATAATTACCATGAGCTAAACAAACTAAATTAATTATCTATGATAATTTCGTTTAATTACTTAAAAACTAGCGTTAAGCTTCTGTTTTTAGTACATTTAAGACTAGAAAAGATAAATATAAAAGTATTAAAGGAGCTCTTATGAAAGTTGGCGTTGTAATATGTTCGTCATGTGACCTACCACGATCTTATATTCAAGCCAATGACTTGAATATTATGCCGATTAGTCTTCAGTTTAAAGATAGTGAATTTATTGATGTTCGTGATCCAGAAGCAACTCAAGAATTCTATGTAAACTATTTGGCCGATAAAGATATGCATGGAGAGACGTCTCCTTTCACAGTAAACCAGATTAAAAATTGGTTCTTGGATGAATTAGTACTTAAATACGATCGTGTTTTAGTTTTATCCCTCACTTCAACCCGAAGTGCCATTTTTGAAAATGCAACCAAAGCATCATTCGCCATTCTTCGCGGATATAGACAGAAACGTAGGGATGCTGGTATTAAGGGTTCCTTCTCACTGAGAGTGATAGATACAAAAAGTTTATTTACGGGTGAAGCAATTATTGCTCATGAAACCATTCGCTTAATTAAAGAAGAAAAACTGCCATTCGATAAACTACGTCCACGTATTGAAGAATTAACTAAGCATACCTATGGCTTCTTAGTACCAAATGATCTTTATTATTTACGTAATGTTGCTCGTAAAAAAGGTGATAAGAGTTTGGGTATGTTGAAATACATGCTTGCAAAGAGTTTAGATATCAAACCAATTATGTGTGCACATCAAGGTGAAACCTATGCGTTTGACAAAGGGAAAGGCTTTGATGATACGGTTTCTAAACTGTTTGAACAAGCCAAAAAGGCAATTGATGATGGCTTAAGAGTACCAGTTGTATGCATGAGTTACGCCGGAGACCCAAAAGTGATTACAGCTCGTAGTGATTATAAGAATTTTATAAAATATGCAGAAAAAAATAATATTCAGAGTACTATGGCGGTAACCAGTACTACGGCGGGTATTAATTTAGGCCCTGGTGCTTTCTGTCTAGGTTACGCCACTATAGATTAATTGACGTATTGAATATTACACACCTAAACCATGGCAATGCCATGGTTTTTTGTTAATACAAGCTCTAAAATAGCTATCATAATTCTAGTATTGCATTGATAGCACACTAAGGTAAAACCCTATGCGTTTAATATTTTTATTCATTCTCATGTTTTGCGTCTTTCTTGATGGCTCAAGTTTTTTTGCATCAGAACGTAATGTGGATGCGAATGAATCTTTACAGCAGTCAACAAAAAGACCAAAAATCGGCTTAGTTTTAAGTGGGGGTGGAGCTAGAGGCGCGGCTCATATCGGGGTACTAAAAGCGTTAGAAGAAAATCGCATTCCGGTAGATGTCATAGTGGGAACCAGTATGGGTTCTATAGTAGGTGGTTTATACGCTGCAGGCGTTTCGCCTGAAGAGCTAGAGTACATAGTCGATAATACTGATTGGGATGCCGCACTTAGTCCAAGTCCGCGTCGTGATTTATTATCTTACCGCCGTAAGAGTGATGATAGAAAATACCTCTTAGGATTTGAAATGGGCATTAAAGACTCCAAGGTGCGTTTACCTCAAGGTTTAATCAGTGGAAATAAACTTAGTTTTATATTGAGATCTGAGGTTCTTAGAGCAGAAAATGTAAAACACTTTGATAACTTAGCAATTCCTTTTCGTGCTGTAACCACTAATATTGAAACAGGCGGCATGGTGGTAATTGAGGACGGTGAGCTTTCAACGGCTTTAAGAGCTAGTATGGCTGTTCCTGGAGCTTTCACCCCAGTTAACCGTGATGGAGATTTATTGGTTGATGGAGGTTTAGTCTCTAACTTACCAATAGAAATTGCTCAACGACTAGGAGTGGATCATGTAATTGCTGTTGATATCGGTTCAGAAATTTACAGTTTAGAAAAGCTTGGTAGTATTGTAGGCCTAACAGTTCAAACAGTTAACGTCCTAATTCAACAGAATATAGACCGTTCAGTCGCCGCATTAGAACCGGGTGACGTACTCATCAAGCCGCAATTAGGTGAATTTTCTTCAACCAATTTTGCTGAAGCAGGTAGTTTGGTACCAATTGGTTATGAAGCAACTCAAGAATCGCTAAGCAGACTACTGCAATATCAGGTTGATGAAAAGACTTATGCAGAATGGCTTAAGACACAAAGAAGAAGTTTTATTTCTATTCCTGATATCACTGGAATTAAAATAAAAGGAAACCAACGTGTTAGCACTGCTCAAATAAAAGCTCGCATGAAACTTAAAGAGTCAGGGTATCTAAACTTTACTCAATTGAAAATGATTTGGAAAACATTTATGCCATCGATGAATTCGAATCTGTAGATTTTGAAGTTATTGAAGATGGTCAACAGTCGACCTTAGTGATTAAGGTTGCAGAAAAACCTTGGGGCCCTAATTACTTCCGTTTTGGTCTGAAAATTGAAGATGATTTTGAAGGCGGAAATAGAAATAATTTAATTGCAAATCATCGTTGGACGCAAATTAATAAGCTAGGTGCCGAATGGACCAATGAAATTTCAATTGGTTCGGATCGTTATATAACTTCAGAGTTTTACCAACCAATTAATTACTTGGGTAATCAGTTTGTAGCACCTCGAGTTTCGTTTTCTGAAGAGAATATTGATTTTTTTGCTAATGAACGTCGGATTACAGAATATACTTTAAGGCGTGCTGATTTAGCTTTAGATTACGGATACTACCTAAGACCAGATACACAACTGCGGATAGGCGCTCATTACGATAGAGTTGATGGAGAGCCTCGTATTGGTGATGTTAGTATTATTCCCAAAGTTAATTTAAATCAGGCAGGTGTACATTTAAACATTCTACGTGATAGCTTAGATAATCCGTATTTTGCTAAAGAAGGTTTTTTAGGGCAGTTTGAGTATCGCAAAGAATTAGCAAGTTTAGGCTCAGATCTTGAATACGATAGTGCTAGTCTTGCTCTAACTAAAGTATGGACTAGTGATGATAAGCATACCTACAATATAGGTCTTGAATTTGGTAGTAGCCTAAGTGGTGATATACCGGCTTATGATGAGTTTTTCTTGGGTGGCTTTGGGCGTTTATCAGGATTGCAAAGACGTGAACTGCGTGGCGACAAAATTGCCTTAGCAAGGTTTATGTATTCTCGACCGATAGAAATTGCTGTGCCAGGTAGTTTGGGTCTAAGTTTAGAAACGGGTAATGCTTGGGAAGATGGTCAAGGCTTTGATTTAGGAGAATTGCGTTATTCTGGCTCTTTATTTTGGGGCTTCGATACCCCTCTAGGCGCAGTAATGTTAGCTTATGGCTATGCCAGTCAAGGCAGTAGGGCATTTCATTTAATACTTGGGCAGCCTTTTGAAAATTAAGGATAATCTTATGAGCGCACAGACCGATAAAAGAATTTGCATAATAACTACTGGCGGCACTATTGATAAAGTATATTTTGATGCAAGTAGTGAATTTGAAGTGGGTTCTCCAGTAATAGAACAAATTTTAGAAGAGGCCAAAGCAAAAATCTCTTATCGTCTATTACCTTTGTTTAGGAAAGATAGTCTTGAGATTAATGAGACTGATAGGCTTCAAATACGTAAAGCTATTGAAAATTGTGAAGAAGATTTAATTCTTATAACCCATGGAACTGACACCATGACTGAAACGGCTAAGCATTGTCATGGCTTAGGTAAAACTATTGTTCTAACTGGTTCACTCAGTCCAGCTAGGTTTCGTGCTACCGATGCAATTTTTAATATTGGCTTAGCTCTTGGAGCTTTACAAAGCATTACACCAGGTGTGTATATCACAATGAACGGACAGGTTTTTGCGGCTGATAAGGTAGTTAAAGATCAGTCTTTGAAGCAATTTGTAGCTTTATAGGTTCTACCTGTTATTAATGGTAAACGTATAAATTAATATTCTTTTTTTATTATTCTGGAGTTTGTATGAAAAATTTAGCACAAAAAATATTTGGCTTAATGCTCTCTGTGATACTCGTAAGTGGGGTAGCGTTTGCACAGCAAGAGGTAAATATTGTAACAACTGATTTAGGTTCTGGCGTTTACCTGTTAAAAGGTCAAGGCGGTAATATAGGTCTTTTCGTTGGGGAGGATGGTGTATTCATGATTGATGATCAGTTTGCTCCTCTGAGTGATAAGATTAAAGCAGCAGTCGCAGATATATCTGATCAACCGGTTAAATTCCTTATTAATACTCATTGGCACGGTGATCATACCGGTGGTAATGAGAACTTTGCAAAATCTGGTAGCGTTATTGTCGCTCATGAAAACGTTCGCAAACGTATGAGTACAAAGCAAGTAATTAAAGCTTTTAATCGAGAAGTGCCGGCCTCAGCGCAACAAGCTTTACCTGTAATTACATTTACAGAGCAAGTAAATTTTCACATAAATGGCGATGATTTAAATGTAATTCATGTCCCTAATGCACATACAGATGGTGATGCTATTATTCATTTTATTAAAGCAAACATAATCCACATGGGAGACACTTTGTTTAATGGTAATTACCCGTTTATTGATATTGGTAGTGGTGGTTCAATACAAGGCTATCTTCAAAATCTTGAGAATGTAATTGAACTAGCTGATGACAAAACCCAAATAATTCCTGGTCATGGTGTAATGAGTAATAAAAGTAGTTTAATTCTTTATCATGCAATGCTGGCTGATATTCATAACAACTATAAAATTCTAAAAGAGCAAGGCAAGAGCTTAGAGGAAATAACTGAAATTGGTATTAGTAAAAAGTATGATGGAAAATATGGAAATGGATTTATTAAACCAGAATCTTTATTAAATTTTATACATGCAAGTTCTGTTGAAAAACTGGATAAAGCAAAGTTAATTCAACCTAATAAAACAGATTTACATGACCATGGCGCAGGACAGAGCGCACATTAATCGTTAGCTTGCTAAGCTTTTAAGGTTTATAAATGTCCTCAGTTAACAAATTTTGCTGAGGATTTTTTTTAGCTTTAAAATTGTGTCTGTTACCCAATAAACAAATAAAGCGGCAAGTATAGATTTAATAATGCCAGCAACAATGAATGGTTGCACTCCTTTAATGAATGCTATATTTAAGCCAATGCTTTTTGATAACCAAAGCCAGCCTAAAAGCAATATGATTGCATGCGCTAAGAGCATTATGGCTAAAATGTAAGGAAATTTTTTTGAGTAAATTTTTTTAAAATTTAATGTGATAAAAATTGCTGCCAGTAAGAAACCAAATAAATAGCCACCTGTTGGTCCAATCAAATGTTCTAGACCATGGCCATTATTTGAAAAAACGGGAGCTCCTAAGAGACCTGCTAATAAATACCAGCCAACAGCCAAGATACCAAAATATTTAGGCAGGAGCGCTGCAACAATAAGTAATACCAAGGTTTGAGCACTTAATAAAATTTCAGTACCTGGTAATGGAAGGTTTATATGTGTCGCTATATAAATTAAGCAAAAGCCCAACAGTGATAAAAATATATTAAGGCTGAATTTTTTCATTAAAATTAAGGTCATAAATTCTTACTAAAAAAATAGGAACCTTAGGCTCCTATTTTATAAACATATTTCTAGACTTACTTCTTTTTAGCATTTTCAATCGATTCTGAAATGAATCGTTTGGCTTCTTTAGCATCACCCCAATGATCTACCTTAACCCACTTATTTGGTTCTAAGGCTTTATATTGTTCAAAGAAATGAGCAATACGATCAACCAAAATTTGTGGAAGATCAGTATAGTCATTTACATCATCATAGTATTTAGAAAGTTGTGGTGACGGAACAGCAACAATTTTTTCATCTTGTCCAGCCTCATCAGACATAACCAATACACCAACTGGTCTAGCTGAAATAACACAACCTGGCATTACCGGTGTATTACCAACAACCAATACATCAATTGGATCGCCATCGTCAGATAAAGTATGCGGAACAAAACCATAGTTACATGGATAACGCATAGCTGTTGAAAGGAAACGGTCAACAAAGATAGCACCACTTGCTTTATCCATTTCGTACTTAACTGGGTGACCACCTAATGGAACTTCGATGATTACATTAATATCATTAGGTGCATCATTACCGATGCTAATTTTATCGACATTCATGAGAATATAACTCTTTGTGCTTTTAGGCTTTTCGCCACTGTAAATAGGTAGAAGCTCAATTTCAAAGCTTCATAAACTGTAATGGCGCGTATTGTAATAGAGAATGGTAAACGTTTTGTAGAAAAATCGTTAAAAATATAAAGGACTAGTAGGGGTATGTTCCTGAGCCTGCCCAAAACAAAGGGTTGATACGCGAATCAACCCTTACTTTCAAAGGGTAGGCACGGAGACCTACCCCTAGAGTTTTTCAGCCTAGGTCAAATTTAATTCCTTGAGCTAATGGTAATTCATCACTCCAGTTCAAAGTATTAGTTTGTCTACGCATATAAGCTTTCCATGCGTCAGAACCCGACTCTCTACCACCTCCGGTTTCTTTTTCACCACCGAAGGCACCCCCAATTTCAGCGCCCGAAGTACCGATATTAACGTTTGCAATACCACAATCACTACCAATAGAAGATAGGAAGCGCTCTGCATGCTGCATTTTGTCAGTAAAGATTGCTGAACTTAAACCTTGTACAACATTATTTTGCATGGCTATTGCATCGTCTAAATCTGAGAATGGGATTAAATACAATATCGGAGCAAAGGTTTCGTGTTGCACGATATCCCAATCATTTTCTGCGGTGGCTATTGTTGGTTGAACAAAGTTACCTGGGCCATCTAGACGCTTGCCACCAGATAGAATCTTACCACCAGCCGCTTTAACGTCTGCAACAGCTTTTTCAAACATAACTACTGTTCTTTCATCAATTAATGGACCCATTAGCGTGCCGTCTTTTAGAGGGTCACCAATTTTTACTTGCTTATAAGCTTTGACTAAAGTTTCAGTTAAGCTGTCCCAGTGATTTTCATGAATGAATACACGGCGAGTAGAGGTACAACGTTGACCAGCGGTGCCTACTGCGCCAAATACAATGGCAGGTACTGCTAAGTCAAGATTAGCAAATTCATCAACGATAAGAGCATTATTGCCACCGAGTTCTAGTAATACTTTACCCATGCGTGACTGAACATTAGTTGCTACTTTTTTACCTACCGCACACGAACCAGTAAACGATACTAAGTTAACACTCTTATCATCAACAAAAATTTGAGCTAATTCATTGGTGCCATCATTGAAAAGTTGGAAAATTGGAGGAAAGCCAGCATCTTTTAATGCTTCATTACAAATGTTCTGTACCGCAATAGAAGTCAGAGGTGTTTTTGGTGAAGGTTTCCAAACGCTTACGTTGCCACAAATTGCAGCTAAGAACGAATTCCACGCCCAAACCGCAACTGGGAAGTTAAACGCCGATATGATTCCAACAATACCCAGAGGGTGCCATTGCTCATACATACGATGGTCAGGGCGTTCAGAGTGCATTGTGTAGCCATACATCATGCGAGATTGACCAACAGCGAAGTCGGCGATATCAATCATCTCTTGAACTTCACCATCACCTTCTTGTTTGATCTTGCCCATTTCTAAAGCTACTAAGCTACCCAGTTCATCTTTGTGCTTGCGTAAGGCTTCACCGCATAAACGAATAGCTTCGCCACGTAGAGGTGCAGGCGTTTTACGCCATACTTGATACGCCTCGAAAGAAGAAGCCATAACATCTGCATAATCATCTTTTGTTGCTGAATAAACGCTTGCGATTACGTCGCCAGTACTTGGATTAATAGAGTCTATTAACTGACCTTCAGTTCGAGTAGACCAACCAGCAACACCTGACCAAGTGCCAGAGTTTTTATCTTTAATACCAAGTTTTTTTAGAATGTCTTGCATAATTTATTTCCGTTTTAAAATTTTGTAGATTTTTTCTGTATCCTCATTCGAATCGAGGATTTCACTATAGGGATCCCCAATCTAGTTGAGGATGACACATCATCGTCTAGTAGGACGATGGTGTGTCATTTAGTTGGTTTGTATTTACCAGTCACAACCATTTCAAAAGAATCGTCTTTAGTACCGCCAGCAGCATAGTATTTACCAAAGCGATTTTCAATAATGTCTTTTAATGGGAACTGCTCTTGTGTTACAAAACCTTTGTACTGACCAGGGTTTGATAGAATCAAATCCAATACAGCTGTTATACCTGACGCTGTGGTTACTTGAATGGCAGACCATAAGTTACCAGCAATTACCTGAGGATAGACCTTGTTGATATAGATTTCTTCGCGAAACTCACCATTTTGCAAACCATTTACTGAAACATAAACAATGACTACGTCTTGCACGGTACGTGGCACTGCATTTTCCAAAATGCGTTTAAGCGTATCGCGATCATGATTTAAACGTAAATCATTCATCAGTAAACGAACGATGTCACAATGCCCAGGATAACGCATGGTTTTATAGTTCATGTTTTGAACTTGGCCTTGATAAGTTTCACCAAGTGAACCCAAACCGCCAGAGGTATTAAATGCTTCGTATAATTCGCCATCAAGTTGAATGGTTTCTAAATGCTCTAGTGGTGGCACATCTACTGATTTACCGTCCATAATGCAATTACAAGGATTACCGTATTCATTTATTAATCCATCCGTAGACCAAGTTAAAGAATATTTAAGTACATTACTTGGGTTTTGTGGAAGAGCACCAACACGTAATTTAACATCGCGAATTTCTTCGAAGTGCGTCATTAGTTCGTTTGCAGCAATGCTAATAAATCCTGGAGCAAGACCACATTGTGGAACGAAAGCTGCAGAAGAGCCCATGCTAAGCGCTTTTATCTGCTCGGTTACAGCAACATCTTCAGTTAAATCAAAATAATGAATCTCATTTTCCCTACACACTGCGCCTACATCTGGATTACAAAAATAAGGCAAGCTGGAAATAATAGCGTCAGTAGGGTGATCTTTTACATGTTTGGCAAGAGCTTCTTTATTTCCCGCATTAAACGAAAAAGCATGAATGTTTTTTAAACCGTGTAAATCAACCACCGATTGCGCAGCAGTATCACTAATATCTGCAATATCAATATGGTAATCGCCTGACTCGGCTAAAAGACCGGATATTAAAGTGCCAATTTTTCCGGCTCCTAAAACTAAAACTTTATGCATGAAAACTCCCCAATAAATTACGTAACTAAGTAAAAAATAGAAACTTATATTTTGTTACATGTGTGACTAACGCGACATTGTGCCTAGCTAAAACAGTTTTGGCTAGTTCAATTCAATAGAATTAGTTATTAATGCAACTAAACTCTTCATTTTATTAGAGTTTTTTTTGCTAAAATCTACGGCCGCGCAAGAAAATTGCCAATTTTATGATAAATGTCTAAGAGACAAATATTGCATTGCACTAAAACTAAAGTATCAAAATCATGTCAGCAAAATTAAAACCTTTAAGCAAAAATACCAACTGGTCTCCAACATCTTGGCAGAGTAAAACCGCACTCCAGCAAGCAAACTATCCAGACACAGATGCACTCAATTCAGTGGTAGATGAGCTTAGTACTCTACCGCCGCTAGTCACATCATACGAAATTGATCGTTTGCGTAGCGATATTGCAGAGGCACAACGGGGTGAACGATTTATATTACAAGGTGGCGATTGCGCTGAAAGCTTAAGTGAATGTAACTCTAATAAAATCGCCAAAACCCTAAAAGTATTATTGCAAATGAGTTTAGTGATGCGTTACGGTATGAAATTACCAGTGAGTGTTATTGGACGTATGGCAGGTCAATACGCTAAACCTCGTTCTGCTGATTTAGAAACCATCGATGGGGTTACTTTACCTAGCTATCGCGGAGATTTAATTAATAAGGCGGCGTTTACTGAAGAAGCACGAGTTCCTGATCCGAAATTGCTTTTACAAGGTTATCAATATGCTGGATTAACTATTAACTTTGTTCGTTCTTTAATTGACGGTGGTTTTTCAGAAATTCGTCATGCCGATGATTGGAATTTAGATTTTGCTAGCCATTCAACTCAGGCTGATGAAGTTCATAGAATAGTTGAATCAATATTAGACTCCATTGGTTTGTTTGAAACATTCAAAGGTGAGCAAGGTAGAACGCAAGCTAATCAAATGATTTACACAAGCCATGAAGGTTTGCATTTACATTACGAACAAGCTCAAACGCGTTTTTTAGAAAAACGACAAGATTGGTACAACTTATCGACTCATATGCCTTGGATAGGTGCTCGTACTGCTGATATAGATCACGCCCATGTTGAATACATGCGTGGTATTCGCAATCCAATAGGAATCAAACTTGGACCAGCCATGACACGTTCGTGGTTGTATGGCTTGTTAGATACTCTAAACCCTGATAATGAAGAAGGTCGTATTGTTCTTATTCATCGTTTTGGTGCAGATAAGATTGAACAACATTTACCTGAACTGATTTCAGCGGTACAAAATAAGGGTGCCAAAGTTCTGTGGATGTGTGACCCAATGCACGGTAATACCGAAAGTACGGCAGATGGAATTAAAACTAGACGTTTTGACAACATCGCTAAAGAAGTTGATTTAGCCTTTAAAGTTCATAAAGCCAATAATTCTCGTTTAGGTGGTGTGCATTTTGAATTAACTGGTGAAGACGTTACTGAATGTACGGGTGGGGCTAGAGGTTTGGCCGATCACGAATTAACTCGTGCGTATAAAACTCAAGTTGATCCACGTTTGAACTATGAGCAAGCTTTGGAATTGGCACTGAATATTATTAAGACATAAGAATATTTTATGCAAAACTGATAAAAGGCTCAATTCATTGAGCCTTTTTTAATGTCTAAGTTTTACAGAGTAATTGCTTTAAATTCACCGTTGCGTAAACCGTCAATTGACCATTCCGCTATCGAGTACCGAATGAGCCTTAAAGTGGGAAGGCCAACAGCGGCAGTCATGCGACGTACTTGTCGATTTTTCCCTTCTGTAAGGGTCAGTTTAATCCATGAAGTTGGAATTGACTTTCGTTCACGAATTGGCGGCGTGCGTTCCCAAAGCCACTCAGGCTCATCGACCTGCTCAGCTAGAGCTGGAAGAGTAGAGCCATCTTTTAGTTTTACTCCATTTTGCAAGGCTTTAATTGCTTCTACCGAAGCAATTCCTTCAACTTGAGCAAAATAGGTCTTAGGTTTTTTATATAGAGGGTTTGTAATGCGCGCTTGAAGTCGTCCATCATTGGTTAGTAGCAATAAACCTTCGCTATCAAAGTCTAAGCGGCCAGCAGCATAAACGTCTTTTACATCAATAAAATCAGCCAATGTTTTACGGTTTTTCTGGCTTTCGTCGGTAAACTGACAGAGAACTTGAAAGGGTTTATTAAATAACACAATTTTTTGAACTGTAGGAGGCTCTTTTTTTAAGCCCTTTGTTGGTGATTTTTGTTTATTTTTATACATCATGAACGTACACTATATAGAAATATAAATTAGAAGCAGTATAACTATTTATACAATTCTTGCAGTATTTGCTCACTAAGAGAATAAAGCAAAAAATTAAAACAAGGAAATGAAAAATATGAGTTTGTTTAAGCGCAATCAATACACTTTCAAAAAGCAGTTACTTTCAGTTCTTATGGCTAGCTTTTTAGTTCTTTCTGGCTGCAGTGAATCGAAGCTCGAAACAGAGAATAAACTTGTTGCAGAAAATACCAGAATTACAACGGATGGAACTGTCTTCTACAATCTACGCGGCTATACCTTTAAGAATAATGAATTATTAAAATTTGATTATTTGCATTTTGGAGACAATGGCAAAGTCATTTCTGCAGGTATTGGCAAATATCCAAATGCAAAAACCATGCGTGATGCTAAAAACGCAGTCATGCTACCTGGTCTTATTGATGCTCACGGCCATGTATCAAGCCTAGGCTTGGGGCATTTACAGATTGATTTAATGGGTGTGACTTCACTTGCTGATTCATTGAAGCAGCTAAAAGAATATGCAAATGCAAATCCAGAGTTAGCAACAATTCAAGGTAGGGGTTGGAATCAAGAGCTTTGGACACCAGCCGAGTTTCCTACTGCAAACGATTTAGATTCTTTGGGCATTGAAAAACCTATTATTTTGGGACGAGCAGATGGCCACGCAGTTTGGGTTAATACTGCAGCACTTGGTTTAGCTGAAATCGATAAAACTACAGCTAATCCTGCTGGTGGTGAAATTCTTCGTAATGCTGACGGTATCGCTACCGGCATATTAGTAGATACAGCTGAAAGTTTAATTCGAGAAAAATTACCTGCTACCAGCATGAATGAAAGTAAGTCTTACATTGCTGCAGCAATGCAGAATTTGGTTTCGCTAGGAATGACAGCTACACACGATGCTGGAGCCACTTTTGAAGAAACCAAGGCATACCATTTATTACAAAACGCCGGTGAAATGCCAATGCGTGTTTATGTAATGCTTTCTGGTATTGAAACGCAACGTGACTATGGTGCTGCTTATCAAAGCTTAGATGAAAAATTACATATCAAAGCGATTAAACTTTACGTTGATGGAGCCCTAGGTAGCCGTGGTGCAGCATTACTCGAAGACTATACTGATAGGCCAGGACAAAAAGGCTATGTTATAACAGAGCAAACGGTTCTTGAAGGCGCTATTCGTGAAGCACGACAGGATTACTACCAAGTAAATATTCATGCTATCGGAGACAGAGGCAATCGTATGGTTTTAGATGCGTTTAAAAACGCTGAAGCTGTTGAAAAAGAGCGACATAGAATCGAGCATGCTCAAATTGTGCATCCTGATGATATTCCACGATTTAAAGAGCAGGGTATTATTCCAAGTATGCAGGGCATTCACGCTACATCAGATATGCATATGGCTGAAAAGCGCTTAGGACCAGATCGTTTAGAAGGAGCTTATGCTTGGAAAACATTCTTAGATCAAGGCTCACGTATAGCCAATGGCTCAGATTTCCCTGTAGAGCGGCCAAATTTATTTCATGGCTTACACGCCTCAGTGAGTCGTCAAAATAAAGATTCTATGCCTAGTGGTGGCTGGTTGCCTGAGCAACGTATGAGTCGCGAGCAAGCCTTACGGTCATTTACTTTAGATGCCGCCTATGCTGCACATATGGATGACACGACTGGCTCTTTAGAAGCCGGAAAGTGGGCGGACTTTATATTATTGGATGAGGATTTCTTTACAATACCACGTGAAAATATTCATGCAATGCAAGTTAATGAAACCTGGGTTGGTGGTACGCAAGTCTATCAACGGAAAAAATAGTATCGAGTCGTTATGACTGAATTTATTTTTCAAAACGAAGGAGAATTACGTCTAGGATTTTTCTTTGGAATTCTAGTCATAATGGCTGCGTGGGAAATTATTTCACCACGCAGACAATTAACTATTGATAAATCTACCCGTTGGTTAGCTAATCTTGGAATTGTTGTTTTGAATACAATAGTTATCAGATTGCTTTTTCCAGCTGCTGCAGTAGGGATCGCGTTTTATGCCTCTGAAAACAGTTATGGCTTATTTAATAATATAAATATACCAACTACTGCGATTGTTTTAGTGTCTATTATTTTGTTAGACATGCTGATTTATTGGCAACATGTTATTTTTCATAAAGTACCATTGCTATGGCGTATTCATAGGATGCATCACGCTGATCAGGATATAGATGTCACAACGGGTAGTCGTTTTCATCCGGTGGAAATTATCCTTTCTATGTTGATAAAGTTTGCGGCAGTAATAGCATTAGGTATTCCAATAGTTGCAATTATTATTTTTGAAATAGTCTTAAATTTAACGGCCATGTTAAATCATAGCAATGTGAATTTGCCAATTTACTTAGATAGAATGATACGCAAGGTGATTGTTACGCCTGATATGCATAGAGTTCATCATTCAGTTGTTCCCAAAGAAACTAATAGTAATTTTGGTTTCAATTTATCTGTATGGGACAAGTTATTTGGCACCTATTTAGCCCAGCCTAGCGAAGGTCATTTGGCCATGACAATTGGCTTAAGTGAGTATCGTGATTCCAGAGTGTCACAAGGGATAGATGAAATGCTCTTAATCCCATTTAAGAAATAAAATTAATAAACTTTTAGAATTAAGGATGGTCTTTAAGTTATGCAAACTCTCTCAAAAATACTGACTATTATATTACTGATTAGCGTTAGCTCTCAAACAGCATATGCTGAATCACATTGGCAGAAGTTGGAGAGTGGGTTTCACTTAGGTGAATTTAAGACTAAGAAAAAAAGTGTAGTAGGCGATTCACTAATTACCATTCTCAAGATTGACCCAAAGCAATGGGAATTAGATATTGTTACCGAAGCTGAAACCGGTGATAAAAACAATAAAACTGCAAAGCAGTGGAGTAAAAGCCATGATTTAGTTGCAGTTATAAATGCAGGTATGTATGCCGCCGATTACTCTAAGCACATTGGTTATATGCAAACCGAGAGACATTTAAATAGCAAGCACATCAATAAATACCAATCCGTGGCTGCTTTTAATCCTAAGCCTGGTTCCAGATTTCCCGAGTTTCAAATTTTTGATCTAGATGAAGATCATCTTTCAATAGAAAATATATTAAAAGATTACTCATCAGTCGTACAGAACCTAAGGCTCATTAAAAAACCAGGAGAAAACCGCTGGTCTAAGCAAAAAAAAATGTGGAGTGAGGCTGCCTTAGGTGAAGATGCCGAGGGCAATATACTATTTATTTTTTCGCGTTCGCCATTTAGTATGCATGAGCTAAATACTGAGCTTTTAAATCTGGATGTCAAGCTAGTAGCAGCACAGCATCTTGAAGGCGGGCCTGAAGCCCAGCTTTATTTTAAAGTAGGTGAGCTAGAGCAAGAAATGTTTGGTAGTTTTAAAACCTCATTCTTTGAGAAAGATAGTAATGTAATTGCATGGCCAGTTCCAAATGTGATTGGAGTTAGGAAGAAAAATTAACATACATATGCAAAGAATTAATGTTATTGGTACAAGTGGTAGTGGAAAGTCTTGGTTTGCAAAAAATCTGGCGACAAGGCTTAACTTCAATTATATTGAAATGGATGCTCTAAATTGGAAGTCAGATTGGCAAGAGGCTAGTCCAGAAGATTTCTTAGCGGGCATTCAGCATGCTATATCAGGAAATTCTTGGGTTTTAGACGGAAACTATTCACGTACTAATGCTTTAAAGTGGGAACAAGCTGATACAGTTATTTGGATTGATTACGGCTTTTTTCTGACTTTCTATCAAGTGATCAAACGCTCATTTCAACGTGCTTGGTCTCAAGAAGAGTTATGGAAAGGTACTGGTAATAAAGAATCATTTAAACGAAGTTTCTTTAGTTCTGATTCTGTTATCCATTGGATGTTAATTAACTATAGGCGAAATAAAAAACGCTATGCTAGATTAATGTATCAACCGCCGAATTCAAATATAAAATGCATTCGTATTAGATCCCGTAAGGATGCTGAATTATTTTTAAACACTCAAAGAAAAAAGCAGGCCATTTAGCCTGCTTTTGTAAGTTTTAATAGAATATAAATCCCTATTATCAAAGTTGCCTATTGGCGTATTCCTTCAATGTCGAGTTCAATAAAGACTTCAGCTGAATTTGGACCAAGACCTTTTTTTACACCAAAGTCTTGCATCACAAAAGACGTAGAACCAGTAAAGCCTCTGCGATAGCCGCCCCAAGGATCTTCACCATGGCCAATTTCTTGTACTTGTAATGTTAGTGGCTTAGTCATCCCTAAAAAAGTAAAATCACCTGTTACTGTACCTTTGCCGTCAACCAGATTAACCGAGGTGCTCTTGAATGTAGCCTCTGAAAAACTCTCTACTTGCAAAAAGTCATCACTGCGTAAGTGCTTATCACGTTCGGCATGATTGGAATCAACACTAGTAGTATCAATAGTTACACTTATGGTTGAATTATTAGGATTGGCTGTATCGTAAGTAAATTCACCATCAAAATCATTAAAACGACCATGTAACCAGCTATATCCTAAGTGTTTAACTTTAAATTGCACAAATGCATGAGCGCCTTTTATGTCTAGGGTGTAGTTTTCTACTTCACCACTGACAACTTCTTTTACCATTGTTGTGGCTTTTTCTGGCATGGTTTTAGCATCACTAGGAGCCGCATCGGTGGTAGCTGCTTTGCTACATGCAAATAGCGTGAAAAGTGCAACTGTGGATGCTAATAATAAGCTTGGTTTTTTCATTGTAGGCCTCATAAGTTATTTAACAATTAATTTTATTAAAGATAAGATATATACGTTATCTTCCTAGCATTCGTGTCAGTGTAGAGTCTTTTTTTATAAAATGGTGAAAAAGTGCAGCACATGCATGTAAAACCGCTAAACCCATACAGAGATAGGCTCCCCAGCGGTGTAATTTTCCAAATAAATCGTTTTGACTATTAAAGTCCGAAAAAATCGCAGGAATCTCAAATAAGCCGAAAATATCAATGGGGTCACCTTTAGCTGTAGTTATTAAATAACCTGTAATAATTAAAGAATAAACAAGTAGGCTCATTGAATACTGAACTGTTTTTGCAGAAAGTTTTTCTAAATTGCTTAGTGATGAGTCGTATTTAGGCTTATCTGTAAATAACCGTATTAAACTCGTAATTAACAATATAAATAAAAGTATTACACCTACAGCTTTATGTGCAAAAGGAGCCTTTGTATACCAGGTATTATAATAATCTAAATCAACCATCCAGTATCCAGATGCAAAAAGACCAAATACACTAAATGCGATAAACCAATGCAGGAAAATTCGGATGTATGAGTAGGTTTTTACTGTAACCATAATGAATAACTTAGGAATTTTGAACACTTAAGTACATAGAATGCGTCATCATGATATTATTTGCAAATACTATTTACTCTAATCGCTAGGAACAAATCATATGCAAAGTTTTACAAAATATACTGGTCGTTTAGCCTTTATTTTCGGTTTGTTGGCTATAGTTTTGATTGCGTCTCTAGGTCCTGGCTATAAGGCAGGTTGGTGGAACTTTGGATTTGCTTTTAGTAAGTTCCCGTGGGTTGTATATCTTGGCTTGGGAGCTACTGCCTTAGCAATATTGCATTTTGTGACTTCACTTATAGCAAAAAAACGTATCGCTGGAATGGCGCTTATAGGATTGCTATTAGGAGTAAGTGCGGCTGCAGTTCCTATTCAAATGAAGCGTACTGCGGCTAGTTTGCCCTTTATACATGACATCACAACCGATACAGCTAATCCACCTGAGTTTGTTGTTATAGCTCCAATACGTGCCGATTCTCCAAACCCTATTACCTACAATCGTGAAGATGCAAATCTTCAAATTGATGCCTATCCTGATATTAAAACGCAAATACTTAATCAGTCTTCAGATGTTGTTTTTGCTAAAGCACTTGAAATCGTTGAGGCTATGGGTTGGGAATTAGTTAGTCAAGACCAAACAGCGGGGCGTATCGAAGCCACAGAAACTACCTCTTGGTTTGGCTTTAAAGATGATATTGTTATTAGAATTACGCGATTAAATAATAAAACATCGTTTGATATACGTTCTAAATCGCGTATGGGTAAAAGTGATTTAGGCGCCAATGCTAAACGAATACGCACATTTATGAAAGACTTAAATAACTAAGAAAATAACTATCTAACTGAAAAATAAAGGGTTTATCGACTATACGATTATCCCCTTTATTTTTAGATATTTACTTGTTTCAGACAAGTAAATATAATGTTTCATATGCAACAATTACTTAGAAAAACACAAGCTGAAAGAACAGACATCTCAGATAGCAGGATGTTGGAATCAGCCATTGAGTTGATTGTTGTGAAGGGTACTGACAAAACCACGCTTAAAGAAGTTGGTGAACTAGCCGGTTTTAGTCGCAGTATGGCCGGCTATAGATTTGGTAGTAAGAATGGTTTGTTTGAATTTATCTTACATTCAGTGGGTGAGGAATGGTTGAGTAGCTTGAAAATTGCCACCAAGAAGAAAAATGGATTAGAAGCAATAACATCGGCACTAAAAGAACATTGCAACATATGTCTTAATGCACCAAAACGCATACAAGCATTTTATATCCTTTGGTTTGAGTCAATCGGTGTGCAATCGCCCATTAAAGATGCAGTAACAAGTATTCAAAATAGACGTAGACGAGATGTTATTAGTTGGATAGATCAATCTGATTATCAAGGCAATTTATCGGCTGCAGAATTAGCAGAACAGTTTAATGCAAGTGTTTTAGGAATCGCCTATTACTGGCTTGCAAATCCACAAGACAAAAATAGTATAAAGAATTTACACAATAATTTAATAATTACTATGCAGAAGCATTTTGCCAAAGCATAAAGAGAATCATTATGAGTAAAGTAACGGCGTTACCACTAAACACCAAAATGAAAAGAACAACTCCACTACGTTTTGTAACGGCTGCAAGTTTATTTGATGGACATGATGCATCAATTAATATCATGCGCCGAATTCTTCAGAGTTCTGGTGTAGAAGTTATTCATCTTGCTCATAATCGTTCAGTCAACGACGTTCTACAAGCTGCATTGCAAGAAGACGTAGATGGAATTGCTATTAGTTCTTATCAAGGGGGACATGTTGAATATTTTAAATATTTAATCGACTTGTTAAAAGAGAATAATGCCGAGCACATAAAAGTATTTGGTGGCGGTGGTGGTGTGATTGTATTTGACGAAATCAAAGAACTAGAAGCTTATGGTGTAGAACGCATTTATTCTCCGCATGCAGGTCAACAATTGGGTTTGCAAGGCATGATTGATGACATGATTGTTCGATGTGCAGAAGTTGAGAATGATAAGAAATTCAATGATATTTCAAGTGTCGATTTAAGCCTTCCTGCTGAGCTCGCAAAAGCAATAACTAAAGCGGAATTAGAAATACTTTCTGACGCTGAGGAAAAGTGGTTGGACTCGCAAGACTCCACAATACCTGTACTTGGCATTACTGGTACTGGTGGCGCTGGAAAATCATCACTAACGGATGAATTGATAAGGCGTTTTCGTTTAGATAGTAATGATACAGTTAAAATTGCTGTACTTGCTATTGATCCTACACGGAGAAAAACAGGTGGTGCATTATTAGGAGATAGAATACGTATGAACGCGATTTATCACCCTAATATTTTTATGCGTTCGCTAGCAACACGTGGTGCTGGTGGTGAAGTTCCAAGTTCATTGTCTGAGGTTATTGCATTGTGCAAAAACGCAGGCTACGATTTAGTTGTTGTTGAAACACCTGGTATTGGTCAAGGTGATGCCGGAATCACACCTTTTGTTGATACCTCTATGTACGTGATGACTCCTGAATTTGGCGCCCAAAGTCAGTTAGAAAAAATTGATATGTTGGACTTTGCCGATATTGTTGTTATCAATAAGTTTGATAGAAAAGGCAGTGATGACGCTCTACGTGATGTCTCAAAACAAGTACAGCGTAACCAAGAGAAATGGACAACACCTCCAGACCAAATGCCAGTCTTTGGCAGTATAGCCTCACGCTTTAATGACGATGGTGCAACATCAGCTTATCAGCATTTACTTGGACTCTTACGTGAAAAGCAATTTGTGGATTATCCATCGGCTCTCCCTAAAGTAAAGAGTAGACATTCATCAGAAAAATCCATTATCGTACCGCCCAAACGCGTGCGTTACCTAGCTGAGATTGCTGAAACAATTCGTGATTATCATGAAAATACATTTGCACAAGTAAAATTAGCTAGAGAACATCAGCAGTTAAGTGCCACTAAGGAAATGTTAGGAGACGCTGGTACGACTACACAATTAATCGATTTAATTGATCAAAGAGAAAAAGCGTTAGCGGCTGAGTCACATAGTTTACTAAACGACTGGAGCACATTGAAAAGTGATTATTCTAAAGATGTTTTGCAAACTAAAATTTCTCCAACAAAAACCATCACCACGGAATTAACTACCACAAGTTTATCTGGCACCAAAATTCCAAAGGTTGCCTTGCCTCAGTTCGAAGAACACGGTGAAATTCTTAAATGGCTATACAAGGAAAATGTTCCAGGGCGCTTCCCATTCACTGCAGGTGTTTTTCCCTTCAAGCGAACTGGCGAAGATCCAGCACGCATGTTTGCGGGTGAGGGCGATGCATTCCGTACTAATAAACGCTTTAAAAGACTCTCTGAACATTCATCGGCAAAACGTTTATCTACCGCTTTTGATTCTGTAACACTGTACGGTAGAGACCCAGCAACTCGTCCAGATATTTACGGAAAAATTGGAAATGCGGGCGTGTCTATTGCAACACTAGACGATATGAAAGCGCTTTACGATGGTTTTAATTTATGTAATCCAACTACCTCGGTCTCTATGACCATTAATGGTCCAGCCCCAACTATTTTGGCCATGTTTTTAAACACGGCAATTGATCAACAAATCGAATTTTTTAAAAATGAACATAATCGCGAACCTAACGAAGTTGAATTGTCACAATTAAAAGCAAATGCACTGTCTTCTGTTCGCGGGACAGTTCAAGCCGATATTTTGAAAGAAGACCAAGGGCAAAATACCTGTATTTTTTCAACCGAATTCAGTTTAAAAATGATGGGTGATATTCAACAATACTTTATAGATAATCAAGTTAAGAATTTTTACTCAGTCTCTATTTCTGGTTATCACATTGCTGAAGCTGGAGCTAACCCAATCAGTCAATTAGCACTAACTTTATCTAATGGTTTTACTTATGTTGAGTCTTACTTGGCACGTGGAATGGACATTGATGACTTTGCAGCAAATTTATCATTCTTTTTCTCTAATGGAATGGATCCTGAATATAGCGTAATGGGCCGAGTTGCCCGTCGTATTTGGGCTATAACCATGAAAAATAAATATGCTGCTAATGGACGTAGTCAACGCTTGAAATATCATATTCAGACTTCTGGTCGATCTTTGCATGCACAAGAAATGAATTTCAATGACATTCGTACTACATTACAGGCCTTGTTAGCAATTTACGATAACTGCAATAGTCTACATACCAATGCCTATGATGAGGCCATTACAACGCCTACCGATGAGTCGGTTCGTAGAGCATTAGCGATTCAGTTGATTATCAACAATGAATTCGGTTTAGCTAAAAATGAAAACCCTAACCAAGGTGCTTTTATACTTGATGAGTTAACGGATTTGGTCGAAGAGGCCGTATTGCTAGAATTTGAAAGAATATCCGAACGCGGTGGTGTTTTAGGAGCTATGGAAACAGGATATCAACGCGGTAAGATACAAGAAGAGTCCATGTTGTACGAACATAAGAAACACGATGGTAGTTTGCCAATAATAGGCGTGAATACTTTCCTACCAACTGAGCCAGAAGAAGATTTCAAAATTGAACTTGCACGTTCCACCGATGATGAAAAGCAAAATCAGATTAAACGTTTGTCAGAGTTTCAAGCAAAGCATGTGGATAAGTCTGCACAAGCATTAGAAGCTGTGAAAATGGCTGTCATTAATCAAGAGAATGTTTTTGCCGAACTAATGAAGGCCGTGCGTTATTGTTCTTTAGGACAAATTACCGATACCTTGTTTACTGTGGGTGGTGAGTATAGACGCAGTATGTAGTATCATGCGGCTTAGTTCGTAATATTTAGATATCAAAAGGGAAGATTGGATGAAAAATTTTTTTGGTTTATTAGTTTTAATCAGTTTGTCAGCATGTGCAACAGCTGTACCACAAGAGCCTATCAACATTGCTGATAACGCTAAAATTGGCGTTATTGTAACCATTGCTGAAAAGCCGCAACAGTTCCATGTGGGAACTACGATTTTTCAAAATGCCTACATTGAACTTGATACCGATTGGGGTATTGAGGAAACGGCTCATCAGGTAATTGCAGAGAATTTATCTTCACAAAAAAACTATCAAGTAATCCGCTTGGAACCATCAGAAAAAATGCGTGAGGCAGGTTCAGTTAATTATATTGATACGGATAAAAGAGATAAAAACGATAAGAAAAATACTGCTGGATTGCAAGAGATGAATAACTTCGTTGCTGAGCATGATTTAGACGTGGTTATTGCACTTGAGCCGTTTACAGCTGAAGTTGAGTATGACAGTGGTTTATATGCGAGAGGCTATGGTGTATACACAAGATGCTTTTTTAAAATTTGTCGAGCTCGTGCTTTAAATCAAATCGCAGTTCGTGTCTATAAAGTTAACCCTGATGGCACAGACTGGAGTCGAGCAAGTAATTGGGGAACAGAACGTGAAAAAGGCACCTGGCTTGCAATGGATTTTCCGGATGGGGTTAAAAACATTCCAATCGCTGAGCTGGAAAAGCCTAAAAAAGTATTTTTAAATTATTTACAGCAAAATACAAAAAGTGCTTTAAGTAACGCTGGTTTAACCGATCCTCTCTTAGTAGGCTCTGAAGCTAACTAGCAGTTCTCAAATGTTAATGAAAGGGCAATATTAATTGCTCTTTTTTCGTAAACTAAAGGACATGATAATGTCAACAAACCCACTTTTTAAAGAATTCAAATCTAAAAACTTAAACCTCAAAAACCGAGTGGTTATGGCGCCAATGACGCGTCAATTTTCACCTGGCAATACACCAAATGAACTAAACGTTGCGTATTACGAACGTAGAGCACAAGGTGGTGTTGGGCTGATTATTTCAGAAGGTACTATGGTTGGTCATAAAGCCGCTAATGGTTACAAAAATGTGCCTCAGTTCTTTGGTGAGGAAGCCTTAGCTGGTTGGAAGAAAGTGGTTGATGCAGTACATGCGGCTGGCGGTAAATTTGCACCACAGTTATGGCATGTGGGTGGTATTCGTAAACCTGGCACAGAAGGTCCTGAACCAGAATTACCAGGTTACAGCCCAAGTGGTATGGTTAAACCAGGTAAAGTTACTGGCCATGCTATGACAAAAGAAGACATTGATGAAACAGTAGCTGCTTTTGTTCAAGCGGCTGTTGATGCAAAAGCAATTGGCTGTGATGCGATAGAAATACATGGTGCACATGGCTACTTAGTTGATCAGTTTTTTTGGGAAGGTACAAATCAACGTAAGGATGAATATGCCGGCTCTATTCAAAATCGTTCACGTTTTGGTGTTGAAATAGTTAAAGGTATTCGTGAAGCAGTTGGTCCTGACTATCCTATTATTTTACGTTTCTCACAATGGAAGCAACAAGATTATCCAGCTAAGTTAGCTAATACACCTGAAGAATTGGCAGAATTCCTTAAACCACTAGACGATGCAGGTGTTGATATTTTCCATTGCAGCACTCGACGGTTTTGGGAGCCAGAATTTGAAGGCAGTGAATTAAACTTAGCGGGATGGACGCAAAAAATTACTGGTAAGCCTTGCATGACTGTTGGTTCTATTGGTTTGGATAAAGATTTTATTGCAGACCAATCAGCAGGAGGCTTTGCTGAGGGCAAGTCAGTCAATATTGACAAGCTTCTTGAAAGAATGAACAAGGGTGAGTTTGAACTCGCAGCCGTTGGCAGAGCCTTAATTGCTAACCCCGATTGGGCCATTAAAGCAGAGCAAAATGATTTTGACTCAATGCAGGCTTATGATGCAAAAAGTTTAACCGAATTAGTTTAAATTCTAAATTGATCTAAGCTCACGTTTTTTGAATTTTTGAAATAATAAAAACGTGAGTGTTATCGGTTCTTATATTGGGTAGGGCAATAAGCCCTAATTATCTCATCAGAACGCAAAGCTAAGTGCTTAGTTTTTCGCTCAGAAACTCGTTCACGCCATAATTTAAATGAACTTTTATGCATTTCTTTACGCATAAGCTTTATCACTTGTGGCTCGGATAGGCCAAAGCCATCTTTAATGGCACTGAATGGGGTTCGATCTTCCCAAGCCATTTCAATGATTCTGGATATTTCACTTTCATTTAACGCAGAGTTTTTTGTCGACATGTGACTTTTACGCTGCATCTCTTAAAATAGACTTTCACAGCTAACTGAGCATTACTATATATTAGTCACGTTGATTTAGCTTATCCGTAACCGATTCCAAGCGTTTTAAAACATCGTCTAGTTTGTCTTTAAATTCAGGGCCTTCAGACTGACTTAGTTTAATCTGAATACTGTCCCAGAGTGGCTCAACTACGTCGGACACATATTTCTCAATATTTCCCATTTTGTTCTTGAGCATCAAAGTTCGCATGGCATACTCCAAGCCTCCGAAGAATAGGTCACGAATAGCTGAGAGATTAATGTCGTCACGAATCTCCTGATGTCTAACACCTTCCAAAATCACACCATCAAATATCTTTGTGTATTCATGATTCAGTTTATACAAAGCCGTCGTTTCCAGGTGTTCAAAAATATGCAGATCGGTATTCATATAAACATAAATCAACCGCAGTAATAGGGCCTTATTTCCAGCGGTTCCTCGAACATGGTTTTCAGCCAAGAACTGGATTCTCTCAATTGTGTGTGAATATTTACTTATTCCAGATTCAGCATCTTCAGTTAGTTTGGCATACATTTCTGAGATTACAGCAATGAGTAGGTCGTTTTTAGTGGCAAAGTAATTGAATACGGTCCCTTCAGATACACCTGCATTTTGAGCGATTTTCTTAGTAGAGGTGGCATTAAAACCAAGCTCAGCAAACAGTTCAGATGCCGATTTTAGAATATCTTGCTCTTTTTGTTCAACTCTATAACGTGGAGCGCTTTTTGTTATATTATTCATATGCTTAGCTTATTGGTTGCGTATAATGATACTGTATTTGAGTATCACTTAAATATACTGTAGTATAACTTAATCAGTAAATAAATTGTATAAATATTTAAATCATTAAATGTTTTATTTCAATAGTTTATGGCTTACTTTAAAAGTAATTAATCACTATAATTTAGTTTTATTTTGCGCTTATCTATAGCGTTTCGTATAAATTAGCCTTTGAATAGATGGTTTTGGTACAGGTGAAAAAAGCATGGCACAATTTCAAACTCGGGTAATCAACAGTTCGATAGATTACAAAGATAACCGCCAAGACATGTTGGCGTTAATCGAACAGCTACACAATATTTGCCAAAGGGCTGAAGACAAGTCTGAACGTAGCCGTGGACGTTTTGAGAAACGAGGTCAGTTACTGCCACGCGAACGCTTGGCAAGACTTCTAGACCCTGGCATGCCATTTTTAGAAATTCAGAACCTGTCTGGTTATTTAATGGACACTGATAATGAGCCTGAGTCTATTCCAGGTAGCAGCATGTTATTAGGTATTGGTTTCATTAACGGTGTTCGATGCATGGTCTACGTAGATGATTCTGGAATCAATGCTGGGGCATTTTATCCGGGCAATACCGAAAAATTCCAAAGAGCTATGAAGCTCTGCCTAGAAAAGAAACTCCCTTTTGTTCATTGTGTAGAAAGCGCTGGTGCTGATTTACTTGCATATGAAGTGGGTGTTTGGATGGAAGCTGGAGCAATGTTTGCTGGAATAGCACGTCTCAGTGCCGCTGGAATCCCTTCGATTGTCGTCTTACATGGTCGCTCAGTTGCAGGCGGAGCCTACATGACTGGATTGGCAGATTACGTGATTGGCGTTAAAGACAATGGCCGAGCTTATTTAGCAGGACCCGCCTTACTCAAAGCAGCAACCGGTGAAGTAGCTGGTGAAGAAGAGTTAGGAGGTTCTGAAACCCATTCAAAAGTCAGCGGTTTGGTCGAATATCTGGCTGAAGACGATGCTCACGGAATTGCCATTGCTAGAGACCTAGTTGAACGCTTAGACTGGAATAGACATTGTCCACATTTACCGTCACCAGATTTTAAAGAGCCAATCTTAGATGCTGAGGACTTAGCTGGGGTTGTTCCTACAGACTATAAGCGCCCTTATGACGCACGAGAAGTTGTAGCTAGAATTGTTGATGAGTCAAACTTCCTAGAGTTCAAGCCGGACTACGGAATATCGATGTTATGCATGCATGCCAAAGTATTTGGGCATCCAATTGGTATTATCGCAAATAATGGTCCCATTGATCCAGACGGTGCAACCAAGGCCGCTCAGTTTATTCAGCTTTGCGACCAATCAGATATACCTTTAGTCTTTTTGCAAAACATCACAGGTTTTATGGTGGGTAAAGAATATGAACGTGCTGGCATGATTAAGCATGGTTCCAAAATGGTACAAGCAGTAACCAACGCCAGGGTTAATAGAATTACTTTCCAAATCGGCGCTAGCTTTGGAGCGGGTAACTACGGCATGTGTGGTTATGGTTTTTCACCCGACTTTTTATTCACTTGGCCAAATGCAAAACTTGGAGTGATGGGTGGTGAGTCTGCAGCTAAAACAATGAGTCATGTAATGCGAGAAAAATTCATTCGCAAAGGCATGGAAGTTGATGAAGCAGCGATTACTGCTCAAGAAAATAAGATTATTGATCTATTCGAAAAACAATCCAGTGCCTTTTATACCTCTGGTCGCATGTTTGATGATGGTGTGATTGACCCACGTGATACACGTAAAATACTCGGTTTTGTTTTAGAAACTTGCTGGGAAGCCAATAACCGTCAAACTTTCCCTAACGCCTTTGGCGTTGCACGCATGTAAGTAGACTAATTTTGCTAAGGATTAATAATGCCAGATAATAACGACATCAATGAAAACTCAATCGTGCTTGAACAGAACGGTGACTGGTTAACCATTTGGTTTAATAGACCAGAAGTTCGTAATGCCTTGGTCAGTGATTTAATGTCACAGTTCATGGCAACTTTGGATTTACTACAAGATAAGAAAAGTTTTAGAGGGATTATTTTTCGTGGTGCTGGAGGGTTTTTCTGTGCAGGCGGTGACCTTAAATCCTTTAAAGCGATGGGTCAGGCTGATCCCGAAGAGGCCAGAGAGATGGCTGAAACCACTAGTCGCGAAATTGCCGAGATGTTACAAAAAATAAAATCTCTACCACAGCTTACAGTCTCAATTGTTGAAGGCGCGGCCATGGCCGGAGGTTTTGGAATTGCCTGTGCCACTGACTTAATGTTGGTTACTGCTGATTGTAAATTCGCACTTACAGAAACTCGTATCGGTTTACCGGCAGCACAAATCGCTCCCTATGTTGTAGATAGAGTAGGTTACGCACAAACCCGTAAGCTAATGTTATTGGGCAGTAGCATTGATGGTGAGCAGGCCCATCAAATTGGAATGGCCGATTTTGTAGCTCAAGATGATGTGGAATTAGAAGTCTTGGAAAATTACATTAAAGAGCAGTTGCAGGCTAGCGGCCCACAAGCAATCACTGCGACCAAGAAAATTCTTCACGCTTCTCAGACAATGTCGACAGATGAATATGTTGACTATGCAGTAGAACAGTTTTCAGATTGCTTATTGAGTGAAGAAGGTCAGGAAGGTTTTGCTTCGTTCATAGAGAAAAGGAAACCGATGTGGGCCAAGGCTGAGTTTTTTGAGGAATAGTGAGAATGGTTGCTCTTACATTGGTAATACAGAGAAATGTAACTAACTTTCTTCTGTCATTCCGAAATTCTGAATAAGAATTTCCGGAATCCAGTTTTAGTAAGTTTCCAGAATTACTTGATGGCACAATAAAAGTAATATTATAAATGGGTTCCTGCTTTCGCAGGAAAGACGTTCATTTAAGAAGATAAATAACATGACAGAAACCATGCAAAAATTTAACAGTGTACTAGTCGCCAACCGTGGAGAAATCGCGGTTCGTATTATTCGCTCAGCCAAAGCCCAAGGATATCGTAGTATTGCGGTCTACTCAGAAGCAGATGCGAATGCTTTGCATGTACAACTTGCTGATGAGGCCGTTTTGATTGGAGATGCTCCAGTAAAAGATTCCTATTTGGATATGCATAAAATCTTGAATGCTGCTCTTAAAACTAAAGCGCAGGCCATTCATCCTGGTTATGGATTTTTATCAGAAAACACTGACTTTGCACGGGCTTGTGAAGACCTTGGAATAGTTTTTATTGGCCCTTCAGCAGAAGCTATTGACCTCATGGGCAATAAGGCGGCGGCAAAACGACGAATGCTAGCTGCAAACGTGCCGTGTATTCCTGGTTATGAAGATGAAGCACAAGATAATACAACTTTAATTGATGCTGCACATAAAATTGGAATGCCTGTAATGGTCAAAGCTGCCGCCGGTGGTGGTGGACGTGGTATGCGTTTAGTTAAAGACTTTGAAAATTTTCTAGATGCTTTGAATTCAGCAAGAAGTGAAGCAATGAATGCTTTTGGTTCTGACGAGCTCATTTTAGAAAAAGCTGTGATGCAACCACGCCATGTTGAGATACAGGTTTTTGGTGATACTCATGGCAATGTTATTCATTTAGGTGAACGTGATTGTTCTGTTCAACGTAGACATCAAAAAGTAATAGAAGAGTCTCCGTGCCCTGTGATGACTTCAGAACTACGTGAAGCGATGGGCGCTGCTGCGGTTAATGCAGCCCAGAGTATTAATTATGTTGGTGCTGGAACAGTAGAGTTCTTGCTTGATAGTAAAAATAATTTTTACTTCTTAGAAATGAACACGCGCTTACAAGTAGAGCATCCAGTAACCGAAATGGTCACAGGACAAGACCTAGTGGCCATGCAATTCGATGTGGCACAGGGCAAGTCATTGCCATTGTTACAAGAAGATGTGCATCTCTTTGGGCATGCCATTGAGGCCCGTTTATATGCTGAAGAACCACATAATGATTTTCTACCCGCCACCGGTAGTGCCAATGTTTGGAAAATACCAACGGGTGACGGTATTCGAGTAGATCATGGCATGGCTTCTGGTCATGAAATTTCACCGTTTTATGACCCAATGTTAGCCAAAGTTATCGCTTGGGGTGAAGATAGAGAGATTGCAAGACAGAGATTGGTCAAAGCCTTAAAGAACACTACATTATTTGGCGTACAAAACAATAGAGACTTTTTACTTAAAGTTTTAGAAAAAAAAGCCTTTATACAAGGTCAAGCAACAACGGCGTTTATTGCCGAGAACTTTACGACAGAAGCTTTAACGATTTCACAAGCTAGTGAAGACTTACATGTGCTTTCAGCTGTACTATTTTATAGGGAATCTCAATATCAACATCAATCACAGTCTCTCGCAGCTCCTAAGGGTTTATTTGGATGGCGTAGTAGTCAAAAAATTGATTCGCCCTATGAAATACAGCATTTAGAATTTGAACCCAAACCTATGCAACTTAGAGAGTTGTCATCTGGTCAATATGAAATTCGCGTTGCTGAGACTTTGCACACAGTAAAAATACTTGAGCAGATAGCTGAATCAGAAATTCGTTTTACTCATGATGGAGTTCAAAAAACACTGCAATTTAATTTTTCTAGCAAAGGCGAAGTGCATTTACAGAGTGGTGCACAGCAAGCAACTTTAAAAAATCATCTCTTCTTTACCAAAGGCGACAGTGATTCTGAAGGAACTGGCTCAGTGCAAGCACCTATGCATGGAAGCTTATTGAGTTTGTCGGTATCGGTAGGGGAGCGAGTTGAAGAAGGGCAACTACTGGGTGTTATGGAAGCCATGAAAATGGAACACCGCTTACTGGCTCAAGTGGCTGGTGAAGTATCCGTCGTATATGCAACAGTTGGTGAGCAGGTTTCGGCTGGTAGCGTAATATTAGAAATTGTATAGGTGTTCCGCAGCATCACCTAAACCTTGAACTTCACCTTACCGATGCTTGACAGCGATATCTCAATAACGAGACCCCGGCGGTTAAACCGCGGGGAGGTAGTGTTTCTAAGAGCTTCTTCATAGAGTTGTCGACCAGAATAATTCCAGTTTAATATTTTTATGTTATCCTGTTTTCCAATTATAAATTGATTATTAATTTATAAATTACAAAAACTTACTAGGGGATTTATGCAAGTTCATCAACTTGAAACCGATTATTTGATTGTAGGCAGTGGTGCTGTGGGAATGGCATTCGCTGATACTTTATTAACGGAATCACCAGATGCCAAAATTCTTATTGTGGATAAACACCATAAACCAGGCGGGCATTGGAACGATGCCTATTCCTTTGTTACTTTGCATCAACCTTCGGCGTTTTATGGCGTTAATTCTCGTGAGTTGGGTACGGGCAAAAAGGACGAAGTTGGTTTAAATCAAGGTTTGTATGAGTTGGCTTCTGGTCCCGAAGTCAGCAGTTATTTTGATCAAGTTATGCGTCAACGCTTTTTACCGTCTGGACGTGTGTCTTATCATCCTATGTGTGAATATACGGGTGAGGGTAAGTTTAATTCCATTCTCTCCGATGATAAGTTTGAAGTTAAAGTGAATAAAAAGATTGTTGATGCTACTTATTATCAAACGTCTGTGCCGTCTACGCACAAACCTAAATTTACAATCGCAGATGATGTCAACTTTGCTCCATTAAACGCTTTACCAAATATCACTAAGCAATATAAAGGTTATGTGGTAGTAGGTGGTGGTAAAACAGCAATAGATGCTGTGATGTGGTTATTAGAAAACAAAGTCAACCCAGATACCATCCGATGGATTATGCCAAGAGACGCATGGTTGTTTGATCGACAAATGACTCAACCGGGCAATGAGTTTTTTCAAGATTCCATTGGCAATCAAGCAAACCAAATGCAAGCTTTGGCTGAAGCCAAAGACTTGGATGATTTATTCGTTAAATTAGAAGAGTGTGGAGCCATATTACGTATCGATAAAAGCGTACAGCCTAAAATGTTCCATGGTGCGACCATCAGTCAAATGGAAGTCAATGAGTTACGTAAAGTTAAAAATATGGTTCGACTGGGTAGGGTAACTGCCATTGAAAACGATAAAATTATTTTACAAGAAGGAGAAATCCCAACAGGCCCAGATATTTTTCATGTGGATTGCTCAGCAAGTGCAGTTCCTCCACGAGAGATTTTACCCGTTTTTGATGGTGATCATATTACCTTGCAAACAGTTCGTACCGTACAACCTGTATTCAGTGCGGCTTTTGCAGCCTTTGTAGAAGCTAGTTTTGAAGATGAAAAAGAGAAAAATCGAATTTGTGGAATTGTACCTTTACCTAATCATGCCACTGATTGGTTAAAAGTGACTGCTGCCAATATGAAGAATCAATACATTTGGTCTAAGCATCCAAAGATTCGTAACTGGTTAGTTAACAATCGTCTGGATGGTTTTACCGAAATGGTACAAAAAGTTAGATTTTATGATGTGAATAAGATAAAAACCTTAAAGCGATTCAGAGATGTTGCAAAACCAGGTTTTGCTAAGTTGAAACAATTCATGCAAGAGCTAGAAGAAAACCCTAGAAATTATTGAATACTTTGCCTTAAAAATTACTTTTTAAATGATCAACTAATTTGTAAGTATCGGCAACAAAACCACGAATTCCCTCAGCAAGTTTTTCTGTTGACATTGCATCCTGGCTATTGCTAAAACGAAATTGGGCTTCATTTTCTATTACTTTTTCAACAGTTCCTAAACTATTATTTGGACTTAAACGTCTTTCTAAGACACCATCATCATTTGCCAGTTGCTCAAGTAATTGAGGACTAATAGTTAAACGATCACAGCCAGCTAGAGCTTCAATCTCACCTGTATTTCTAAAACTAGCACCCATTACAACCGTCTTGTAGTCATGGCTTTTATAATAGTTATAAATATTTGTAACAGAGACAACGCCAGGGTCTTCAAGTGCAGGGTATGAATCTTTACCAGTGGATTTTTTATACCAGTCAAGTATTCGGCCTACAAAGGGTGAAATTAGAAATACGCCCGCATTTGCACAAGCAGCTGCTTGGCTGAAACTAAATAATAATGTTAGATTACAATTAATGCCTTCTTTTTCTAATTGCTCAGCAGCACGTATGCCTTCCCACGTAGAGGCGAGTTTAATTAATACACGTTCACGGCCAAAGCCGGCATCTTCGTAAAGTTCTATTAGTTGTTTGGCTTTGTTAACCGATGACAGGGTGTCATAGGATAAGCGAGCATCAACTTCGGTTGATACTCGTCCTGGAACAATGTTTAAAATCTCAGTACCAATAGCAACTGATAGTTTATCTAAAGTTGCTGAAATCTGTTGGCTATCTGTAGAGCTCTGATTTTTACCATAAGCGACGGCTTGTTTAACTAATTCGGAATATTGTGGCATCTGTGCAGCTTTAAACAGTAACGACGGATTGGTTGTAGCATCCATTGGATGGTATTTTTTAATTGCTTCGATATCGCCTGTATCTGCAACAACGTCGGTGAATTTCTTTAATTGTTCAAGTTTATTGGTCATATTTGTTTATTTTTTATAAATTGATTTAAGGTGGCTTGAATTGATTCACTGCAATTTAGCATTTTATAGAATTAATGTCACGGCTAATGATCGATTACTTGCAATGAGTAATACTTGCCAATAATTGTTGAGATACATCATTAACTGCAGTTTGATAGGCAGCCACAATTTCACTGAGCTTGTTTTGGTTTACGGCAATGTCTGATCTGAGTTTAATGTTTGTACTTGCAGCATTGCATTCTAAATGCCCTTGTAAAACGACAGTTACCGATTCAGCATTATTCAAAGCGTCATTTAAAGTGTATAAGGCTTTAATTTCTAAATCCAGTTTATCGTTTGAGCCGCTGGATTCTTGTGATACCTTTGAATAGAAAGTGCTGGATTCTAGAGCGTCG
>CAJQOG010000066.1 GCA_905479875.1 uncultured Gammaproteobacteria bacterium
AAGATACTTTGTTAGTTAAGGCCAGTCCCATGGGTCCTGTGTGTCATACGGGAAGTGAAACATGTTTTGGTCAGAAAGATTTTTCTAGCATTACATTTCTTGCTGAGTTGGAAAAAACCATTCAATCTCGTAAAGAACAAAAAGTTGATTACAGTTACACTTCACGTTTGTTTAACGATGGTATTAACAAGATAGCTCAGAAAGTGGGTGAAGAAGGCGTAGAAACAGTTATTGCTGGTTTAGCCGAAGATGACGCAAGCTTAATTGGAGAGGCATCAGACTTAATTTATCATTTGATAGTTTTACTCACTGAGCGTAATCTGACTTTAGATGATATTGTTACAGAGTTAAAAAAACGCAGTAAATAAGTAATTACTGGGTAAGTAAATTGTTATGATGCACAATGGCAATTAAACCAACTATATACAAAGCTAAAATATCATTATCAAATATTGATACTAATTTATACGATTCGTTTAACTTAACCATTGCTCAACATCCATCAGAGACTCATGAGCGTATGATGACTCGCGTATTAGCGTATTGCTTTAATGCTCAAGAGTTTTTAGGTTTCACTAAAGGTCTTAGCGCTCCAGATGAACCAGATATTTGGGCTAAAACTTTAGATGATCAAATTATTTTATGGTGTGATGTTGGTGAGCCAGCCAATGATAGATTAAAGAAAGCCGTCGGTCGTTCAAAAGAAGTGAAGGTTTATAGTTTTAATTCAAAGTCGGATGTGTGGTGGAGTAAAGGGCAATCAGATTTTAGTAAGTTAAATGTCTCGTTTTATAGGTTTCCGTGGGAAAATATTCAAGCCCTAGCTTTACTAGTAGAACGTACTATGGATATATCAATTACAATCACTGATAATTCTGCATTAATAGTAAGTGATGCTGGTAGTTGTGAAGTGGCGTGTGAAATTTTGCAAGCAGTATAAATAGGTAATTAATAATGGCTAAGAGTAAAAAATATTCGGCACGAATTTTAAAAAGTGAAGCAGGGTGGCAGGCTGCAGTAATTAGACGTATGACGTCCAAGAAAGAAATAGTGACTAAGAGTAAGGATGCTTTTGCAACTGAAGAAGAAGCCAAAAGCTGGGCAGACACAGAACTAAAGGCTTTTTTAGAAAGGTTAAGCGAGCAAAGTAAAGAACGAGCTGAAAAGCGTATTAAAGATAAAGAGTATGATTTAATTTAAAGCTTTAATCATGAACAAAAAGCCTTTTAATATTAAACCACATTTGGCAAGTGAAAACCTAACGCTTAGACCTTTATTAGAAGAAGACTTCAATGGTTTATATGCAGTGGTTGCCGATAAGAAAATGTGGGCCGGACATCCTGATAAAAACCGTTATCAAATGCCGATTTTTGCTGAGTGGTTTGCAAATGCAATTGCTTCAAAAACTGCATTGGTGGTTATTGATAAAGCCACTAAATTAATCATCGGTACCTCACGATTTTACTATTATGATAAAGAAAAAAGCGAAGTTGCTATTGGATACACCTTTATAGCGAGAGAGTATTGGGGAGGAAAAACTAACAAAGAATTAAAATACCTAATGCTTGACTACGCATTTAAACACGTTGAAATTGTATACCTGCACGTGGCTGTTGATAATATTCGTTCGCAAAAAGCAGTACTTAAAATTGGCGGTGTATTTTCTCACGATGGCTACCCACATCCTGATCCAAAGGCCTTTAGAAAAATTTATAAATTTACTAAAACTGATTTTACTAAATTAATTTTCGATAGCCTTTAGTAACTCCTCTCCGCTCAGGGCAGGTGATTTACCCTCAGAGAAGGCTTGGTAGACCAATGAGACTATGTAAGAGCTAATTGGTGCTTCTAGTTTATTCTTCTTTGCTAAATCAATCACGGCACCGTTAATATAATCAATTTCTGTACTGCGTCCACCTTGTAAATCTTCCCACATAGATGAGCGAGCTTGTGGGTCGATTTTTAACATTCCTTTGGCAATAGTCTGGAAAGCAAAGTTTGGTAGGCGAAGAATTTTTGAGATAAGTTTAGGTGGTACTTTTCCAACTTTAATAATATCTATACCAGAGTTTTCAATTATTGCTCTCGCTTCATCAATACACTTAGCTAAGACCTTACGGTAACTTCTATCGCTGAGTTGCTCTTTAAGTGGTTTATCTGATAGAACATTTAAGGCGTTGTTTAAGTTTAGTAATATTTTCCCCCACAAAACTCCTTGGATATTGTCGGTGAGCTTTGTAGGCAATCCTGCTGTAATACATTTTTCTTTTAATAAGCCTGTTTCATATGTTCTTTCAAATATTAATTCGCCTTCAGTTCCACAGTGAAAGTGTCCGTTACCGAGATTAACTACATTATATGGAACCATGCCGCCAGCCGTTTTCCAATCAGATAGTATTTCTTTGATTTTTTTAGGATTGCTCACCCCATTTTGCAAGCTAACAACAATAGCATCTGGATTAAGGTGTGCTTTGATTTGCTGTAATGATTTTTCGGTGTCTTGACTTTTAACGGTTAGTAAAACTAACTCAGCATCATTTAAACAAGATAATTCATTGGAGTAACTGATGTTGCCAGGACTTAAATAGACTTCAGTAAATTCATAATGAGTCAATTTTAGTCCGTGTTCATCTATGACTTTCTTTAGTCTGTCACGGCCATATAAAATGACCTCATGATCTATTGCAGCAAGTTTTCCACCCACATAACATCCGATTGATCCTGCACCAAAAATTACTATTTTCATATTTTTATAATAACACTCGTGGATTCATAATATTCTTAGGGTCTAGAGCTTTTTTAATACTTTTCATGGCAGCAAGTTTAACGGGGTCACAGCGCTGAGCAAGTTCTTTTTTCTTAAGTATTCCTATGCCATGTTCAGCGGAGATGGACCCACCTAATTGCACAACAATATCATGCACTATGTGATTCATCGCTTCCCAATGCGCAAGGTATTCTTCCTTATCCATGTTAACTGGCTGTGAAATATTGAAATGAATATTGCCATCACCTAAATGGCCAAAGGGAATAGGGCGACAATTTGGTACAAGTGCTCTTACTGCAAAAGTGGCTTTATCTAAAAATTCTGGTATTGTTTTTATTGGAACCGAGATGTCATGCTTTATTGAGCCGCCTTCAGGTTTTTGTGCCTCTGAAATACTCTCGCGTAATTTAATAAGAGCTTTACTTTGTTGTAGAGATTGGGCAATAACAGCGTCTTGAATAATATTTTTATTTAATAGTGTTTCTACAAGAGCTTCCACTTGCTTTAGCAAAGAACTATTTAAAACACTTTCGAACTGTAACAGTACATACCAAGCGTGTTTTTGAGTAAAAGGTGATGAACAATTAGGAATATTACTAGTAACAAAATCTAATGCTTGACTAGGTATTAATTCGATTAATGATAAATCATCGTCAAGTTGATTTTTACATATGTTTAAAATATTTAAGGAATTCTCTACATTATCCAAGGCTAGAAACAATGTTTCTTGTTGCTTAGGCTTGTTGAAAAGTTTCAACTTAACAGCGGTAATAATACCCAATGTTCCTTCGGCACCTAAAAAGAGTGGTGTTATGTTATATCCTGTATTGTCTTTTTTTGGTAAATTTAATGAATCGAAAACTCTACCATCAGCCAGCACGACTTCTAAGCCAATAACTAAGTCTCGCATGCTTCCATAACGGACTACATTTACACCTCCAGCATTAGTTGAACAAAGACCGCCAATGTTTGCTGAGCCTTGTGAGGCTAAAGAAAGAGGAAAATGTTTATGTTCTTTGTCTGCCAATTCATGTATCTTTTGTAATATGCATCCTGCTTCTACAGTAATGGAATAATCAGTTTGTTCACGCACCGATTTAAGATATTTGGTAGAGACTAAAATTTCGCCAAGTGGTATTTGACCGCCTACTAAGCCGGTATTACCACCTTGAAGAGTAACGGGTATTTGATGCTTTGTACAAATTTGAAGGGCTTGCGAAACTTGCTCAGTAGTACGCGGAGTAAGTAATAGTGGTGTGTGACCTTGCCATCGATCACGCCATTCCTTAAGGTGCGGTTCAATTTCTGCAAGGCTCTCAGTCCAGGCGTTTTCAGAGAGTGAATGTTTTAATTCATCAATTGCAGTTTTGAGACTAGTATCATTACTCATAGAATTTTGCTTGAAATTACTCGCATACGAGCGTAATCTAAAAATTGATTATAAAACAATAAGGGGATAACAATGTCGGATACTAATAAATTACCCGCTTGGTTTTGGGTTGTGGCTGTAGGTGCTTTGCTGTGGAACTTATTAGGCTTAGGTGCTTTTTTATCAACTGCGGTATTTATGTCGCCAGAAACCTTAGCAACGATGACAACAGCTCAACAAGAATTATATGTAAATACTCCAAGTTGGGTTAATGTGGCATTTGGGGTAGCTGTTATATGTGGTGTTTTAGGAAGTGTCGGTTTGTTAATAAAACAGGATTGGGCAGCGCCCGTTTTTGCAATTTCTTTTTTAGGTCTACTCGTGCAAATGTTTTATGTGTTCGGTATGAGTAATTCTTTGGAAGTATACGGAGCACAAGCTGCAGCAATGCCTGGAGCAATTTTTGTTGGTTGTATTTTCTTAATTTGGTTTGCTCATTCATCAGCAATTAAAGGCTGGTTAGATTAACAAGTAACTATATGATTTTTTATATCCATAGCAAATCTATCTTGTTCTACGATAAAAGCATCATGGCCATAAATTGTATCGAAAATCTTGAAAGTGGTTTTTCCAGAAATTTTACTCGCAAGGTTTTCGATTTCTTTGGGCTTTACAATATCATCGGTATCAAAACCGATAAGCAGTGTGTCGCACTTAATATCTTTAGCCCTGACAGAATGTAAATCACATGACTCAGACAGTAAAAAGAAACGCTCTGGAGAAAAGGTTTTTGCTAAAGCCTCACCGCGGTTGTAAATATAATCAGTCACTGGAAAAGTCCATTGATTATTTTTAAATTCGGCGGTGTTATTAAAACGTTGCTCAAATTCAAGGTGAGAGCGATACACAATCATACCTAAACTCCGCGCTAAGCTTACTGCATCATCTTTTTTATCCTCGGCTGCTAGATCGATCATAGAGCGTTGAATAGACCTAAATGCAGTAGTACGAGCATTTGCTTGATCTGATGCACATAGAATTACCAGTTTATCTAATAAATCTGGGTACGCAGCAGCAAAACTCATAGCTATCATGCCACCATAAGACGAACCGATAAAAGCGTTTAGCCTTTTAACCGATAGTTTTGTTAATAAATACTTAACAATATTTGCTTGATCTAAAGTTGTTATTGCTTGGTTATTAGCAAAGAGTTTAGTGGCTAGATTCTGATTAGGGATGTAGTCAATACCAATAACGCATTGCGTAGAAATATCTATAGCTTTCTGATATCCAACACTTTTGTCCCACCAGCCTTTGATGATGTCCTGATTTTTACATTGGGTGTGTGCAATATAACGACCAGCAGATATGCCGCCCATAACAATATTTACCGGATTAGTTAATGCTCCGTAAACACTGTATTGAATTTTTTCACCATCGAATATATGTAATATATCTGAAGCAGAAGATGCTTCTATAGTGCATTCTCCAAGAAAAAATTCTTGCTGGTTTTGTTGTTTCAATGCATTCATAAAAGTTTCTATAATAATCACATAATAAAAAGACGTCTAGAAGTATAGACGTCTAAATGAAATTATAGATTTTTGAAATTTTAAGTCAATGTTTGTACGTAGCTACTTAGCCGAGATGAACTTAGTTACATATTAAATGTTAATATTTTCATATAAAACATAGAGATACAAATGGGTTGTTAAATATTATAGCCAGTAAGAATGCATTTAAAAATCTTTACTGGCTTGAAAAGTTGACTTGTTGCGCTTGCTAGACTTAAAGCTTCCAGCTGTAACTTAGTTCTAATTCTAATTGATCCATTTCAAGTTCGATAGTTTGAGTTGGGTCAAAGCTATTTATTCCATTAACAGAATTTTCTAACGCATACATAAGTGCAAGATTTAGTTCATTGCCATTGGCTAAGTTACGTGTAAACCCAAATGTTGCATGATCTTCAATTACTGCTGGTGCAAGGATATTAAATAAAACTTGTGACTCTGGTATTGGCTGTTCACCATGACTATAGCCTGCTCGCACTGTCCATTTGTCGTTTAGATCCCACGAAGTGGAAATTTTATAAACAGTCATATCCTTCCAGCCAAACCCAGCACCTTGTGGCCCGCCAAGACAAGTTGCTGTAGAAGTAGTACTGAATCCATTGGCACTTGGGCAAGCAAATAAACTCGCAATGCTATTACCTACTGATGATACTTCAGAAAACTGTGTATGCTCGATATCAAAACTATATGTTATTGCATCAGTGGCATTAAAACTAAGACCTATCTTGGTGTTGGCAGGAATGTCAAAGTCGCCACTCTCGGCAAATAGGTCTGAGTATTCATCGAACTCAGTCATGCTTATTTTGGTTTGATACATTGCGGCGATGTCGAGTCGTGGGCTTAAGTTGTAATGCACTCCAATTTTTGCACCTAAACCAAAGGAGGTTTCTACGCCATTATTTGTAAGGTTTTGTACAACGGTAGGATTAGCCTGTCCTGTTGCAAAAATATTATTATTAAATACTTGAGTAAACCCACCAAACGCCGCTAAACCTTCGGCTTTAAAAGCTTGGATGCCAAGTACGCCACTTATACCTAAACTTAGTTTTTCATTTACATGTTTGGCAAAAGAGACATCCAAAAATGCTTGGGATAGATCAACACCTGTTGTTCCAAACCCAAAAGTACCTGGTAAAGTTGAAACAGGAGTAGGGCCTTGTGGACCATCAGGATCAAAGCTTGCTGTTCCACCTTCCCAGCGAGTATTCATTCCGCCTCGACCGTAAAATGCCAACCCCCAAGCGGTGTTGTCATCTAATTGTCTGGTAAGTGCTACATGAGGAATTACAAAAAATTCTCTAGCGCTCTCAAGTGAATTGGGACCAACAGTAAAAGCTCCGCCATTGCCTTGTGCCTGGCTAGCACTAGTGCTGTAGTTACGACGTGGATTAAATACGCTTGCCCCAGCATCAATACGATTTCCTAACAATAAGACTGAAGCGGGATTGTTAGTAATTGCCATGGCTTCATCCGGATTTGCAATTCCAGCACCGGCTTGGCCTTTATTCTTTGTGCCGTTACCATGTGTAAAATAACCATTCGTAGCAAATATATTTGAGCTATTTAAAAAAGCGCTAGTCAATAAACTAATCGCAATGACTTTTGAAAACTTGAGGGTGTTTTGCATATTTAATTCCTATAACTAATAAAACGCCCAAGCACTTAGTGATCAGGCGTATTTTTAATTATAAGAATTATAGTTTTTTAAACCATTAACTTTTTCTTATGGCGACAAAAGCATTAGTTATATCAACTGTCTAAATAGTTTGAGATTCGTTAGGCTGACAAAACATTTGGTGCAATAAATCAATCAACTTGGATGCATTTTGACTGTCCAACGAGTAAAAAATTGACTGTGATTGTCTTCGCGTTTTTACTAATCCCTCTCTACGCATACGAGCAAGGTGTTGCGAAAGAGGCGATTGTGGAAGATTAAGCACTTCACCTAACTCACCAACAGACTTTTCTCCGTCTTTAAGTTCGCATAAAATTAACAGTCGATCTTTATGAGATAGAGTTTTAAGTAGCATGCTGGCATTGCTTGCTCCGTCAACTAATTTTTCACGTGAAAATTCCAGTAGTGCAGACATAACGGATCCATTATTTAAGTTGTTATTTATACATATACGACTCAAATTGTGTTGTAGAGCATCAATTTGGGGAAAATATTTAAATGATTAAAAGCTTTTCGGTGTCATCTAGGTGATTGATTTATATGTGTAAATTTATATGATGGTCACGCAAATTGCAAAATACAATATATAATAAAATATTAATGTGTCTTTGTGGTGCAATGATTGACTCAATACCCTAATGTTTAAGGACGAAATTATTTTATGCCAAGAATAAAGCTACAAAATGTTGAGATTGCTTATGAAGTTCAAGGTGAGTTAGACAAGCCTTGCATTCTTTTGGTGCACGGATTAAGTATGTCATTAGTTGCATGGCCGCCTCCTTTTTTACGTGCTTTGCGCAATGCCGGTTTTACTCTAATTTTGTTTGATAACCGTGATATGGGCTTATCGCATAGTTTTGCTGATTACGATACGCCAAATCTTGCGATCCAAATGTTAAAAAGCAAGATTGGTATAGGCGTAAATACTGTTTATAAACTTGAAGATATGATGGTAGATGCAATTAATCTTCTAGATTATTTAAACATTGATAAGGCACATGTTCTAGGCGTCTCTATGGGAGGAATGATTTCACAATTAATCGCTATTAATTACCCTGAACGAGTTAAGAGTTTAGTATCTATTATGTCCACAACTGGAGGACCAGGCTTACCTGGTGCTAATAAGGAAATTGTCCGGCACGTTATGTCTAAGCCAAAGTCAAAAAGTTTTGAAGATATTCTTGAGTTTACTTTAAAAACCTTTGCTCTTATCGAGGGGCCTGATCACCCAATGGATCCAGAGTTGCGTGAAATTTTTATTCGGGCATTGATTGAACGGGGAATGAAGAGAGATGGTACCAAACGTCAGATGTTAGCAATTCTTGCTTCTAATAAACGATATAAGCGTTTACCTGAGATAACAGCGCCAACATTAGTAATTCATGGTGATAAAGACCCTTTAGTGCCATTAGCTTGTGGTGAAGCAACTGCTGATGCTATTCCAGATGCTCGTTTAGAAATTATCGAGGGGATGGGACATTCTTTTCCACATGAGTTTATTTCACTAATAACCGATTTAATTATTGAGCATTGCAAAGCAAGTCAGTAATTTTGCTTTGAAGGATTAAATTCAATAAAAACAAATACTTAATTTATGTCGAAGCAAAAAAAAACACAGCCGAGGCTATGTCTTTATAAGTTTGTTCGCTTTATATTATTGTTATTATAGATATTAAAATTTTAATATCTGCAGGCATTATAGGTCCAGTACTTGCCAGTACCTGTCGTGTAGCTGACACCTTGGAGTTCAAATAGGATTTTCATATTCTTCTAGTTGAGGAAAAAATGTGTCAACTGAGAAAATTTTTTACTTAACCATTTGCATGCTTAGCCAGTCAGCTTTAAGTGCTGGTTTGTCTTCACCTTCTATTTCTACCGTAACTTCAGTTTTAAATGCAAAAGTACCTGGTTTTTTCTCAAGCAATTCTGTAGTAACAGCATGAGCACGAATACGCTTACCTGATTTAACCGGACTGATAAAACGAACTTTATCAAACCCGTAATTCACACCCATGTAGCAGCCATCGATTATTAGTCCAAAGTCTTCTGCAAAATAGGAAAGCATTGAGAGGCTTAAAAAGCCATGAGCAATGGTGCCACCAAAAGGAGTTTGCTTTGCTTTTTCTACATCGATATGAATAAACTGTTCGTCTTTAGTGCAAGTCGCAAACTCATTAATTTGTTCTTGTGTTACTTCAAACCAAGGAGTTGGTTCTGATTGATAGCCTTGATAGTTAGAAATTTCATCGCGATTGATTTTTTTCATGTCTTGAGCCTTATAATTAATATAACAGCAACTTTAGCATAATTTGTTAAGAATAATTGTCGCGTGAAATACAAGATGTTTTATACTCGATTACTAAATTAACCCAGTATTTATACAAATATGCATAACACATCTAACAAAGCAAACTATAAGTACTTTGTAACTATAAATACACGCTGGATGGATAATGATATTTACGGTCATGTAAATAATGTGACTTATTACAGCTATTTTGACACCGCAGCAAATCAATATTTAATCGATGAAGGTGGATTGGATATCCAAAATGCAAAAATTGTTGGTTTTGTTGTGGCTTCATCCTGTGAGTATCATTCGCCTATCGATCATCCAAGTAAGATTGAAGTAGGGTTGCGAGTGGAGCGATTAGGGAATTCTTCAGTGACATATGCTTTAGGGATTTTCAAGGAAGGTATTGAGGAGGCTTGTGCGCATGGGAGTTTTACGCACGTTTTTGTAGATAGAGCCAGTGGCAAATCTGTAAAAATGCCCAATGCGTTGCGAGAAGCATTGTTGAAAATTTAGGTCAAATACTAACAGCAACTTAATAGATTGACACTTTGAATAAACAAAGTAAAATCCACATGCTTAGAAGCTTCATAGTGATTGTAAAAGCATCATAGGACTATAGCTCAGCTGGTTAGAGCGCTACATTGACATTGTAGAGGTCAGCAGTTCGAATCTGCTTAGTCCTACCAAATTTCCCGAAGGGAAATTTAAAGCATAGAATTGCGATTGCGAAGCAATATTGAATCCCAATGGGAGCTTTAAAACATAGCAAACATTATTCCGTGAAACGAAATTTACATCTAGCAAATTTAAACACTATTTATGAATTCCCACCGTCATGGGAATGACAATTTTAATTAACCACGCGATCTAATTGTAGAGGTCGCCACTGGAGACAGAAACATGCCTGTAATTACTCTTCCTGACGGTTCTCAACGTATTTTTGATAAGCCTGTAACTTTGTATGAGGTCGCTGCTGATATTGGTGCGGGTTTAGCTAAGGCGACTATAGCTGGTTCTGCCAATGGCAATCCAATTGATGCTTCAGATCTCATTACTGAAGATTCCAATGTAGTTATCTTTACTAGTAAAAGCGAAGAGGGTGTAGAAATTATTCGTCACTCTTGTGCTCATTTAATTGGTCATGCGGTAAAGCAGTTATATCCAACAGCAAAAATGGCCATTGGACCTGTGATTGAAGAAGGTTTTTATTACGATATAGAATACGAACGTACTTTTACTCCAGAAGATGTTGATAAAATTGAAGCTCGAATGAAAGAGCTTATCAATACTGGCTACGATGTTGTTAAACAGTGGGCAACTCGCGATGAAGCAATTGCTACATTCAAAGAGCGAGGCGAAAGTTACAAAATAGAAATTATCGAACAAGACATCCCTAAAGATCAAGAACGCATCGGTTTATATCATCATGAAGAATATACCGACATGTGTCGTGGGCCTCACGTACCAAATACTAGTTTCTTAAAGAATTTCAAATTAACCAAAGTGTCTGGTTCTTATTGGAGAGGTAAAGCTGAGAATCAAGTTTTACAACGAATTTATGGAACGGCTTGGGCCAGTAAAAAAGATCTAAATGCTTATGTCACTCGAATGGAAGAAGCATCTAAACGTGACCATCGTAAGTTTGGTAAAAAATATGACTTATTCCACCTGCAAGAAGAGGCGCCTGGAATGGTGTTTTGGCATGACAAAGGCTGGACAATTTATCAAACCATTGAAAGTTACATGCGTAGCAAGCTTAAAGCCAATGATTATCAAGAAGTTAAAACTCCACAAATTTTAGATCGTAGCTTGTGGGAAAAGTCGGGTCATTGGGATAAATATGCTGAGAACATGTTTACAACAGGTTCTGAAGAACGAACCTATGCAATCAAACCAATGAACTGTCCATGTCATGTGCAAATCTATAATCATGGTTTACATAGTTACCGTGAATTACCTCTACGCATGGCTGAGTTTGGTTCATGCCATCGTAACGAGGCCAGCGGCACTTTGCATGGCTTGATGAGAGTGCGAAATTTTGTACAGGATGATGCGCATATCTTCTGTACTGAAGACCAGATTGAAAGCGAAGTTGGCTCTTTTGTTGAGTTTTTACAGGAAGTGTACAGTGACTTCGGGTTTACCGATATTGAGGTATTTTTGTCCACTCGGCCGGAGAAGAGAGTAGGTGCTGAAAGCTTGTGGGATAAAGCAGAAACCAGCCTTGAAGCGGCCTTAAATGCCACTGGTTTGAAGTGGAGCTTGAATGCCGGTGATGGGGCATTCTATGGCCCTAAAATTGATTTCTCTTTACGAGATAGTATTGGCCGAAGTTGGCAATTAGGCACTATGCAGCTAGATTTCATGATGCCAGATCGTTTAGGCGCAATTTATGTGGCTGAAGATAATACTAGGAAAACCCCGGTAATGTTGCATCGTGCCATTCTTGGCTCGCTAGAACGATTCATTGGGGTGGTGCTAGAACACTACGCTGGAAATCTTCCTACTTGGCTTTCTCCGGTGCAAATTGTTGTGATGAGTTTGACCGATAGAACCAAGGAATATGCTCGAGAAGTATCGAGTGCCTTGAAAAAACAAGGCTTTAGAGTTGAAACAGACTTGAGAAACGAGAAGATCGGCTTTAAAATTCGCACCCACACTTTGCAGAGAGTGCCATATATGTTGGTACTAGGGGACAGAGAAGCTGAGCAGAATGTGCTCGCGGTTCGTACTCGAAACGGCGAAGACTTAGGAGTGATGTCACTCGAAGACTTAGTTGCAAAAGTGGATCAAGAAATTGCTCAAAAAGGCAAAACCACAGACTCATAGAGTTTTAAGCCTTAGGCAATTTATTTTAATTATTTGGAGAACTGACAATTAGTAAGAAACGTTCAAGACGCAATAAAGAAATTACCAACCGTGAAGTACGAGTTATTGATCAACATGGTGAACAAATTGGTGTACTAGCTACCGATGAAGCTTTAGGAATGGCAGCGGCAGTCAATTTGGATTTAGTTGAAGTATCGCCTAATGCTGAACCGCCAGTGTGTCGTATCATGGATTTTGGTAAGTATCTTTTTGAACAGAAGAAAAAGCAGAACTCAAATAAGAAAAAGCAAAAAATTATCCACGTTAAAGAAGTTAAATTCCGTCCAGGTACCGACGAGGGTGATTATCAAATTAAATTAAGAAATTTAACTAAGTTTCTTGAAAAAGGTGATAAAGCAAAAATTACTTTACGTTTTCGTGGTCGAGAAATGGCTCACAGAGAATTGGGTTCCAAAATGTTGGAACGCATTAAGAAAGATTTAGAAGAATTAGCAACAGTTGAGCAATTTCCTAAAATGGAAGGTCGCCAAATGGTAATGGTAATGGCGCCAAGAGCAACTGTTAAGTAATTAGATAGAGTTTTTAGAGTTTCGTTTGAGTTGAGAACATCAACTTAAACAAAAAAGTACGAGCAAACATTTTTTTTAAACTTAAGTGTGAGAAAAAAGGCAATTTGCTCGATAAGAAGAGAATGTTATTAATCGATTTGTAAAGGATGAATTTAATAATGTTTCACCTTCAACCGTCCTGTTTAGAATTATTTAAACGCGATTGGGAAAAGGTTAATTAAATGGTAGCCTCGAAAGAGGTTGGAGATACAAACCATGCCAAAAATGAAAAGCAATAGCGGTGCGGCTAAAAGATTTAAACGCACAGGGAAAGGTGGTTTCAAACGCCGTCAATCTCACCTTCGTCATATTCTAACCAAGAAAAGCTCCAAGCGTAAACGTCAGCTAGGTCTTACTTTGCAAGTTGCAGAGTGCGATAAGAAGTCAGTTTCACGCATGTTGCCTTATTCATAAGCTAACGGAGAAGAATCATGGCAAGAGTTAAACGTGGCGTCACAGCCAGAGCAAGACATAAGAAAGTCTTAAGACGTGCAAAAGGTTATTACGGTGCACGTCGTAAGATTTATCGCGTTGCTGTACAAGCAGTAACTAAAGCAGGTCAATACGCATATCGCGATAGACGTCAAAGAAAACGTCAATTCCGTAGATTGTGGATTGCCCGTATCAATGCAGCTGCTAGACTTTCCGGTCTATCTTATAGTCGTTTTATTAACGGTTTAAGCAAAGCAGGTATCGAAGTGGATCGTAAGGTTCTTGCTGATATCGCTGTACATGATGCAGCAGGTTTTAGTGCCTTAGTTGAGAAAGCCAAGGCCAGCCTGTCTTAATTGCAGAAACAGTAGGATAAAGTCTCGGAAGAAAAATTCTGAGACTTGCAAAAAATAGCAATAAAGATAACGGGGAAAGCCGAGGCTGACCCCGTTTTTTATTGTTTGTTAGAAAACTTTAGAAGGAATTTCAATAATATTTTGAAATTATTATTAGCACTCATAAATACTGTAAAAAGTAAATTTGGAAGAATACTATGTCGGAAGAAAGCTTCGATATCGAAAAAATACAAGCTGAGCTTATCGCGCAAATTAAAGCGGCAGATAGTTTAGGCCAAGTTGAACAGTTGCGCGTTGACCTATTAGGTAAAAAAGGTCAGCTCACCGCCCAACTAAAGAATTTAGGCAAGTTGCCACATGAAGAACGAAAACTTGCAGGCCAAGGTATAAACCTTGCTAAACAAAATGTTCAGGCTGCACTTAAGGTGCGTAAAGAAACTTTAGAAAACGCGGCTTTAGCTGAGCAATTGGAAAAAGAGAGTATTGACGTTACTTTAGCTGGACGAGGTTCAGCGGCAGGCAATTTGCATCCAATAACTCGAACTATGGATCGTATTGAAGAGATGTTTCATCATGCAGGTTTCTTTGTTGCTGAAGGCCCTGAAATAGAAGATGAGTTCCATAATTTCACCGCTTTAAATATTCCTGAAACCCATCCGGCACGTGCTATGCACGATACATTTTATTTGGAAGGAGAGTTTGCAGGTGAGGGTAAGTTGCTACGTACGCATACTTCGCCCGTGCAAATTCGAACTATGGAAGAGGCGGTTAAAAATAATGATTTACCATTACGCCTTATTGCTCCAGGTAGAGTTTATCGCTGTGACTCAGATTTAACTCATACCCCTATGTTTCACCAAGTTGAAGGCTTGGTAATTGATAAAAATGTAAGTTTTGCTAATCTACGTTCCGTGCTCGAAGATTTTGTGCATGAATTTTTTGAAGCTGATTTGCCAGTACGCTTTCGACCCTCTTATTTTCCATTCACAGAGCCATCAGCCGAAGTAGATATGGGTTGTGTTATGTGTGATGGCAAAGGTTGCCGTGTATGTTCACATACAGGCTGGTTAGAGATTCTCGGTTGTGGAATGGTGCACCCTAATGTTTTAAAACACGTTGGAATTGACCCGAATGAATACTCGGGTTATGCCTTTGGTATGGGTGTTGAGCGGCTCACGATGTTGCGTTATGGAGTAAATGATTTAAGACTGTTTTTTGATAATGATTTGCGTTTTCTTAAACAGTTCGCTTGAAGCTCTTTCAACAAGAATATAAAAGTAAATTAAAATAATTTTAATTGAGTAATAGATATGAAATTTAGTGAAGCTTGGTTGCGTGAGTGGGTTAGTCCTGATGTTGATACAGCCACACTCTGTCATCAATTAACAATGGCTGGTTTAGAGGTTGGAAGTGTTGAACCTGCCGCTCCAGCATTTCATTCGGTTGTTGTAGCCGAAGTTACTGCTGTTGAAGCACATCCTGATGCAGATAAATTGCGTGTGTGTAAAGTCAGTGATGGTGCTGAAGAATTGCAAATCGTATGTGGAGCCAGCAATGTACGAACTGGTTTGAAAGTTCCATTAATTAAAATTGGTGGAGAGTTGATTTCGTCTGATGGAAAGCCCTTTAAAATCAAAAAATCAAAATTACGTGGAATCGAATCATTTGGTATGTTGTGTTCTGCAGTTGAGTTAGGGCTTGCAGACAGCTCTGATGGTTTATTAGAGCTGTCAAATGATGCTTTAGTTGGGCAAGATATTCGTGAACACCTTAATCTTAATGACACGGTAATCGAAGTTGAACTGACCCCAAATCGTGGTGATTGTTTAGGTTTACGTGGTATCGCAAGAGAAGTAGCGGTACTTAATGGCATGGAGTTCACCGATAAATGTATGTCGGATGTCATTGCTACAACGATTAAGCATGAAGATGTTATTTCAGTTGAGCTACAAGCTAAAAACCAATGCCCAGCTTTTTCTGGTCGTATTGTTAAGGGCATTAATGTTAAAGCTGAAACTCCAATGTGGATGCAAGAACGTTTACGTCGTAGCGGTTTACGTCCTATCAATCCTGTAGTTGATATTTCAAATTACGTTATGTTAGAAAGTGGACAACCTTCACATACTTTTGATTTAAGTGTCATTGATGAGTCGCTTCATGTTCGTTTTGCCAAGCAAGGTGAAAGATTAACTTTGTTAGATGGAAAGGAAGTGGAGTTAGATTCTGATGTATTAGTTGTTGCAGATAAATCTAAAGCGCTTGCAATGGGCGGCATCATGGGTGGTGAGTATTCAGGTATTAATGATGATACAAAAGACGTATTCATTGAATGTGCTCATTTCACGCCTTTAGCTATTGCGGGTAAGGCTAGACGCTTTGGTCTGCATACTGACGCCTCACATCGTTTTGAGCGAGGCGTTGATCCAAATTTGATGGTTACTGTAGTTGAACGCATAACCCATTTGCTTTTAGAGATTGTGGGAGGTGAGGCCGGACCTATTGAGTATGTTGGTGAGAAATTTAATCAACTGAAAACTGTTGAGTTAGCGCACGTGCAATTAGAGTCCTTGCTTGGTGTTTCTATTACTGAAGAGTTTGCTTTAAACTCACTAAATCGTTTAGGTATTAGTACCACAGTTAACGCTCAAATTTATAAAGCAAGTATTCCAAGTCACCGTTTTGATATCCAAATTCCTGAAGACTTAGTGGAAGAAATCGGCCGAATTCATGGCTTGAGTAATATTAAGTCCAAACCTTTACAGGCCGCGGCTCGTTTAAAACTAAATAAGGAAAGACAACTTTCTCCTAAGATATTTAAGCAAGCTCTTGTTGAAAGAGGCTATTCTGAAGTTATTACCTATAGCTTTATTTCCGAAGAACAGCACATACGTTTTGGTGGGAGTGATAAGGCCCTAAAGTTGAAAAACCCAATTTCAAAAGAGTTAGCGATCATGCGTGAAAGTTTGATTCCAAGCCTGGTTGAGACACTGAAATTTAATAATAAACGCCAACAAGAACGTGTGATGTTATTTGAGGTAGGTTCTCGGTATATTCTGCAAGGCAATGAAATTAAAGAAGAAAAAACTCTCAGTTTCATTCGAAGTGGTGCGCGAAATACTGAACAATGGTCTGAGAAGCCTGAATCTGCAGACTTTTTTGACTTTAAATCCGATGTTGAGGCGGTACTTGATAAGACTGTTGATTTGAACTCATTTACACTTATTTCCCGTAACCATGCAAACTTGCATCCTGGCCAATCGGCTGAGATTAAGAGGGACATTGTAAAAGATAATGGCTCCATAGCTACTTATGAAAGTAGAGCGTATTTTGGTCAATTGCATCCTGCTTTACAGAAGGCATGTGATTTGGATAGAAGCGTGTATATAGCTGAAATTCCTTATAAACTGCTTGCTGAGCGTCAATTACCAACCTTTGATTCCGTATCCGCTTTTCCTGCTTCAAGACGTGATTTATCAATCATGGTGCCACAAGAAGTGAGCAGCTCAAGTCTTATTGAAGCATGTTGGCTAGAAGCCCCTGATTTTTTACTTAATGTGAATGTATTTGATGTTTATCAGGGCAAGGGCGTAGAAATAGGTCAAAAAAGTGTGGCTTTGGGCTTGATTTTTCAGGGAAAATCACGCACTCTAACAGATGAAGAAATTGATGCTGCAACCCAAAATATTGTAGCAAATTTAAGTCAAACCCAAAACGCGGTACTTAGGGATAGCTAAATCCATAGTTCAATGCGCGGGTCGTTACAAGAAAATGGTGATATATCATGGCTCTAACCAAAGCACAATTAGCTGAATCTCTATTCAATGAACTGGGATTAAATAAACGCGAAGCTCGCGACTTGGTTGATATGTTTTTTGATGAAATAAGAAAGGCATTAGCTAATGGTCATCGCGTAAAAATATCTGGCTTTGGCAATTTCGAATTACGAGACAAAAAACAAAGACCTGGACGTAATCCAAAAACTGGTGAAGAGATTCCAATTTCTGCACGCAGAGTAGTTACTTTCAGAGCCGGTCAAAAATTAAAATCGAGAGTAGAGGCCTATGCTGGAGGCAGCAAATAATAGTGACCTTCCCCCAATTCCGGGGAAGCGTTATTTCACCATTGGTGAGGTTAGTGAATTGTGTGCTGTTAAGGCGCATGTTTTACGTTACTGGGAACAAGAGTTCCCACAGTTAAAGCCTGTAAAGCGACGTGGTAATCGCCGATACTATCAACATCAAGATGTTATTTTAATTCGTCAGATTAGATCTTTGTTGTATGACCGTGGATATACCATTGGTGGTGCACGCCAACAATTATCTGGTGAAGATGCTCAAACTGATGTTAATCAGAGCCAACAAATTGTTCATCAAGTTCGTTTAGAACTCGAAGAGTTATTGAGACTTCTGCGACGTTAATGTTGATTTGCTACTATTGATAACTGAGTATTGTTATTTGTAAAATGCAAAACCATATTAAATTTGATTTTTAGGTCGTCGGGGCGTGGCGCAGCCTGGTAGCGCACTTGCATGGGGTGCAAGGGGTCGGAGGTTCAAATCCTCTCGCCCCGACCAATTTAGCTGCATTAACTTCATAATAGGATTGCAGGGTGATTTCTTTCAGACGTAAATTGCAATTTACCAGAAAGTCTTTAAAAGCCTTGGCTGTCATTTTTATGTCAAATCTCTCTAGCAAAGACTATCCTAATGTCTATTAAGCTATTTTCTAAGCTTGAATCTGGATCTGTTTTGATTACAAGCTTAGCTCGTCAAGCCGAGTATTTTCGCTTGTCATACGCAAACTGGAAAAAACAACAAGGTTTTACAGCTTGGCCATCGCCAAAAATATATTCTTGGTCTGACTGGCTTAAGCAAACTGGTGAAGAATTACTTTGGTCTGGGTATGCCAGCGCAGAAGGTGTTCGTAGTTTATTGACACCACTGCAAGAACAAATGGTTTGGGAACAAGTCATCCGATCACAAGAAAAAAACGGTTTATTACAGTTGTCATCAACTGCAGTAATAGCCAAATCGGCGTGGCAATTAATGCAAGCTTGGCGCTTGCCGGATACTCGAATTGCAAATTTTCCAAGTGAGGATGTGAAAGCATTTACCACCTGGGTAGAACTGTACTTTAAACGTTGCAAAGAATCATCTTGGATAGATAACGCAAGGTTGCCTGATACTCTCAAAAGTGCAATTAAGAAAAATAAACTAACACTTCCACAGAATATAATTTTAGCCGGCTTTGTTGAATTTTCACCTCAGCAGTTAGAACTAATTGCTGTAATAGAAGCTCAAGGTTCTTTAGTTGATCTATATAACGCAGAAGAATTTGATTCTGAGATTGTTGCTTACTCATACTCTTCAGTGAAAGATGAATTTACGGCCATTGCCAACTGGTGTCGTGATTTGTTAACACAAAACCCTTCAACTACGATTGGTATCGTTGTTCCAAATTTACAGCAATCTAAATCTGAGCTTGAGTACATTTTTAGAAAAACCTTATATCCAACGTCCATATTTACTAAAAAAGAATTTGTTAATACTGCATATCAGGTTTCTGGTGGTGACAGTTTATCAGATTCAGAATTAGCAAATATGGCTATGAGCTTACTTGAATTAATTGAGGATGAATTTAGCTTAGATAAAATAAGTCAAATATTGCGAAATCCATATTGTTTTGGTGGCAGTAGTGAATTATTTGAAAGAATAAAGTTGGATGCCTGGCTGCGTAGACAGGGCGTTCTAGATTTTAGCTTATCAAGTTTATTAAGTTTATTAAAAATATATGAACGCAAGCGACCAAAAAAATCAAAAAGTACATTTTTTGAAGTTTCACTAATGACGCTTAAGACTTCAAATGGATTTGGGAAAACATCTCAATTACCAAGTACATGGGCTAAGCATTTCTTAACTTATTTGGAAAAATTTGGCTGGCCTTCTACTGATCTGGAAATCAACGAACAACGTCAAGCTCAAGCCATGCGTTCATGCTTAACAGATTTTGCAACCTTGGATTTTGTGCATGCAAAAATGAATTTTAAGCAAGCACTAAAAGCGCTAAGACGAATCTTCTTGAATAAACGTTTACAAGGTACTCAAATTTTTTCACCAATTCAAGTTATGGATTTAAAAGAGGTGCATGGATTAAATTTTGAATATCTTTGGGTTGCTCAATTGAGTAATAATGTTTTGCCAGAGACGCGTAAAATAAATCCATTGATTCCATTTGGCTGGCAGAAAAAATGCAAAATATCCCAAAGTACCCCAGAACTGTGTTTGTCTGATGCAGAGAAACGTATAGCCCATCTAAAACGAGCAGCAAGCAATACTTGTTTTTCAATGGTAAATTCTGAAAGTTCACAAATAATTAAAAAGCCTGGTTTGTTAAACGATTTGAGTTTTAAAATACAAGCCCCTATAGAAAAAACTGTAGTAGATAAAACAAAAAGTAAATGGGTTGAAGAAACTCATGGTGCTTCTTATCATGATACAAAAACAGTCGGGACATCACTTTTTAAAAATCAGTCCGAGTGTCCTTTTAAGGCTTATGCGAAGCATAGATTATTTCCTGAGAGAATTGAAAATAATTCCTATGGGCTAACGGCATTGGAAAGAGGCCAGTTACTGCATAAAGCGCTTGAAGAAATTTGGAAGCGGATTGGTTCTTCTGACACTCTTCGTATTGCTCTAAAGAATGAACATCTTGAAATACAGTTATGGGAAATCATTGATAAGGTTCTGAGTGATTTTGAGAGAAGCTTGAGTTATAAATTAAGTGTACGTTTAAAAGCAATTGAGCGAACAAGGTTGGTTAAGCTAACTTTAGCCTGGCTAAAACTTGAGGGTCAACGTGAAAGCTTTGCTATGAACAGCACAGAACAGGAAGTAATGCTTGAGATTAATGGTTTGCAAGTGAAGGGTTATGTCGACCGCATTGATCAGCTTGATAATCTTGGTTTTGCAATTATTGATTATAAGTCGGGCATCCAAAGTTCAAACTCGTGGTTTGGTGACAGGCCAGATGAACCACAAATGCCGATTTATGCACTTGCTGAACAAAACAAAGTAGTTGCAGTCGTTTTTGCAAATTTAAAACCGGGTAATTTTTCTTTTAGTGGAGTGAGTAAATTTGACAACGCTTTTCCTGGTATAAAAGCTTATGACCAACTAACTGATTTTCAACGACGTGGAATGTCTTGGTCGGAATTAATGCCATACTGGAGAGAGCAGCTAAATGCACTTGCAGAAGACTTTAAATCTGGTTTGGCAATACCGTCTCCGAAGAAAGGTTTACAAACCTGTAATTATTGTGAACTACAAAGTTTATGTAGAACTCATGCTAATCCAGATAGGCAAGTTGTATGACGGAGAATAATTTACAAGATGCGGATGCTCGTAAGAAGGCTCTGGACCCTAATTTTTCGTTTTTAATTCAGGCGCCTGCTGGTTCAGGAAAAACCAGTTTGTTAGTCGAACGTTATTTAGCCTTGTTGGCTGTTGTTGATAAACCCGAAGAAATACTTGCAATTACTTTTACTCGTAAAGCTGCAGCTGAAATGCGGGAAAGAATTTTATCCAAATTAGTACTGGTTGTTGATTCACAAACTAAAAAAGAAAATTTAAGTGAGCATGAGAAAAAAGTCTTTGATTTAGCTGAAAATGCTCATCAAAGGGATAAGAAATTAAACTGGGGCTTGTTGAATAACCCTAATCGCTTACAAATTTTAACGATTGATTCATTTTGTTCTCGTTTAGTTTCAGTGATGCCAGTAGCTTCTGGTTTTGGCGGAATGCCAAAATTGCTAGATGACGCAAGAGAGTTATATCGAGCCGCTGTGAATCAATATTTCAAATATTTTCTAAATTCTGATCGCTCGGATAATAATTTAGAAACAATATTGCTTGAATTAAATAACGATTTTGATCGTACTTCAAACTTATTAATCACGATGTTGGCAAAGCGCGATCAGTGGCTTTCGTATGTCACTAACGATTATTTTGTCGACTTAAATCAGTTAAACATGGCTCTTGAAGCAGCTGTGGAACAAGATTTAGCACCCTTGAGTTATTTGCTATCAAATGAGCTTAGTCAAGAAGTTGTGTCTATGAGCTCATATGCTGCAGAAAGTTTACGTATTGCAGACCGAGATTCGGAAATACGCGCTTGCCAATTTTTGAGTGAGTTGCCTCATACCGATTTTGAGTCCTTGGCTATTTGGCGAGGTATTAAAAAACTTCTTTTGACTGACAAGGGCACAGTACGCTCTAGAGTCTCAATTGCTGAGGGCTTTGCTCCTGAATCAGCAACTGATGATCCTGACTTGCGTGTACGCTATAAAGAATTCAAGAAACGTATGCAGTCTTTATTATCTTCACTTAAGCATGAAGATTTGTTTGTATCATCACTCGCCTTAGTTAATGATTTGCCTGACAGAAAGTATACTAATGAGGATCAGGTTTTTCTTAATGCTTTATTTTCTGTTCTTAAAAACCTAGCAGCAGAATTGCTTTTAGAGTTTCAACGTACTGGTTATGTTGATTTTATTGAGCTAACACAATCAGCTCTCTTGTCATTGGGTTATGATGATGCCCCTACAGATTTGGCACTTAGTTTCGATAGTCGAATCAATCATATTTTAGTGGATGAATTTCAAGATACATCAAGAGTGCATTTTGAATTGTTAAGAAAATTAACAACAGCTTGGGCTGATGATAATAGAACGCTCTTTATCGTTGGTGATCCAATGCAATCAATTTACCGCTTTAGAGATGCTGATGTTAAGAATTTTCTATTGCTTAAGCGTAGTGGCATTAATTCCTTAAGGCCTGAGTTTTTACAACTTGAAAGTAATTTCAGATCCGGAAAAAATGTAGTTGACAAAAATAATTTGGTATTTAAAAACCTATTTCCCGAAGCCGATAAAGTAAATATAGGAGATGTTGCTTTTCATTCATCAGTCGCAGTAAAGGCAGAATCAGACTACCCCAGCATTAGCATTCAAACTGTGGCTGCTAATGCTTCTCAATCCGAAGCAAAAGCTATTGTAAAACTTATTAAAGAATTGCAAGAAAAAGATAGCAGTTCAAGTATTGCAGTCTTAGTGAGAAGTAGAAACCATTTAGAATATTTAGTACCTCTAATTAAAAAAGAGAAATTAGCAGTAAGTGTTGAAGGCATGGAAAAGCTTAATGCACAACAAGAGGTTTTAGATGTTTATGCGTTAACCATAGCTTTAGTGCATCCAGCTGATCGTCAGGCTTGGTTGTCGGTTCTAAGGGCGCCATGGTGTGGTTTAACACTAATTGAGTTGGAGAATCTAGTTAGAGTTGATAAGGAGCTGCTTATAATTGAACTTTTGCAAAAAAGTACAGAGTTTGATTTCTTATCAATAGATTCTCGATTGCGTTTACAGTTTCTGCTTGAAGCTTTTGAAATCGCTTCTATACAATTAAATAGAGATCCTCTATCCTTAGTTGTTGAAGGTTTATGGCAAAGACTTAATGGTCCTTCTTGTTTAGAGTCTGAGGAGCAGGTAATAAATGTTGAGAGTTTTTTTCAAATTCTAAAATCTCAAACAATTAATTCTGTAATAAGTTCGGTTAAGCCTCTACGAGAATTTTTAAATGAATTCACTGGCAAAGCAGATGCACCTTCTAATTCAAACTTGCAATTATTGACAATCCATATGGCAAAGGGTTTGGAGTTTGATCATGTAATAATTCCAAGGGCTAGTCGCACTACAAGAAAAAACGATTCTGAGTTATTGGTATGGAATGAGTTACTAGACGCAGGTTCTCACCGACATTTATTGCTAAGTCAGTATCAGCCAGCCAAAGATAATTCAATTTATACATACATTAAAAAGCGTAATAATCGACTTGAAGCATCTGAATTAAAACGTTTATTATATGTTGCAATGACAAGATCAATTAAATCTACAAGTCTTTTTTGTGAGTCCAAATTGACTAAAGGTGAACAGAAATTACTTGCACCTCAAGGCTCGTTTGTAAGTCTTTTAACTTCAAGCTTGAATTCGATCTCGATATTTGATCATCACGAGGATTCTGAATCTGGGGATGAGAAAAGTAATGCTTCTAATAGTTTTAAGCGTCAAATTTTGAAAAATATTGATAAAAATATATCTTCAACAGATATTCAAAGTGGTATCGCAATAAGGGAAATTTTACAATCAGAAGTGATTGAGTATGAATGGGCTAGCGAGACTGCTATGCATATTGGTACTGTTGTTCATTTGGCCCTAAAACAGCTTGGAAATATGAGTATTGATGAATGGGCATTAACTGATAGAGATAATTTAGAGAAGCATTTTAGTCGAGTATTACGAGCCTTTGGTGTTCCGGATACTGAGCTTGACATGTCGATATCCAGAACAATGAAAGCCTTAAATGCAGCTGCTACTGACCAAGAAAGGAGTTGGATATTTTCATCTGATCATAAAGAAATTGAAAATGAATACCCTATAAGTGGTTTTGTTGATGGGCAATTTAAAAACTTTAGAATAGATAGAACTTTTATTGATGCAGATAATATACGTTGGATAATTGATTACAAAACAAGTATTCATGAGGGTAGCGGTTTAGATGAATTTTTAGATAACGAAATGCAGCGCTACAAATTACAGCTAGAAAATTATGCAATGTTAATGAGAGGAATAGATGATAGAGCAATTAGGCTAGGAATGTATTTTCCACTTGTTCAGGGTTGGAGAGAATGGGCGTATGTCTAAGGACTTAAATTATTGTTTAAACCTAAAAATAGTTCTACTAATTTTAGGTTTAATTGCATTTACTCCTCAAAATATTTTTGGTGAGTATTACTTTCATATGGAATATATTGGTGTTGAGCAAGGTCTTGAAGGATCTAGTATCGAAAAAATCTTGCAAGATAGTGATGGATACATATGGTTTGCTACACAAGAGGGTTTATATAAATATGATGGTAGAAACGCTAAAAAATATTCGGGTGGTGATAAAGAGGGGATTTTAATAAATGCTGATATCTACGATATTATTGAAACTGAAAATAAAAATATATGGGTTGCTACTTCAACCGATGGCATTGCAATTTTCAACCCACAGTCTGATAATTTTAGAATAATTTCAAATAAGTCTACCCCAGGATTAAAGCACTACAAATCTAAAGAATTAATTGAGTTTAAAAACTCTGTATTTGTTGTGGGTGAGGATGGAATAGAACGAATTCATAAAGAAACTTATGAAGTTGAATCAGTTCCCACCCAAAATAAAAATAAAGTAATAGCGGAGAACTATTCAGCTGATTCTATGGTTATATTTGAGGATGAGCTCTTAGCACTAGTCGATAGGCAGTTGTATATTTACGATCAGGAATTGAAATATTTAAGACCTTTTGATTATGCAGCTTATCGAAAGTATTCATATGAGCCAAATGATGAGCACTATGGTTTATTTTTAGCTTCAAAAAATAACTTGTATTTATACACAAGTAGAGGTGTTTTTTATCTAGATGTTGAAAACAGTAATATATTAAAAGAGCCATTTATAATTAACGAAAAAAATGATACACGCATATTTATTAGCGATATTTATAGAGATTCTTACGATACAAATTGGATTGTCACTAGAGGGAGAGGTGTTTTTTATAAAACGAAAGAACAGAAAAAGTACTCCTCGATTGTTATTGGCGTTGGTAAAAACCAGCTTAATACAGACCAAGTTTTTAGTATCTATGAAGATAAAACAAATAATATATGGCTGGGTACTGATGGTTTTTATGCGGCTAAGTTTCGTGCTCCACGTGCTGTTTTTCCTTTCATATCAAATTTTTATTCCCCAGACCGAGCGTTTAATACAAATACAATTTGGACCTTTGAAGAATTTATGGGTGAATTATATTTAGGTGCAGATAACGGAATATTCATTGTTTCTGAAACCGAAAATGAAATCAGACCATTTATAACAACAAAAAAGTACCGTCTTACCTATGATTTATTAAGCACTGAAAAAGAAATGTTCATAGGTGGACTTAATGGTTTAAATTCATTACTTCCTACTGGTGAAACACGAAATTACAATAATTTAATTTCCAAAGCTAAATATAATAACGGGATTTTTGATAATACGGTAACTCAGTTAGCTCAATCTGAGACACATCTGTTTGTTGGCACTTTCAATGGTGTAGTTGCAATTGAAAAAGACACAGACAAAACCACGTACTATAACTCTGAGAATGGTGATTATAAAATTCATAATGGTGCCATTATGTCTTTAGCATATGATAATGAAGAAAACCTACTTTGGATTGGTAGCGAAACTGGTGTCGAAGTGATTTCAACACAACTGGATAAAAAAGCTATAGACATATCAGCTGCCTTAAAAAATATCAGTGGTTTTGTAAATGACATTCATATTGATAAATTTGGACACACTTGGATTGCTGTTGATACTTCTTTGTATAGGTTTACACCAGAGTACGCTCTTTTAGAGTATAAGCATTTTCCACAAAATGAGATACGAGCGATTGAAACTGTTGATAATACATTATGGATGACTACCCTATCTGGCTTGATAAAAGCTTCATTAGATGATCTTGAGGACTTTGTCTTTTACATACAAGAGGACGGTTTGTACAATACAGGGAATACTACTATGGCATCTTTGTACCTAGAGTCTCGCGATGAATTATTGTTTGGTGGAGATAGAGGTTTAATAAAATTTCCATCCACAATTAATATTCCAGTTAAAGATGCTATTTCTCCTAGGATGAATAGGGTGCGTTTAATAACAGAAATAGGGCAGCCTGATATAGTTGAACGCTTACAAAGCAACGGGAGCTTGGAGTATTTTGAGAATAGTTTACGATTCGAATTCGCCCATCTTGACTTTAAAGCTCCAAAGAAAAATAGGTTCCAATACTATTTAGAAGGATTTGATTCTGAATGGAGCGCCTTATCTAATGAGAATTTTGCTACCTATACAAACCTTAAAAGTGGAGACTATGCTTTTAGAGTTAAAGTCTATGATGCAAATTACGTACTAAGTAATAAAGAGTTATCGATTCATTTTACAATTAAAAAAGCAAAATGGAAATCTGACTTCGCCTATTTTTTATATTTTATTGGGGCTCTTTTTGGGATACTTTTTAGTATTAATTGGTACAAAGCGGAGCATGCAAAAATTAAAAGTTTACAAATCCAAAAAAACAAGGAAGAATTTATTAGTGGATACAACCGCTATGCATTAAGTCTTACAGAATTACAGTCTCATCAAACACTGGTACGTAAATTTTTAGACCAAATAAAACTTATTACTGGCGCAGAATGTATCTATTACAAGCAATTCTTAATGGAAACCTTATTAGAAATTTGTATAGGTAAATCACAAACAGTTAATCATATTGATAGTGAACTTGAGTTAACCGCAAAAAACTCAGTGGCGCATCTTACATTGCAAAGTAAAAATGTGATAGAACTTGAAACAGTAGCCGCTGATATACAAATACTTTATCAGCAAATGGTTATTCTGCAAGACGCATTATTAGATAAACAAAAATATAACTGGAATGATTATTTTAATTCACTCACCGGCCTGCATAATCTGACATCATTTAGAAAGATAATGCGTGATGAAATAGAACGAGCAGAAATGAACAACCTCTCTCTAGTAATTTTTGAGTGGAATATTGACAAGGGACAGTTCAAAGAAAATGAATTGCTTAAACGTATTCAGTTATTAAGCTATGGAGATAAAATTAAGGATGTTTTTGGAGTACATGTTATTGCGACTTATTCAGAAAATTTTGATAACATTGCAAAATTTATAATTTTCTTAGCAGATGAAAATTCTGAAAAAATACAGCAGTATAAATTAGAGTTTGAAAAACTAATAAACGAAATAGTCAAAAATAATACTGGAAAATATTACTCTCAACAAGGCTTGAAACTTATTCAATTGCATAGCGAGTTCAATAACTATTTTGATTTGTTGTGATTTAAATGATTACTGAATCGTCATAATAGCATCAACAATGCCATTTTCTTTGGTTTTCTTTATCTGTAGGTTGTTGTAATTTATGTCATTACTTTCTAATTGGTTTAGTAAATTCACTAAAGTTGTAAATGTAATGTCTTCTAGTTCGAATCGCTGTGAACCGTCATTCGTTGTGCGAATTTGTTTTAATGTATTAGAAGAAGAGTTTTGTTTTAAAAAACTATTTATTAACTGATTAGCTGATTTTGACCCATTTGCTGTAATTGTTGAGCTGCTATTTAGGCTTGAAATAATCGTCTCTTGCTGAGAAATGGTGGCCGACTTTTTAATAAGGTTTGATTTTCTTTCAGTTAGTGCATCAATGATAAAAAGCTTTAATATCACAAACGATATTAAAGCAATAGATGCAATTAATAAAATAGTGTCTCGTTTACTAAGTTGTGAGAGATAATTTTTGAAATTTTGCATGATGTTAATTATTTAATCCTCAGTTTACCTTGGTATTTTTTTTCTATTGAAGTTACAGAGTCTAGATTTATACTTAGGTTTGGTAGCTCACCTTGTATTTTTTCTTTAAAGGAATTTAGGCTTTCAATACTACTACCAACAACAAGTAACTCTGCAGAGTTTTTGTCAATATTAAAACCGTGAAACTCTAATTTAAGTGTACTAGAGGCAGCACTAGCTTTTTCTAATAATAATAGGGTGTTAACTGGCAACTCACTTTTACTTAATGTGGCGCTGCCATTTTTTTTGTTCCTTAGTTTCATCGATAAATCGATAACATCTTTAGGCTTGTTTGCCTCTGGAAATAAAGTAGTATAGGTTTTAATTAGTGATAATTCTTTTTTATTAATTTGCTTTGAAAGAATTAAATTTTGTGCGTACAAACCTCCAGTAATAGTCAGCAAACTGGCTGCCGCTAAATAGATCGGGTATTTCCAAAAAGAATTACTTTCGATTTCTTTGTTTGTTGCTTTGTACTCAGACTGCAGTAAATTGATATTTGAAAATTTATTCAAGCAGATACTTTCATAGTATCGCTCATCTTTGATTATTTTTTTTATACGTATTGAGTCTGGTGCTTGATTTTCAATTGATTCTAATATTAGTTCTTCATTTCCAGAATGGATTATATGCAGGTCTTTTGTATCTTTTAACAAGGTGAACATTTCTTCAGTGATAAGTGGCGCTACTGACCGGTCAAATTCATAGGTTTGTTCCAGACCATCACCGCAGAGAGTTAGTTCATTATCATTGAAAAGCATTGTGCAGGTATTTTTATTCAACAAATCTGACTCAACAGTCACTTCATCGGCCGTTATATTGTGTTGGCTGAGTAAGTTAAGTATATCTTTCATGCGAGAATGTTTAATAGCTCTGACACTAGCTTTTTGGCCTGAAGACTTATTAGAAACTATATGGTAATCATCCAATCTACTTGGAAATTTTTCTTCTACGGCATAGCGAGCGACTTTATTAAGTTGAGACTGGTTTCTTGTGTTGATGCTGAGTTCAAAGCTTGAAACCATATGGTCTGGCAATACTATGCATACCAAATTTGAAGATGAATTCTGAATATTATTTAAGCTAGTTGCTCTTAAGCGTTCGGCTATTGTATTTTTTTCTGTAACTACAGTTTGAACATCCATAGAGTCAAGGCGTTTTAAAAAAATAAATTGTTTTTTCATAGTGGTTCTTACTTAATTATCGATTATTGCTTTAGTGGCATTCAGTTGTTCGGCTTCAATATTTGGCATTGCATCTGGTGTTTCTATTCTTTGGTAAGCAGTAACATTGCCAGATTGTAAGTCTCTATATAAGTAAGTATGCCTTCTGTAGATACGTTCTTGCAAGCTGACTTCAATTTCTAAAAGAAAATATTCTGTTTGGGTATCTAAAGGTGCTTGAACTTCTTTTTTTTGTATATTAGTTAGATTGAAAAATTCGTTTATATTTTCAAAAGGTCCTACTGCACGTTGGTCTAGAACTTCAGATATATCATTTGTTGTTATCTGTGGTGTTAGGCTCTGCAATACTTCAGGATTGGCTGTATTAACATTTAGACTTACATTTAAAGGCAGGGCACATACATGACCTTTTAATTTAGCATAAATTGCTTTATTTATGCCTTTTATGCTCATTAGCTCTGAAATGTCAGTTATAAAGTGATTTGCTGTTTTATAAGGTTTATCTAAAGATGAATAGGTTTCATCCTCAGCACCTCCTGGAAACTCCGGATAGTTATCAGTATCGACCCAGTCACCAACTGCTGCTGCAATATTTGGGTCTATGTCTAATATTTGCAGTAGTCGTTCAAATTGCTTTAATGATTCGGGCTTAATCTGGCCTTTTGAATCAATCAAAGAGTTGATATTGAATCTGGCCTGTAAATCAACTAAACGTCCTTGAATTGCGCCACCATCTATGGGTAGAGCAGGTAGGGATGATGCCCAAATTTCACCTAAATGGTCTGAGGTATTCTCACGTAAGTCTTCTACTAGTATTTCTCTAGCCCAATTTTCTCCACCTGTTATGTACTGCTTTGCTTGCTGTAAAGTGAGTAAATTACTTATGCGTTTTAAGCTGATTCGATGTTGCCAATGCATTTGAGTTGCTAACGCTGCAACCGTAGCAACGATCAGTAAAATTGCAATTATTGCAATTCCATTCTGTTTACTTTTATGTGGTTGTGGGTAAGAGCTAAACATTTTTAACCTACTAAGCTCCTGGAGAAAGAGGAATGATACTTATAAGTTCACCCACGTTTTCTAAATCAATAGTTAATTCTACGGCAATCGGTAAGTTAATTAAAATTTGCTCTTCTTGATTGCTAGTAGATTGGACTCGGTTTTCAGAGGAACTAGGAGGCCAATTTTCATTCCACTCTCCATTGCTTCTATCTAAATAGCGAATACTAATGCTGTTAACTTTATCAAGCAATATGGTTTTAACTGACTCGGTTGAAGAGATGTTGTCAAGATGCTGTGTATACTCACGTTGTAACTTATCATCCACTAAGCGGTACGCAACGGCTTGCTGCTCAGACCGATTTGTGCCTAGCGGATTTCTCCAGCCTGCTCGAACAAGACGCACTAAATAATTTCCAGAATAGTCAGTTTGTAAAGAAGGCGTAATTGCATCACTGAAAGGGTCGCGCCAAAATCGTGGTGTTAGCTGCGTGAAATCTTTTTCAATGATTTCTAAACTTAAACTAATGTCTCGAATACGTTTTTGTTTATCACTAATAAGACTAGCATTGCGTTGTGCCACATTAAATACTTGATAGGCACCTGTCGATATTAAGGCGAAAATAAATACTGCCAGTAACAACTCGAGTAATGTGAAACCAGAGGTATTTTTATTGCTAACTGAAAGTCTGATGTTCTTCATAAACAAATCGCTTAATTGACTGGAATTGGTGTTTCAGGATTTTCAGGGTTATCTCGATCTTCAGGGGCATTTTCTCTTGAATTAAATCCTTGCTCTAGCCATTGCACTGGTCGTTGTCCAAGTTGAGATGTTTGACTAATAAATCCAACTAAAAAGCAGCTTTGTTTACGTTCGTCATCATCAATTCCCACGGTAATTTCTACCCGTCTTAAAGTTTCTACTTCGGTTTCAATTACTATAATATCTTTAAACCAATTGGTATTTGCCATTTCTACGCTTTCAGATTTTTCTCCAAGCTCGGCCCATACAGGACTAAGCTGTAGCTCTGTCATAGCATTTTTTGCAATTAAATTTCCTATGAAAATTTCTTGTACCCGTGAGGTTTGCGCAGTAATACTTTGAATAGTGCCAACGACAGCAATCAAAGCTATTCCAACAATGAAAGTTGCTATAACAACCTCGATTAGAGTAAAGCCTTTTTGCTGTAGAATTTTATTCATCACGTTCAACTGTGGTACGTCCAAAAGCATCAATCTCAACCTTAAGTACATCTTCTGAGCCACGACCTTCAAGTTGCAAGCTGAAAGGAGTCACTTCACCGCTGCTTAAAATTAAAATTTGTGGAGGGTCAATTTCTTCAACAATATTATCTTGATCACCAGAGTTTTGCAGTAGGCTGGTTTCTGATAGAAGACTCAATATAGATTCTTGTTCCAGAAAAAGATCAACGGTGATGGATTCTGGAAAATTTTGAACTTTAGCAATGTCACTATCTTGAGGAGAATGCCAGCGTTCTTCAAACCACACAACATAACGATAGGTTTCTTCATCTATGAGTAAACCGTAGTCATTGCCGCTTAGAGCTGATTCTTCTGTGAGTAATTCGAATTGTTGTGTAAAGCGTTTGGCAAAGGTTTCCATAGTACGGTGCGGGTCAGCATTTAATGAAAATGCCGCAAAGCCGGCTATAACCGCAATAAGTAGAACAACAGTGAGTAGTTCGATTAAAGTAAAACCAGATTGAGGTCGCGAAAAATTATCAATCGTATTGATGGTTATCATTTTTACAGACCTGATTAGGTGACTAATCCGAATTACTTATATCTGCGTCAAAACCTTCTCCACCAAGTTGTCCATCGGCTCCTAAGCTATAAACATCAAATGCTCCATTTTGACTAGGGTATGAGTAGTAATATTCATTACCCCAACCATCTAATGGTGTTTTTTTTAAATAACCTTTCCAGTTCTTTGGTTCAGGGCTGCCACCTGGCTTTTGAATGAGGGCCTCTAACCCTTGGTCGGCACTTGGATATGTGAAATTATCAAGCTTATACATATCTAATGCACTAGAAATGGTTTGTATATTTGCTTTTGTGGACGTCACCTTAGCGTCTGAAGCTCTATCAAGAATTTTAGGTGCAATCATTGCAGCTAATGTAGCGATAATTGCAACTACAACCAACATTTCTATCAATGTGAAGCCTAGACTTTTATTTTTTGGCATATTTTTTAGATCAAGTGTTTTCATATAGTCTTCCATAGAGTTTGCTTTCTTGTAGCTTAGTGACTAATAATAGCAAATAGTTCAGCCATTTACCCAAGTCAAAATCAAATAATGAAGATTCAATCCTCGGTTAATTTAATAGAAACTAAACCTAAGCAAAGTCAATGGATTTTGCTTGCAGTAGTGCTTGTGATTTGTACAATTCTAGCCATATTTGGTGACAAGGCTAGAGAGTTGTTGCGCTATGAGTCAAATTTGCTAACTGAATATGATTACTGGCGTTTATTAACTTCACATTTTGTACACTTGGGCTGGTCGCATTTTGCTTTAAATATGCTTGGTTTTTTTGTGCTTTGGCTAATTTATGGTGGTGTTTACTCAGCAAAATCATGGATGGCTATTTTATGTATTGCAACACTTGGAATCTCACTCTGTTTTTTGCAGTTTGATAAAGATCTAAATTGGTATCTTGGTTTTTCCGGAGTCTTGCACGCTTTATTTACTGTTGTGCTGGTATATTTACTATTACAAAGAGTACTTTTAGATAAAAGTGTTTTCTATTTAGAGGATGCAATATTACTTACTTTTCTTATATTAAAACTCACATATGAGCAACTAGTCGGCGCTGTTCCTTTTACAGAGTCGGGTTCAGGGGGACCAGTTGTGGTAAATGCGCATTTTTATGGAGCAATTATTGGTTGTATCTGGGCCTTGTTTCTGTTCAAATTCAACAATTCAGAAGTGTCCAAATAAAAATTAAGGTTATTGTTTATGGCAGAGTCACAAAAATATGCGGTTGTATTTCCTGGGCAAGGTTCTCAAAGTGTCAATATGTTATCTGGATGGACCGAGCAGCAAGATATTGTTGATGAGGTATTAGGTCAGGCGCAAGTTGCATTGGGGTATGATTTAGCCGAGGTCATTAATTGTGATGATGGTCGTTTAAATCAAACTTATATAACACAACCAGCAATGCTTACAGCAGGAATTATTGCATGGAGAGTGTGGCAGCGATACTGCGAGCAAGCTGGGTTAGCGCAGCCAAGTTATTTAGCTGGGCATAGTTTAGGTGAATATACCGCACTTGTAGCATCTGGAGTTTTAACTTTTTCTGATGCTATTAGATTGGTTGAGTACCGAGGACAATGTATGCAAGAAGCTGTTGCAGAAGGTGTGGGCTCAATGGCGGCAATATTAGGTTTAGACGATAAACAGGTAGTTGAAAATTGTGAGTTAGCGGCAGCTGAAGGCATAGTAGAGGCAGTTAATTTCAATGCTCCGGGACAAGTAGTTATTGCGGGGGAGAAAAAAGCTGTTGATGCAGCAATCGATTTATTAAAGCAAGCAGGAGCTAGACGCGCTCTGCCTTTACCTGTCAGTGTTCCATCGCATTGTCAGTTAATGATTCCAGCAGCTAAAAAGTTGGAATCTTATCTTGAGAGCGTGAATTTTTCTGTAAGTCAAATTCCGGTAATTCATAACGTCACTGCTAAAACTTTAAAAGTTGAGAGTGACATTAAAGCTATCTTGGTTGAGCAGTTGTTTAAACCAGTGCGTTGGGTTGATTGCATGCAATCAATTGCTAAAGAAAATGTAGATATGATGATTGAATGTGGGCCGGGCAAAGTATTAAGCGGCTTGCAACGACGCATTGATAAGTCAGTTACAACTCATGCTTTATTTAATGATGAGACTTTACAAAAAATAATTGCACTCTAAAATTAGTCCTATTTATACAAAATTAGAATTCAAAAAATAAGTTTTAAAAGGTTATCACTATGTTTGATTTATCAGAAAAAGTAGCGCTAGTTACTGGAGCTTCACGTGGTATAGGAGCAGCAATAGCAGACACTTTGGCAGAGGCTGGAGCCATTGTAATTGGTACTGCAACGTCAGAGAATGGGGCGCAAAGTATTAGCCAACGATTTGCCGAAAAAAATCTTAAAGGACGCGGTGCTGTTCTAGATGTACGTAATGGTGAGAGTGTCAAAGATCTAGTGAAAGAAATTTCTGCGCAGGAAGGGGCTCCACAAATTCTGGTTAATAATGCAGGTATTACACGCGATAATCTTCTATTGAGAATGTCTGAAGAAGAATGGGACGATATTATCAATACTAATCTTAGTTCTGTTTACCGAACTTCAAAAGCATGTTTACGTGGAATGATGAAGGCAAGGTTTGGTCGTATAGTAAATATATCTTCAGTAGTTGGAAGCATGGGTAACCCAGGCCAAACTAACTACTGTGCAGCAAAAGCTGGCATGTTAGGTTTTGCAAAATCGATGGCTAGAGAAGTGGGTTCACGCAATATCACCGTAAACACTGTTTCCCCAGGATTTATTCAAACTGACATGACAGACGCCTTAACTGATGAGCAATCAAGTGCGATGTTATCTCAAGTTCCATTAGGCAGATTAGGCCAAACTAGCGATATAGCACACGCAGTTGCGTTCCTCTGCTCAGAGCATGCGGGTTATATTACTGGTGAGACAATTCATGTTAATGGTGGTATGTATATGATTTAATAGGTATTATTTATAATACCTATAATTAACATAATATTGCTTAAAACTAGATTCCTGTTACAATGCGCATGCAAATTTAGTGTAATGCACTGATTTGTGATTTTTTTCAAATAGAGGATTTATCTCAATGAGTATAGAAGAACGCGTCAAAAAAATTGTCGCAGAACAATTAGGTGTTAAAGAAGACCAATTAAATAACGAAGCATCTTTTGTAGATGATCTTGGTGCAGATTCACTCGACACTGTCGAGCTTGTAATGGCTTTAGAGGAAGAGTTTGATACTGAAATTCCTGACGAAGAAGCAGAAAAAATTACTACTATCCAACTTGCTATTGATTACGTAACTAGTCACAAAAGTTAAATAGTAGAAGTCTGTTTGTTTGAACAGCATAAACCGTCACCACTCCTATGAGTAGTGACGGTTTTTAGTATGTAAGGTAAAATCTTATTATAATAAATACCTGCATAAAGCATAAAAAAAATATAGTCAATTGGTGAGGTGAAAAGTGAGTAAACGCAGAGTTGTAATTACTGGAATGGGCATAGTCTCACCAGTTGGATCAAACCTAAAGAACTCTTGGGATGCTGTTCTTAATGGAAAGAGTGGTATTGGATTGATTGAAAGTTTTGATACAACAAATCACCCAGCAAAAATTGGTGGTGAAGTATCAGGATTTGAACTTGAAAAATACTTCGATACAAAACAAATGAGAAAACTGGATCCCTTTGTTCATCTTGGCATTGCTGCTGGTGTTGATGCAATCGTTGATTCGGGCCTAGATTTTTCTGGTGAATTAGGTGAACGCAGCGGCATTATTGTTGGTTCAGGAATTGGTGGCTTGCATTCTATTGAAAAGAATAAAGCCATAATGATTAAGAACGGATCTCCTAAACGTGTTTCTCCATTTTTTATTCCTGGCAGTATTGTAAATATGATTGCTGGTGAATTATCTATTCGTTATGGGATTAAAGGACCTAATCTCGCAATTGTTACAGCATGTACAACCGGTACACACAGTATTGGTTTAGCTGCACGCAGTATTCAGTATGGCGAAACCGATGTAATGGTTGCCGGTGGAGCTGAAAGTGCAATGACAGAATTAGGTATGGGTGGTTTTTCAGCTATGCGTGCTTTATCAACTCGTAATGAGGATCCAACAGCGGCTAGTCGTCCTTGGGATGCAGAACGTGACGGTTTTGTCATGGGTAGCGGAGCCGGAGTTATGGTTCTTGAAGAGCTAGAACATGCACAGAAACGTGGTGCAAAAATTTACGCTGAATTGATTGGATTTGGCATGAGTGGTGATGCTTATCATATGACATCTCCACCAGAAAGTGGAGATGGCGCAAAACGCTGTATGCAAGCTTCATTGCGTGATGCTGGTTTAAACCCTGAAGATATTGACTACATCAATGCACATGGCACTTCTACACCAGTAGGTGATAGAGCAGAAACTGATGGCGTTAAAGGTTGCTTCGGCGACCATGCTTATAAAGTGGCAGTTAGTTCAACTAAATCTATGACTGGTCATCTATTAGGAGCTGCTGGAGCTGTTGAAAGCATTTTTTCAGCCTTGGCATTACGTGACCAAATCGCGCCACCTACAATTAATTATGAAAACCCAGATCCACAATGTGATTTGGATTATGTTCCTAATACCGCCAGAGAAATGAAAATTGATATTGCGATGAGCAACTCGTTTGGTTTTGGTGGAACTAATGGAACTCTTATTCTAAAACGATTTTCTTAAACTTTTAAGTAGCTGAGCATTGAGTGACTTTATAAAGACTTTGGATGGTGAGCTAGATTTGCTTGCCATCCAGGCGCAAAATAAATCACGCTATCCCTATTTGCTTGATAGCGCTGCACATGGCGATTGTTTTACCTTAGATAGAAACTACACTTCACCTACTCGCTTTTATAAAAAATCGACCAAACTCGGGCGCTACAGTATTTTATTTGCCTTTCCCCAAGGCAATCTTCAGTTAAATTCAAACTGGCAATTACAATCTGATTTTATGTCAGTGGAAGAGAGTGCCGATTTTCTTGATGTTTTAGATTCGCACTGGCTTAATGAAAAAGAGACAATTAAATTTAAACAAGAGCTACCTTTTAGGGGTGGTTGGTTCATGTTTTTAGCTTATGAATTGGCAAACCAAATTGAACCCACTTTAGGTTTACCTAATGCTCATCTGGTTTCAGGTTCGGGCTTACCCATAGCATTTGCTACTCGAATTCCTGCGGCAATCATTGTTGATCACCAAGAGCAAAAAAGTTTTATTTTTTCTGAAACGCACTTTGAAGAAGAATTTATAGAGTTAAAAGCTGATGTTGAAAGACTTTCTACGCAAGTCCCTATAGAGGCTGTAAATACAATATTATCTGTGCTCGAAGAAGATCCTCAAAATTATATAGAGGCAATTCGTCGCACGCATGAATATATTTATGCCGGTGATATTTTTCAAGCAAATTTATCCCGTGAATGGCAAGCAGAAGTGCAAGAGCCAGTGAGTTCCACGGAATTGTATAAAAGCTTACGTGCAGCAAATCCTGGACCGTTTGCGGGTTGCGTGTATTTTGATGGGCATGCGATTATGAGCTCATCACCAGAAAGACTTTTGGAGCGCAAGCAAGCTAGGGTAAGTACACGCCCAATCGCTGGAACACGAGCCAGAGGCAAAGATGTTGATGATGATAAATTACTACGTGAAGAACTTATTAAGCATCCCAAGGAACGTGCAGAGCATATTATGCTTATTGATTTAGGTAGAAATGATTTAGGGCGTATCTGTAAAGCCGGCTCAGTTGAAGTCAATGAGTTGATGGTGATCGAGAGTTACGAGCATGTCCATCATATAGTCTCAAATATTCGTGGTATTTTAAAAGAAAACGTGACTCCTGGACAAGCTATTAAAGCGGTATTTCCTGGAGGAACCATCACTGGTTGCCCTAAGGTGCGTTGTATGCAAATTATTTCTGCGCTTGAAGAAAAACCACGAGAGGCTTATACAGGTTCAATGGGCTATTTGAATCATGATGGTGATATGGATCTGAATATATTGATTCGTACTATGCATTTGCAAGGTAGCCACCTTAGTTTTAGAGCCGGTGGAGGCATTGTGTATGATTCTAATCCAGAAAAAGAAGTGCATGAAACAAGAGCAAAGGCTAGAGGATTATTAAAGTCTTTGGAAAGCTCGGCGGAGAATAATCTTTGAGTGCTTATCTAAATCAAGAAATAATTAGTGATTCAAAGTTTGACAGCCTCACTCGTTCGTTTGTAAAAAATAAACTGAACTATGGTGTATTTGAAACTATGCGAATAGATAATTCACATGGAGTGCATCTTAAAGAACGTCATCTAGCTCGTTTAATTAGAGGCGTTAAATCCATCCAATTAGAGTCAAAGCAGTTTCATAATCTTGACTTAGGTTTACTTGCTGATTACTTTAAAGCGGATAGCGCTTTTTTTAAAGCAAGGCTTAATGATGATGAACTACAATCTGCGGTGCTGCGTTATCAAATTGTTCTTGATGAAAATAATCCCAATAAAATTATTCGTATGCTTAAGGCTCGTTCAGTAAAGTCACTTGGTTCGAGCAAGCTTAAAATAAAAATCTGCCAAACAGTTTTGCCAACAGATTTACTCAAACAGGGGCGCAAAGATATTGATCGCCGCACGTATGACAAAGCCACTAAGGAATTAGATAAGAATTTTTACGATGGCATACTCTGCGATAAGCAAGGTCATGTAATTGAAGGCATTAAAACCAATATATTTTCAATTAAAGATAATAACCTCTTTACCCCGTCGTTAAGCCAAGGTGGTGTCGCAGGCATTAGACGCCAAATATTTATTCAGAGAGCGCAAGAAGCTGGAATAAATGTCATTATTGGTCCATTGCATTATTCTAATTTAATGCGCATGGATGCTGTGTTTTTAACAAATTCTGTTATTGGTGTAGTAAAGGTTGATTATATTTTACGGCCAGATCGGAAACGATCAGTGAATGTTTTTAAGCCAGAGTCTGATGGGTTTCAAAATATAGTGGCCTTGAATATCCTTAAAAATAATCATCTTTATAAAAGAATAAAAAGCTAAAATACATTATGCGAAAAATTCTACTAAGCTTAATTATCATTGCTCTTATCTCAATTGCAGTCTGTTATCAGTGGTATCAAAGTCAATTAGTTACGCCTTTAAATATTAAAGAGAACTATATTTTTGAAATAAAAAAAGGACAAACGCTTAATTCAATAGCAAAAAAACTCATAGAGGATGAGGTTTTAAGCGATGATTTAGTGCTTAAGATTTATGCTAAAAGTAAAAATAATGCACACTTACTCAAAGCGGGCAAATATAACTTAAGTACAGAGCTAACAATTCCCACATTGTTACAGGAGTTAATTGATGGAAAAGTTGCCTTGGAACAAATAACGATTCCTGAAGGTTTAAATTTTAAAGAAATGTTAGCCTTGATTCACTCTAATGAGAGCATACAAGCTACTTTAAAAGGTAAATCGGTAAATGAGTTAATGGATGAGCTTGGATTAGGTGATTTACATCCTGAAGGACGTTTTTTACCCGAGACTTATAGTTTTGCAGCTGGCACCAGCGATATCACAATTTTAAAGCAGGCGAATTCAGCTTTAGAAAATGCCCTAGAATCGGCTTGGGAGCAACGAAGTCCAGATGGTCAATTGAAATCTCCTTATGAAGCCCTTATTCTGGCCTCTATTATTGAGAAAGAGACAGGAGTCTTTGACGAGCAGGCAACAATATCTGGCGTTTTCCATAGTCGAATTTCAAAAGGTATGCGTTTGCAAACCGATCCTACCGTTATTTATGGAATGGGTGATAGTTATACAGGTGATATACGTCGCTCTGATTTAAGCACCGATACTCCGTACAATACCTATACGCGTAATGGTCTGCCGCCGACGCCTATCGCCTTACCTGGTGTGAATGCAATTAAAGCAGCGGTTAATCCCGAAAAACATAACAAGTTGTATTTTGTAGCTACTGGCGATAATGATGGGCGTCATATTTTTTCGGAGACCTTAGAAGGGCACAATAAAGCGGTACAACAGTATTTGAGAAAATACCGTCGACAACATCAATAATAAAAATATGAATAACTTAACAATAAAATCTAAGTACCCCGGTAAATTCATTACTTTTGAAGGCGTTGAGGGTGTAGGTAAAACGACTCAATGTGCTCGCTTACGTAAATATCTTGAAGATCAGGGAAAAGAGGTTGTGCTTACACGTGAACCAGGCGGTACACCATTGGCAGAGTCTATCCGTGAAGTTGTGCTAGATAGGGAAGATGAGGCTATTAGTGCCGAAGCGGAGCTTCTATTGATGTTTGCTGCAAGAGCGGTACATTTGAGTAATAAGATTATTCCAGCCTTAGAACGTGGCGCATGGGTTATTTGTGACCGATTTACGGATGCTACAGTCGCCTATCAAGGTTTTGGAAGAGGCCAATCCCTGGAGTTTATTCAGACCTTGGCCGAAAATGTTCAACACTCATTCTGGCCAGACCTTACTTTATTACTTGATGCACCTATTGAATTGGGCTTAAAGCGAGTGGCGCAACGTGGTGAGAGTAATCGTTTTGAAACTGAGAATATAGAGTTTTTCAATAAGGTTCGTACTGGTTACCTTCACTTACTTGAACAATATCCTGAACGTATAAAATCAGTTGATGCGGTACAAACTATCGATGAAGTGACATCGGATATTCTTGAAATTATAAATAATATTTTAGATTAAAAATATAGAATAAATAATTGATAATTAATGATAAATACTTCAAAAACTATTAACTGGCATACTTCGCAATGGCAGCAAATTGCTCAATTTCTTGAGCAAGACAGATTCCCACATGCCTTATTATTTGAGGGAATAAAAGGCATTGGTAAACGTCATTTTGCTTTTCAGTTAGCTCAAATGTTGTTATGCCAAGGGGAGCCTACGGATTCAGGCATTTGTCAGACTTGTTCTAGTTGTGAATGGTTTCTCTCTGGTAGCCATCCGGATTTTGTCATGCTTGAACCCGCTGAGGGGAAAAAGCTTATCTCGGTTGATGCAATTCGTCAGAACTCACAGAAAGTTTTTAAAACCTCTCATCAAAACGGTTATAAAATATTAATTATTGAGCCTGCAGATGCAATGACTGTTGAAGCGGCGAATAGTCTATTGAAGACCTTAGAAGAGCCACCTGAACAGACTTTGTTAATTCTGTTAACCGATAAACCTGCCCGTTTATTGCCAACAATCCGTAGTAGAGCCTCACGCCTAAAATTTACACTCCCTATGGCAGAACAAGCATTGACCTGGCTACAAGGTCAGGGGCATGATGCTTCAACGGCCAAGCGAATGCTAGCATTAAGTTTAGGTGCTCCACTGCGCTTGCAAGGTGATGCTGAAGAGATTAGCCAGATTTTACTGGAAAGTCAGCAATGGTGGAAAGACTGGAGGGCGATGTTAAGTCGTCAAATGAATCCGGTAGTCGTGGCAAAACAATGTGCAAAAGCAGAGCCAGGATTGTTTCTTAATTGGTTAGAAACGCTGTTTAGAGCATTAATAGAAACATCCGCACAAGCCGAAAGTAATGAAAAATTACCATCTGCAGCAAATTACGAAGTGCTCTTTCCTGGATTAAATCAAGTAATTCAGCAATTTAGTCTTCCTAGTTTGTTTAGAATGCGTGATAATGTTGTAGAATTATCGCAACGTCAACAATCATCCCTTAATTGGGGGTTGCAGCTCGAAGCTCTAGCCTGTGATTGTTATTCAAGTACATAAGAAAAATATAGTAGAGCGTAGGAATAAAAATGTCTAAACCCGGAATTCTAACTTTAACCATTAAAGATAAAACGGCACTATATCAAGCTTATATGCCATTTGTGCTAAATGGTGGACTGTTTATTCCTACTCGTAAAGAGTATAGGTTAGGCGACGAGGTCTTTATGCTTTTGCAGTTGATGGATAATAAAGAAAAAATACCATTAGCGGGAAATGTTATTTGGGTTACACCTGATGGTGCTGCTGGGAAACGTAAAGCGGGAATTGGCGTGCAGTTTAGCTCACAAGATAATGGTGAAACACAAAAGAAAATTGAAACATTTTTAGCGGGTGCGCTACAGGCAGAACAACCTACGCATACTATGTAATTTGCATTAAAAAATAAACTTTACAAACTAAAAAGGCTGTACTTTAAAAGTACAGCCTTTTTTAATTTATTTGTCAGTTACTTAGATTGACAGTAAGTTATTTGATTCCAGACATGTTTAAACCGTCTTTAAGTACACTGCAATTAAAACCACGTTCAGTAAGAATGTATGCTGCTGCTGAACTACGTCGTCCAGTATCGCAACACGCAATATATTTTGTTTCTGTGTTTAGTGTTTTAAGTTTTAGTCGAATAAAATACAAAGGGATGTTTATTGAATTATCTAAATGCGAGTTACCATACTCACTTGGTAAACGTACATCTAGCCACTGAGCTCCGTTTTGTACTTGTTCCTTAGCTTTTTCTATGTCTAAAAGATTCAACATAGGCTCTTTTAGTAAAATTTGGAATTGTTCTTTACTTAGGCGCATTAAGGAACCATCAGTAAGCATTTTTACGGTTGCATTACGTTTTGCTTCTGAGATTAAGGCTTCCTCACCAAAGGTATCGCCAATACGTAATTCTGCTAACTTAATACCATCTTCATTTAGGGGGGTTTCGCGGGTTACTGCACATCGACCGCTAACAATTACATAAAAGTAATCACCTTCATCGCCTTGTTTAATGATTATGTCGCCAGCTTTTTTATTGACTTGCTCCATTCGCATAAACATGGCTTGGATATTTGCAGCAGGAATATTATAAAGAGCCTTAGTTTGCAATAACTTAGTCATCCAGTCATCGCTTTCATTACGAGCATCAGTTTGTAAATCGCCCACTTCATATGAACCAGTTTGGTCCCAAGTTAACAGCACGTCTAATAAATCACTATCAACAGTTAAATACTCGACATGATTTAGAGCACGAGCAGAAATTTTACGAGGTAGTACAGGTGCTAGTGCATGTAGCGATTCTGTAGTGTTAGAACTGATAGTTTTGATTATTTTATCTTTAGAGCGTAATTCAATATCACCTTTAACTAAATATATTGCGCGTTTATCTGTATCCCCTTCTTTAAACAGTGACCTACCTGCTTGCAAAGAATGCAAGCGAGACTTTTTAACCAAAGCTACTAGGTTTTCTGGTTTGAGACTATCTAGAGGGGAGAATTGTCTTAGGAGATCCAAATCGACTTGTTTTGACATATTAACTTACGCTTACCAATGTTATTTTTATATTGTTGAAATGTCGGTATTTATTCGTATATCGTAGCATATTTTTGCAATTTATAAGCTCACAATTCTTTAAGTTTAGTCACGAGATTGGGTATAGAGTTCAATTGTTTCTAGTATGTATAAAATTAGTCTTGTTTTATAGTTTTTGGGTTTCCTGCGGAGTCAATGTGAACGTATGTGATTGAGGCATTAGCTACGCGTAAATTAGCATAAGGTCCTTCTGAGTCAGGTCTTTCGGCCAAAATATCTATATTGACTGTAATTGAACTAGATCCGACTCGTTCAATTTCGGCATAAAAACTCACAATATCACCAATAAATACTGGCTCAAGAAATAAGAAGTTATTTACTGCAACGGTCACAACTTTGCCTTCAGCTCTTCGATAAGCCAGCACTGCACCTGCGATATCGGCGTGAGACATCAGCCAGCCGCCAAATATATCGCCTAACCAGTTAGTATCAGCAGGCATAGCCATCATACGCACTGTTGGTATACCGCGAGGAATAGGCTTTTCTTTTGCTAGTTTATTCATCTCAGTAGTATCTTATTCTGATTCAGTATTGTTTGAATTTTCACCAGTAGTGATAAATGCATCCCATCCGGCATCAGGCTTGAAGCGTGCACCATACTTATTTTCAAACTCTTTCAGTTTGGCCACGATGTTATTCGCACCAGTTGAGCGAATATAGTGAATTGGTCCTCCACGGAATGGCGCAAAACCAGTACCAAAAATCATGCCTGCATCAAGAGATTCAGGATCAGTGACAACACCATCACGTAATACCGCCACAGCTTCGTTTAAATATTGATAAACCATGCGTTCTGCTAAATCTGCTGGAGCAGTATAGTTTTCGGCCTTAGGTTTATGCGGTTTACCTTTCTTATCGTAAGTGTAAAAACCTTGACCTGTTTTTTTGCCTAAGTGTTTTTTCTCTAACATTTCTTCTAGGCCATCTGGCATTTCAATGCCATAAGCGTCAGCTAGAATTTTACCTACGTGTCCTGCTACATCTAAACCAACCGTGTCGGCTAATTCGATAGGGCCCATAGGCATACCAAAATCAGTAGCAGCCTTATCAATTTCGATTAAAGGCACGCCTTCATTGGCGATAAAAAAGGCTTCGTTCATATAAGGGGTTAAGACTCGATTAACTACAAACCCTGGCGAGCTCTTGCAAGCTAAAGGCAGGCGATCTATTTTTCTCGTAAATGCCATGCCTTTTTCTAAATCTAGTTTATTAGTAGTGTCTGTACCAATCACTTCTACTAATGGCATCAAAGCGACAGGATTAAAGAAATGTAAGCCAATTAAACGATTTGGATCGCTGAGTTCATGCGAAATATCTTCGAGCTTAATGCTTGAGGTATTGGTGGCGAGAACTGCGCCAGCTTTCATCTTTGGTTCAAGACTTGCATATAAGGCACGTTTAGCTTCAGGGTTTTCATAAATTGCTTCAATCACAACATCGGCCTGACCAACGCAGTCACCATTAACATCCGGAATAATTCTATCCATCACATAGCTAGCTTTCTGAGCGCTGCGTGTCTTTTTCACAAATAGTTTTTGAGCACGTTCTAAGGCAGGGGCAATGTATTTGTACTCGCGGTCTTGCAGGCTAACGGTCATGCCGCGATAAGCGCACCAAGCAGCAATGTCACCGCCCATTACACCAGCGCCAATGACGTGTACATGTTCAAATTTGTGTTTAGATTTACCACCAGCCTTGAGTTTATTCTGCAAGCCGAAGACACGTACTAGGCTACGTGAAGTGTCAGTTACCATTAACTCAGAAATAGCTCTAGCTTCTTCCTTGTACATGGTTTGTGGGTCGCCACCAAACTCTTCCCAAAGATCAATCATTCGATAAGGGGCAGGGTAATGCGACTTTTTAGCCTTTTTAGCAACTTGCTTACGTAATACCTTAGCCAATACTTTACGTGAAGGTAAAGAATCCATTGCCTTGAATTTCAATGAACGAGCTTTTTTAATAGGTGGTTTAAGTGCAATCATTTCAGCCGCTTTATCTAAATGACGAGCTGGAACAATTTGGGTAACTAGTCCCATTCGCTTAGCGGCTTTAGGGCGAATATTGCGTCCTGTAAGCATCATGTCCATGGCAGCGGTTACCCCAATCAGCTGAGTTGCACGTACTGTGCCGCCAAAGCCTGGACATAAACCTAATTTAACTTCTGGAAAACCTAATACAGCCTTGCTGCTATCGGTCATCACCCTATAGTCACAAGCCAGAGCGAGTTCTAAGCCTCCACCTAAAGCAAAGCCGTTGATTTGAGCTACTGTAGGAAAAGGCAGATTCTCAATTTGATCCATAATGCCTTGACCATTTCTAACCATTTCATAGGCTTGTTCAGGCGTGTCAAAAGTCTCAAACATTGAGATATCTGCACCAGCAATAAAGCCGCTTTTCTTAGCGGATTTAATGATGAGGGCCAGTGGCTTTTGAGCTTCTAGTTCATTCAGTCTATTGTGCAATTCTTGCATAACTTCGCTAGATAAAACGTTAGTGCCAGTGTCAGCTTGGTCAAGTGTGAGCCAAGCGACATTGTTGTTATCTGTGTCTAGCTTCCAGTGTTTATTACTCATGGAATTTACCTTAATAATCTTATGTAATTTATTGAATTGGTTCTTTTTTATGTAATTAAACACGTTCCAAAAGCATGGCTCCGCCTAAGCCGCCGCCAATACAAAGTGTAGCTATGGCAAGTTTTTGGTCTTTTCGTTTTAGTACATTTAATGCATGTAAGCTTAATCTTGCACCTGTGGCTCCCACTGGGTGACCTAGGCTTACAGCACCGCCATCGATGTTGATTTTTTCAGGGTCTATGCTGCCAAGGGCCTTGTCTAAACCAAGCTCTTTTTGACAAAACTCATCATCTTCCCATGCGGCCTGACAAGCAAGAACTTGTCCTGCAAAGGCTTCGTTGAGTTCCCAATAGTCGATATCAGCTAAGCTTAAGTTATTGCGTTGTAATAAAGGCGTAGTGGCATAAACTGGACCCAAGCCCATTTCAGCTGCGTTTAGTCCAGCCCATTCGGTGTCAACTAAGCGTCCCAATGGTTTTAAGTTATATTTCTTAACCGCATCTTCGCTGGCTAATAAAAGCAGGGCTGAGCCGTCAGTTATTTGCGAGCTATTGGCAGCGGTAACCTTTCCAACCTTACGATCAAAGAATGGTTTGATAGTACCTAGTTTGTCAGCATTTGAATCTCTACGCATGCCATCGTCTTCGCCAAGAACCTTGCCTTTATGGAATAGGGGAACAATTTCATCCATATAGCCTTCATCAACTGCATTGGCTAAACGTAAGTGACTGCGAACAGAATACTCATCCATCTCTCTACGCGTAATGTCGAACTTGTGGGCTATAACTTCGCAGGTTTGCCCCATATTTAAATCAACTAGTGGATCAGTAAGGCCTTTCATAATGCCAATGACAGGTTTTAAGTGACCTGGACGGAATTTCGAAAACACTTTGAGTTTGTCCATTGGCTTGCGTGCACGGGCAAGATCACCTAAGAAATTAACCATATCGTCATTAAATAACACTGGAGCACGACTCATCGCTTCAGTACCACCAGCTAACATTAAGTCAGCACGACCAAGAGCAATATCTTTTGCCGCATTATCAACAGCTTGCATGGCAGAGGCGCAGTTACGCATTACCGTATAACCTGGTGTTTCGTCACCGCAGCCAAGGCGTAAAGCAATCAATCGACCAATATTTGGCTCATCAGGGCTAGGCATGGCGCAGCCGATTACTACTTCATCTAAGTCTTCAGGAGAGAAAGGCTGTCTTGCAAGAAGCGTACGGCCTGCATTAACAGCCAGCTCAGAAGCGCTAAATAAACCTGGCTTACCACGAGCTTTTAAGAAGGGGGTGCGAGCACCATCAATGACATACACAGGGCGATCGTTGTAGGCATTACGTTTTGACATGATATTTCCTGAACTTAATTAAATATAAAATATTATTTAGGCTTCGCCGTCTACAGACGGCAGCGAAGCTTGAATGGGTGCTGGTTTAGCGTGAAAACCTGCAATTACAAACGGTACTAATTGATGCACTTGGCGTTCAATCCATTCACTGGTAATTGATTCGCCCGAAATTAACCCAAGTAATTCGCTTTCAACAAATGAGTGCGACATAGCGCCAATAGTGAATTGCAGCCTTAAATTGATAATTTCAGGTGAAAGCTTTGGAAAGGTCTTTGCTAGGGCTACTTGGTAACGGTCTAGTACTTCGTGATAGCTTTCTGCAAACAATTTTCTAAACTGTTTGGCTGCCTCAGAATAAGTACGGCTTATTAAACGCATGATATTTAGAGTTTGCTTACCTTCTCCAATGCTTATTTCTAGCATGGGTAAAACAAAAGCTTCAATAATTTCTTCTGCTGGAATGGCTTTTTTGCCATATTTTTTCTCGAGCTTATTAAGATTACGTAAACGGGCTTTGTTTAATGGCTCTAAACGACGTTCATATACGGCTTCGATCAGCGCTTCTTTGGATCCAAAGTGATAGTTAACCGCCGCAAGGTTTACTCTAGCCATAGCGGTAATGCTGCGCATAGATGTTGCAGCAATGCCCGATTCAGCAAAAAGCTGTTCAGCAGTGCTTAGAATTCTCTCTCTAGTTGAATTAAGAATGCGTTTCATTAATTGCCTCTAAGATTTGTTCAATCTATTATTTAAAACAGGTACTATTCATATCCATCTTTGTGGACAATATCAGGCAATGTTTAGTTTGCTGTTAATTTGAATAGCGATTTGATGTATGCCGTTCCTTGACATCTACAAAGCCTCTGTAGACGACCTGTATATAATTTGATAGGTCGTTTCAAACAATCGTTTAATAGTAAGTTGTGAAACCATTTGGTGCAAGTTGATAAAGTTGGATGTTGTTGTAAAGTGTCTTATAGTCTACGTAAAATTATTCGATACATTGCATTAGATATTGCTTTCAACTTATTGTTTTTTATGAATATAAAATAAATAAATTATGCGTTACTTTACAATAATACGTCATGCAAAATCCAGTTGGGGTGTTCAAGGTTTAAGCGACCATGATCGGCCGCTTAATGACCGTGGTCAACGTGATGCGCCACGTATGGCTCGCTGGCTTGGGCGAACTTTGTACAAGCCTGAGACCTTGGTTGTTAGTTCAGCAACTAGAGCTCAAGAAACGGCGTGCTATTTTCAAGAACGCTTGGAAATAGCAAATAAAAATTATGTTACAGACTCGAGACTTTACCTAGCAGGAATGCAGGAATGGATTCAGGTTTTAGAAGACTCCTTGCAAGAAAAAAAGCATATGGCTTTTTTTGCTCATAATCCAGGAGTTACTAATGTGATTAACTGGTTGGCTGAGGAATCCCTTTTTGATACTCCAACCTGTGCGATTGCTGTAATCGCTATTCCAGAGGATTGTGAGCGAATTGATTCAGGTATTGGTAAACTTATTGCCTACAAAACTCCTAAAACTCTAGAGACAGATTAACTAATCAGCCTAAAAGCTTTCTTATGCCCAGTATAAATACCCTCAAAGCCTTCAATTTTCAAAAATGGATTGAAGAACATCGTGACCTGCTCAAACCGCCTGTTGGTAATAAATGCATCTGGGAAGATGCAGATATGACAGTTATGGTTGTTGGAGGCCCCAATCAACGCACAGACTTTCATGATGATCCTATGGAAGAGTTCTTTTATATGCTTGAAGGTAATATGACTCTGAAAGTCATTGAAGAGAATGGCTTACCCGCGATAGATATACCAATCAATGAAGGCGAAATTTTCTTCTTACCAGCACATGTGAGGCATTCGCCACAGCGTGAAGCCAATAGTCTGGGTCTGGTAGTCGAGCCAAAACGCCTAAAGGGAGAGAAAGATGCTTTCGAATGGTATTGCCCGCGGTGTAATTATTTAGTCTACAGAGTGGAATTCATTCTTAATGATATTGAAAAGGACTTGCCGCCTTTGTTTAATGCATTTTATGAATCTAAGGAAAAACGCACCTGTTTTGAATGCGGGCAGTTACATCCAGGCAAGGAATTGCCAGTTGTTATGGAAGAAGAATAAACTCAATTAAGAAGTCATTAAGATAATTGCTGTCATCCTGAATTTGATTCAGGATCCAGTTATTATCGACATGCACCCCGTATCAAGTACGGGATGACAATGTTTAAAATATCGATAACAAAAACTATGAATAAAAAACTCTCAAACTTTGTTAATAATATGCAAGCCCCAGCTACTCTTGCCATGGCACAAAAAGCCAGAGAAGTAGCAGCAGAAGGACATGACGTCATTAATCTGTCGATTGGCGAGCCTGATTTTGACACTCCTCAGCATATTAAAGATGCTTGTATAGCAGCAATTCAGGCAGGGCATACGTCATATACACCTGTCCCCGGAATTCTTGCATTACGTGAAGCGATTTGCAACAAACTTAAGCGAGAGAATGGTCTAAGTTACCAGCCTTCTCAGATTGTAGTATCAACTGGTGCTAAACAATCCATTGCCAATGTGGCTTTAGCATTATTACAAGAAGGTGATGAAGCTGTATTGATAACTCCTTATTGGGTATCTTATTTAACTATTGCTGAAATGACAGGAGCCAAAGCAATAGCTTTAGCTGCAGACATTAGCAATGATTTCAAAGTGACCGCAAAACAACTAAAAGATTGCTTGAATGAAAAAAGTAAGCTTGTAATATTTTCTTCACCGTGTAATCCAACGGGAGCGGTCTATACCAAGTCTGAATTAGAAGCATTAGCTGAAGTGTTAAGGGAGTTTCCGAACGTGTACGTGATTTCGGACGAGATTTATGAACATATTAATTTTGGTGCTCAACATGCGAGCTTGGCATCAATAGATGGTATGTATGAGAAAACAATTACTATCAATGGGTTTTCGAAAGGCTATGCGATGACAGGTTGGCGCCTAGGATATTTAGCTGCACCAGAGTGGATAGCTAAAGCGGCAGCCAAAATTCAAGGACAATTTACTTCTGGAACTTGTAATTTCAATCAACATGCTGCTGTTACCGCTTTAAACGGAGACATGCAGCCAACTAAAGATATGACGGCTAGCTATCACAAGCGCAGAGATATGATGATTGAATTATTAAAACCACTAACAGATTTTCAATTTTCAGTACCCGACGGAGCCTTTTATTTATTTCCTGACGTTAGTCGATTATTTGGTAAGATTATTCAGGGTGTAAGTTTGAAATCCGCCGATGATGTTGTGGAGTTTTTATTAGATAAGGCTCATATTGCCACGGTAACTGGCACCGCTTTTGGAGATTCGAATTGTATTCGTTTATCTATTGCAACCAGTGAAGATAAATTAAGAGAGGCTGCAGAAAGATTGTTGAAATTATTTGCTTAAAGTAATTATTCAATAGTTTAATAGCCCATCTGGCAAATCAAAAGTCTTGTTTAAAGCGTATCAGTAATAGAAAAAGCTTTAGCGAAATTTCAATATTAATTTTTAGTATAAATAAGGAAAACCAATGTCTACAACCCAACGTGAGTTTGATGTAATCGTATACGGAGCAACCGGATTTACCGGTCGCCTAGTCGCAGAATATATTTCTCAAGAGCATTCTGATATTAAGTGGGCAATGGCTGGACGCAGTGCCGAAAAACTGGCTAATGTCCGAGATTTAATTGCAGCACCTGCTGATATCCCATTAATTGTTGCTGACAGTTCTGAAGAGGGTTCAATAGAAAGTATGGCTCAACGAGCAGCCTGTGTGATTACAACAGTTGGACCATATCAACTTTATGGCGAAAGCCTTGTTGCTGCCTGCGCTGCAACTGGGACTGACTATGTTGATTTGTGTGGTGAACCTGCATGGATGCACGATATTGTTAGAAACTATAATGCTGCGGCAGCTGAATCTGGTGCACGCATTGTTTTATCTTGCGGTTTCGATTCTATTCCCTTTGATCTTGGGGTGTACTTTTTACAGAAACATGCTCTTGAAAGTACTGGATCAGCATTGTCTCGGGTTAAAGGACGTGTACGTAAAATGCAGGGAACCTTCTCCGGTGGAACGGCAGCTAGTTTTTTTGAAACGATGAAACGTGCCAAAGTTCAACCAGAGGTAATGGACTGGTTACGTGACCCATTTACTTTATGTCCAGGATTTACTGGTCCAGCTCAACCGCACGGAGCTAAACCAATCTACGAAGAAGACTTGGGTAGTTGGTCAGCGCCATTCATTATGGCATCAATAAATACTAAAAATATACATCGTTCAAATGCATTGTTAGGGCACATGTATGGTGAAGACTTTATTTATGATGAAATGCTTTTAACCGGCCCTGGTGAGCAAGGCGAAAAAATTGCCAACGCAGTCGCTAGTGATAACTCGATGGCTACGAATCCTCCAAAACCTGGTGAAGGTCCATCTAAAGAAGAGCGTGAAAATGGTTTTTTTGATGTGATGTTTACTGGTCAAACAGTTGAAGGTAAAAGCCTCACTGTGGGTGTTACTGGCGACAAAGATCCTGGCTATGGTTCAACGTCGAAAATGATTACCGAAGCTGGACTTTGTCTTGCTCGAGATGTTGACAGGGAACAAACGCCAGGCGGTGTATATACCAGCGCTCCAGCCATGGGTGATGCCTTGATAAAACGTTTGGTCGCAAATGCCGGATTAACATTTGATATCGAGAGTTAAATATTTTTAGTCAGTAACTAATAACCTTCAGTGTTTTTGAATACAATTCGATAGTATATTTTTATATTTCGAATTGTATTCACTTATGGATAGTAATTTAAGAGTTAACTATGGATATTAAAACCGAGATGCAAGCAGAGAAATCTGATCTTCCAATCATTAAGCAAAAACTAAAGATATATCAAATAACGGTTATCTTTAGTTTGTTTTTTGCATTAATTGGTTTTAGTTATAACGTCTGGCGCATGGAGGTTTCAGAGGCCAATAGCAATATTCGTGAAGCTAGTTTTGAAATGTTATTGGAAATATCACAATTTCAACAACTAATCTATGTTGGGCATCACGATAAGGATATGAATATTGGTAACCCACGGAAAGGGTGGGTAAAAGTGCTGTTAATAAATGACCTAAGTCACTTAACTACAATCTCAATTGAGGAAAAAACAAAAGAATTAATCGATCTTTGGGGTATTTATTCGGAAATTTATCATGAGGATAGAGAAGCTCTTGATGAACTGGATAATTCAATTGATTTGATTCGCTTAGAAATTAAAAACGTTTTAAAAACTTTAGATTAATTTGCTTTAATCAGTTCTTGTTCAGTCCGGTTAATTAAGTCTATATGTCCTAGCATATTCAAAGATGCAGAAAGCTCTCGAGATTGCGAAAATAATTGTTTTGCCTTTTCTTTATCGCCTGAGTTATTTCTATTTAATAACATTCTTGCTTGCCAGTAATATATTCTAGGTTCTTCTATACGATGAGGTAGATCCCTAGATTGTGTTAAGGCCTTGTTAAAATGCTTATCTGCTTGTTCCCAATTTTTGCCAGTGGCCGCTGCAATTCCAGCGTAGCGTTCAAATAAGCCAAAGCTAAAGCCTAATAGTGCTTTATTTTGGTCAACAATAGTTTTCATTATTGGATATAGCTTTGCAGCTTCTTCATGCTCTCCAATTGTTGCCAAAGCTTCGATACAGGCTTGCACTAAGCTTATCTTTCCAGCTGTAAGAGCTTGGTTCACAAGAGGTAAACTTTCTTTAATCTGTTGATAAGCATTTAATGTATCGCTATCGGCTAGAAAAGCTTTTCCTGCTAACCAAAAACTAATATCAACTCCTGCAAACATACCGTTGGGCAGAGGGTTTAGGTTTGCAATTTGGAAATCTTCTCGACCTCCAATAATATCACCAGCTAAGAGCTTATTTACAGAACGTATACCAATCATGGCATTTGCCCAGGGAAAACCCGAGAGTTTGCAATATTCAATGGCTAAATTGCCACTCTTAAGTGCACTGGATAAATCGCCAAGAGCATGATGACGAATTGAAGTGAACAATTCACTGCACAGAAGGGGGCCAAAATTATCTTGTAATTTTGCAATAGGTTGCAGTTCTCTTGATACTTCGTCAGCTTCATTAAATCTACCTTGAAAGGTGAGGCCCGCTTCTTGCATCCATAAACACTGTGCTAAATTCCAGTCATGCTCGAGTTCTTTGTTTATCACTGCACCTTGAATTCCAGTTTCTTCAAGTTTTTTTCCATTAAATGTTGCCCAATGCATTAATCCTTTATTTTGTAAACAATGTGCAAGTAGTTTTTTGTCATTTAGTTTTTGAGCCATTTTTATAGCTTGTTCGTGGAATGGTTCTCCTACTAACGGTGTATCTGATACCCCATGAGACATACCTAGAGCAGAAAGCAATTCACATCTTGCTGATGTGATTTCTTCACCGACTAATTCTAATCCTGATTGAACAAACGCTATGGCTTCCTTGGCTTGGTTGTTCCAGGCCATCATAAAGGCTAGTTCATTACAAACAGTGGCTAGACCCGAAGTGTTTCTTTCTTTTTTATATAAAAGGAAGGCATGCATCATATTGGCGGTATAAGCTTCGCCGTTTCCAAGATTGAGTTTGGCTTTCGCTGCATGATGTAATAAGTCGGCTTCTATGTTTTTGTTATTTACTATTTTTAAAGCAGAATCATAGAATTCCAATGCTTCTTCAAAAGCTGCCGCTTGCATTGCATGATTGCCAGCACGACGGAGCCAAGCAAGGGTTTGTTCTCTATCAGCGTGTTCACCTGACTGTATCAAGTGATAGCTAATATCTGCGGCTCTTTGGTCTGAATTTAATGGATCAGATTTTTCAATTGCTTGCGAAACAACATAGTGTAGATATTGTTTTCTAGGGGCAGAAATTTGAGCAAGTAAAGTTTTTCGAGTAAGCGAATGAATAAACTCATAGCGTAAGCCCTGTCCGGCATGAGCGGGCTTGATTAGGCTAGCAGCTTCTGCCTCTTCAATTGCTAGAAGTATATTTTCACTTGTAGGACAGCTGTTCTCTAGTTCTTTAATTTTAAAACGATAGCCTAAAACAGCTGCAATTCTCAAAGTATCTTGAGTGCTTTCATTGAGTTTTTTAATTCGTTGCTCAGTAACTAACTTAATACTATAGGGAACATCCAATTTTTTTATCAAGCTAAACTCAGTTAGCCAATTGTTATTTTCATCAAAAAGTTTATTTTCATCAATCAATTGTTGTATTACAGATTGTACAAAAAATACGTTCCCATTGGTTTCTCTAAAAATTAATTGACTTAGCTCGATGGGCGGGGTTTTGCCTGTGGTATGAGTAATAAAACTTTCAACTTCTTCAAGGCTGAATTGCTTAAGATTAATATGGCTGACGGATGGCAGTTTATGAAGTTTTGGTAAGATTTTTTTAAAGGGTTCTCCATGGTCAATTTCAGTATCTCTAAATGTAATTATGAATAGAATAGGGTGTTTACTTAATTGAGGTACAAAATGTTCAAGTAATTGAAAACTGGATTCATCAGCCCAATGCAAGTCATCTAACAAAAAAATGAGAGGGGTAGCTGAACTGAGCCTTATTATCATGTCAAGAATGGCATTGAACATGAAGCGTTGTTGCTGACCGGGAGGTAAGTCTACTGGGGCTGGTATGTCAGGAAATATGCGATGTAAATCTGGAACTAAACGTGTAATTTCGGCAGCAGAGTTTCCTAAAGCATCCCTAAGTGTGTTTTCAGGTAAGACTCTGGTTATTTCTTCAAGAATTTCAGTAGCTACGATATAAGGAGCCCCTTGTTCTTCATATGCGTGCCCGATTAATGGCAGAATCCCCATTTGTTTGCCAATTTGCAAAGCCTCTTCACCTAAACGGGTTTTGCCTTGACCTGACTCACCACTGATTAAAACTATACCGCCTTGACCTGACTTAGTTTTTTGAATTTTTTCCTTAAGCAATTCAAGTTCTATAGACCTTCCGCTTAATTGCGTAAGCTGGATGTTGCTTAAGCCTAATTTATCGATGTCAATAGGTTTTAATTTTGAGTAATTGAACCTATTGCTTGTGACATGGTTTTCTTCATCAGTAACAATAATGCCTTCTGGTGTAATATCAAAAATCCATGAAAGTATTAGTGTTATGGGTAAACCAGCAAGTAAGACCATAGTTAGGGCTTTAATAGACCAGGAAGGTGCATTAAAGGCAGGAAAAAGTATTGCGCCAACTTGAAGTAGTAGCCACGACATAACGGCATACGCAAGCATTACTCGTATGACTCTTCTTCTTCGCAATTCGCCCCAGAGATTGCTCATTTCTAGCTTCTCAATTTGATTTTATTTTTATGCAGATATTTTACAGTATTTTACAATTGAAAATAATAGCAAGAATGCATAATTCATTTAATAAAAAACTAGAAATTGCTATTTGCTACATAAGAAATTCTTAAATTATGGTAAATTATCGTTTTATAAATGTAGTTGTTTGGAGAATTTAGCGATGCGTTGGGAAGGTAGAAGACAAAGTTCAAATGTAGAAGATCGTCGTGGTAAAGGTATGCGTCGAGGAGCCGCAGTTGGTGGAGGCGGCATTGTGATGGCTTTAGTGGCTATTTTTTTACTCGGACAAGACCCTGGGCAAGTGATGCAACAAATGCAACAACAGCAGGCCCAAGCTCAGCGCCAAGCTCAAACTCAAGGTGGTGAGTATCGCGGAAGTGCACAAGAAGAGAAAATTAAAGGTTTTGTTTCAACCGTACTTGCTGAAACAGAAGACACTTGGAATACAGTTTTCAGACAAGCTGGTTATCAATACAAGGCCCCTAAACTAGTACTTTATACGGGAATGACACCAACTGCTTGCGGTACAGGTCAAGCCGCATCTGGACCATTTTATTGTCCGGGTGATCAAAAAGTTTATTTAGATTTAAGTTTTTTAAACGAATTACAACGCATGGGAGCTCAAGGTGATTTTGCGGTTGCCTATGTTCTTGCTCATGAAGTTGGTCACCATATTCAAACCTTAACTGGTACTGCAGCAAAGGTTCAGCAGTTCAGACAGCGTGCATCTAAAGCACAAGGTAATGCTATTCAAGTGAAAATGGAATTACAGGCTGACTGCTATGCAGGTGTTTGGGCAAACCATACACAAAAGCGCACTCAAATTTTAGAGCAGGGTGATATAGAAGAAGCTCTGCAAGCCGCCGCTGCCGTTGGTGATGATACGATTATGAAAAAAGCAGGCCGAACTCCTCGTAAAGAACAATTTACCCATGGCTCGTCACAAGAACGTATGCAATGGTTTGCGCGCGGTATGGACGCTGGCGAATTGGGAGCTTGTGATACAGGTCTTGATTCTTTATAAACCTTCAAATTTAAGTTTTATATATATTTGGTGGCTCATTTGCCACCATTTTTTTATTAACGTTCTATTCAATCTAAGCAAAAGGTTTGCTCAATGCGAAATAAACTCTCTATATTTATCTTATTACTAATTACTTTTCTTTTTCAGACAGGTTTATCTGCACAGAAAATTGAAAAAAATGGCTATTCGGTCGAAATTACCAAGATGCCAGAATGGGCTACTAGATTAGAGATATCTCAATCTAAAAAAATTAAGCCAAGAAACATTAAAGATGGTGTTCGTTATGAAGTGATTAATAAATTAATTAACCACCAAAGTAATCAAAAGCATTATTTTCAGCAAACTGCATACACACCGATAAAACAAAATGGACTGAGTGTGGTTTCTGAAATAAGTTTAGAATTCAATCCTGATTATCAAGAATTACAATTGCATTATATAAATGTGATTAGAGAAGGCGAAGTAATTGATAAATTAAACGCAGATGATATTAATTTAATTCGTAGGGAAGAAGGCTTAGAGAATCAAATTTACGATGGTGTAATAACTTTAAGCATGCAGTTGAGGGGTATACAGATTAATGATGTTGTTGATTATGCATTCAGCGTCATTGGGCAAAACCCAATATACGAAGATAAAATCTTCGGTCGACTAGACTTTGGTTGGGCTGTACCCGTTGAAAAAATACGTGTTGGGGTGTTTTTGCCAAATAAAAAAATAGAACTGAAAATTCAAGAAAGCAATTTAATAGCAAAAAGAAATAAGACTAAATATGGTTATTTTTATGAAGTGCTAAATGATAGTGCTGAATATTTAGAATCTGAAACAGATGTCCCTGCTTGGTATAACCCATACCCATGGTTGCAATATAGCGAGTTTACAAGTTGGGCAGATGTTGCTAAATGGGCTGATGGCTTGTTTAATACAACAACAAAAATGAGCTCAGAGTTGCAAAGCATAGTTGCAAATATTGAAAGTAATTTTATTGGTGAGGAGGCGAGAATTCTTGAAGCCGCACGTATTGTTCAAGAAGAAGTTCGATATTTCGGTATTGAAATTGGTCTAAATTCGCATAAACCACACCCGCCCAATATTGTATTTGAACGTAAATATGGTGATTGCAAAGATAAAACAGTTCTATTAAATTCTATCCTTAGAGCAATGGGTATAAAGGCATCTCCTGCATTAGTTTCCACTCGTGATAGAGAGTATCTTGATGTCTATTTACCAACGCCTAATGCCTTTGATCATGTGATTTCAAAAATCTACTTGGCTGGAAAGGCGTATTGGATTGATGGGACTCAACTTTTTCAAGCTGGAAATATTGATGAATATGACACATCTTGGTTTCGAAGATCGTTGACTGTTGAAGCTGACACTAACTCTTTAGAAAAAGTTGAATTTAAAAAAATAACAACTAGTATCGAGGTAAAGGAACAATTTAAAGTTATTAATTTGCAAGGTGATGCTCACTTGGCAGTGACAAGTATTTATCGACACGGGAATGCTGATTACGCTAGAAGTCAAATTGCCGAACGGTCTTTTGAAACGCTAACAGAAGGGTATTTGGACTTTTATTCGCGCTTATTTTCAAATGCACAAACGCTTTCTGAGGCAAGTTTTACAGATGACAAGCAAAATAATATAATCACTATTGTTGAAAATTATTTCATTGAGGATTTTCTAGAAGATAATTCTGAAGGTTCAATTTCATATAATATTTATGCAAGCCAAATTAATGATTACAGTCAATTACCAAATAAATTAAAAAGAGATATGCCATTATCTTTAAGTTTTCCAGTGAATATCAAACAGCGAGTGGAATTGTCATTTTTTGAGGATATAGAAATTATTGGCCCTAATAGTATCGATGTTAAAAACCCATATTTCACTTTTTCCTCTGGCGGTGAGCAAGTAGAAAACGGAGTAACATATGATTTTAATTTTAGAACTCACAAAGATCATGTTGCGGTAGGTTCGATGAAAAATTATATTAAAGATCTAAAGAAAGTAAACGATGCTATCAATATGTCTTATTACTATAAAACTCAAGATTTTGAGAAAGTGAAAAACTTACAAAATGAAATACTACAGGATTTGCTTAATGACTAATATTAAAACAATACGATATGCTTTTTTTACAATACTATTTTTGTTTCTTAGCGGATGTGCTACAACAAATTATGAGCCTAAAGATGTAAGGTCAGTCGAAAATAGAGTATTGATTACTGATGATTCAAGTGAGGCAATATCCTTTGCTCGTAAGTTAGAAGCGGCAATTAACGCAGACGATAAGAAATTTGTTGGCGACACTCTTTTGCCACAATCAGAAATCGATAAACTTATTGCTGAAGAGTCTGATCCAAACGCCAAGGAATTTATGCAAGGTTTTATGGAGGGAGTCAAGATTGGTATATTGAACCAACTTATGCAGGAAGAATCAAGCATGGATTTTTTAAGGGCTTATGAAGGGGCTCAGTTTTATAATTTAATTTATGCCTTAGACCTCCAAGACGGTGAAGACTTTGACTATATAGAATTTATTTTTAATAAACAGAATTTTGAATTCGAAGATTTTTTCTCATATACAACATATGTTAATTTTGAAAAAAGCTTTGAAGATATTGGTTTGGTAATAATGGAAATTGTAAAAAACACAGAAAATGGAAAGAATATTTCGGCAATTTCAGAAATGGATAATTGCGAAAACTTAATCCAAACTTATGAAAAGCTTAGTAATGAATTGCAAAATATTCGTAAGCAATTCATTGGTTATGCTAACTGTGCAATTGCAACTGGTTCAGAAGCTAATATTGGGAAAGTTCTAAATAAATTTAATCAAATTGCTGTTTCGAATACTGATATGCCATTCATGCGAGCTCTATTTGCAATATTAGATGGGGATTTGAATAAGGCATATAGATATATTGATTTGGTTTCAAATGAAATGGGCGGTGATCTGCGTCTGGATCTCTATAAATTTAGCATAGCCTTGGAGCTAGAAAATTTTGCAGTTGCAAAAGCCACTTTAGCTGATGCTTTACAGAAATACCCAAATAGTGAAAATGTATATTTCTCTAGTATGGATCTGCACCTAACGCAAAAAAATTATGGAAAACTGCTCTCTGTATTTTTATATATGAACGAAGCCTTTGGGTATAATTATAGTCCTGAGCTTATTAAAGGCTTTGAAGGCTTTGAGGATTTTTCACGATCACAGGTGTTCTTGGATTGGGAAAAGTCTCAGTAGGCGATTAAACATTAATGCTCAGAAATTAAAAGAAATAATATGATATTTTGCGCTTCTTTTATTTTTGATTCTAATTTCTGAGCACTATAGACGATTGCTTTAGATATTACATGGTCTCAAAATAATCATTAACGGCATCCTGATGGTGGGCTGCTTTAGCAGCGCATAAGTCAATAGTTTCTAGAGTTTGAGCTAATGCTCTTGGGCCACCAGATATATCGTTAATAATTGGTTTAAAGAAGGCTTCAACCTCTTTTTTATCTTCAGCAGTACAGAAGTATGCTGCAATACCTGGTATACGATTTTGGGAAAAACTTGATACACGTCCTTTAATCACTTCAATATTTGATTTAAACCAAGTCCACATTTCAGGCCGTAAAGACTTTTCGCTCATCTGGCCACGTAAAATTGCGTAAATTTCATTATCACGAATTTTTTCACTATTTAACCATTCGCGAATCTCAGCAGCAAAAGCTTTGTCTTTGCTTGCACTAATTCCACTAAGTAAACGACCTCGTATAGTGCCATCGGTTTCTACTTCAAAAAGAGTAACTAAATGTCTGGCGAATGGTACTCCTAAATCTTCGACAGCAATTAATAGGGCTTGGCCAATGGTATTTGAGTCAGCTTTATTAGCATGAATAACATTATCACTGCCATAACCTGTGTAAGCTTTTGCCATATCGATATAGTATTCTCTTATTGGAGTATTTCGTCCTTCATCGGCTAAAAATCCTAAGATACTATTACGTAATTGAATAGTATCTGCTGAATCCTTAAGGCCCGTTATAAGGCCTAAGTTTTCTAGTTTGTCAGCATACAAATTATTACTAATTTCGGCTAACTTAATTTTATCTTCTTCTGTATTGGTTAATTGTTTATGTACAAAACTAAGCATACTCATCGGTGAAGAAGCCACTCTTGCTGATTCGGATTTTGCAAGTTCTGGAGCAACTTGAAGCAGGTCACTGAAACTTAATGTTCCAGCGTTAACCGAAGCATTAAAACTATCATTTGCAGCTATCATTTCTTCATCATTTAAACTTGCTTTATTTGCAAATATATCTTGCCAATCATCTAAACTTAAAGCAAAGCGGTAATATCCTGCGCCCTCAGCATTTGGCATAACAAATTTAGGGCATCCTTTTTCTGTTAGCAGCATGTTTTGTTGTGGTTGTGTAATTAGTTCGCATTGCTTATGCATATTGCCTTCAATTGAATAGTTTACACATACAGGAATTTGCCACGTCCGAATGCTATCTCCTTTTGAACCGACTGGGAGGTAGCGTGATTGTGAAAAACTGACTTCAGCAGTTTCACTATCACATGTAGTTGCCACACTTAAATAAGGGATACCTGGCTGCTCTAAGAAACTATTAAAAGCATCACGAATGACTTTAGGTGAGGCTCCATCTGATTTTTCACCTATTGCAGTAATAAAATCATTTGCAGTTGTATTGCCAAAGGCATATTTTTTCATGTAATGCGTGATACCATTTTGAAACTGCTCTGGACCTATAAAGGATTCAAACATTCTCAATATTCCGCCACCTTTTGAATAGGTTATGCCATCAAAGGCTGAGTCAATATCATCATTGCTTAGTATCGGCTGACGTATCTGACGAGCACTTATGAGGCTGTCATTTCGCATCGCACCTAAAGCACGTCCCATGAGGGCTTGGCGAAATTTTTGTTCAGGCATTATATTATCATTAGAGCTATATGCCATCCAAGTAGCAAAAGCTTCATTCAACCAAATATCATCCCACCACACTGGGGTGACTAAGTTACCAAACCATTGGTGAGCCAGCTCGTGAGCGTGCACGTTAACGTAGCGTCTTAATTGATTAAGCGACATGCTATCTTCATCAAACAAGAGCAATTGTTCTCGGTAAATAATTAAACCAGCATTTTCCATGGCTCCGAAAGCAAAGTCAGGCACGGCAACAATATCAAGTTTTTCGTAGGGATAAGGCACACGGAAATAATCTTCTAGTGATTTGACTATTTTTGCTGTGTTTTCTAAAGCGAATTTTAATTTATCACCTTTGCCTTTAGTAGCAATACCACGTAAGGGCAATGATGTAGCTCGGTATTCATTAGCAGGAATGTCTGCCCATTCAACCACATCAACATCACCTACGGTAAATGCAATTAAGTAAGTGGGTAGTTTTTTTGATGTGGCAAAATCTAATCTTCGCATGCCATTACCCAAATCAGTTTCAGCTATTTGTGGTGTATTGGTAAAACCTTTATGTTCATTTTTAAGGACTATTGAAGTTGTGTATGGAGTTTTGAATGCGGGTTCATCAAAGCTAGGAAATGCCATACGGGCGGATGTGGCTTCAAATTGAGTAAATGCATAATTTTTACCGCCATCGTTCACCTTGTAAAGAGCTTCAAGTGCTGTATTGAAAGGAGCTACATAGTCGAAAAAAATAGTGGCTTTACCTTTTGGTAATTGAGCATCTAAATCAATTTTTGCAACACCTGATTCATGTACTTGCGAATAACTACCATTTAATACAGACCCATCGGCAGTACGTACCTGTACTTTTTTTACATCAAAATCCTTACCGTGCATGAAAATGTGCTGAGTGCTTACATCAGAATCAATAGCAATTTCTGTGTGACCAGTAAATGAGTCTTGGTCAGGGTCAATTGTTAAATGCAACATGTACGATTCTGGTCTTACTAAGTTTGATAAGCGACCAGTTGGTATGTCTTGCGAATAGCCATTTTTAGCTACTGTTAATTCATCAAACTGGGAAGCTGATTTATCACTTTCTGTACATGCAAAGGCACCGATAGAAAGTGATAGTATTAATATTCTAGAAAATAAGTTGTTCATTTTGATTCCTGAAGCTTTGAAGCCGAAGTCGGTGTTCTTAATAAATTCTCAAAAGCATCCCATGGGTTAATGCCTTTAGCAGATTGCTTATCGATATAATCACTAACAATATCTTTGCCTAAATTGTAATTAATCACATAACCGCGATAATTTTCTATAAAACTCATGCCGGAAGTGGCTCGTTCTTTGGTTTGCAAGCTGTATTTCATACTTAACTCAATCGCTTGATCTTTTGTAATGCGTCCATCAAGATATTCTCTAGCGATATGATTTCGCGCGTGCGAGAGTACTTTAGAGGCTGCTTTAATTTCATCTTGAGATTCAAGTAATTCGGGGTTGATACCTGCAAGAGGATAAAGAACTTCACGTTCAAAGTTCTTTTTCTCATCCCCAGGAAATGCTAAATCGATACCATAATTTGCAGAACCTTCAGCGGTTATAGAAAGTGGGCTAAAGAGAGGATAAACAGAATATTCTATCCAGCCTTTCTTTTTAAGTACATCTCGCTCTAAAAGGACATTCCAAGTGTGGTGTCCAGGATAACCTTCATGACAACCTAAATCGATGGCGCGACCTATGCTGATTGGGAAATCAGTATTCACTTGTATAAGACTAAAGTAATTACCTTTGTACCAGTTGTATCCGCTCCATGGTTTATCTGTAACAAATTCAATTTCAAAATTTTCACCTTCCGGCAAGTCATAATGTTCTAAGGTTCTACGTTTGCATTCAGCAATCGCTGTATCAAAAACAACACTTAATTTTTCTTCAGGAATATGGAACTGTTTATTAAAGTTCTCTAAGCGTTCACTAATCTTACCTTCGCCAGGTAAAAGTTTTTCGATGGTGCTAACAGCTTCATCAAAAATAGCTAAATCATACTGAGGAGCAATCGCATCATATAAACGCTTGGTTTCTTCATCAAAAGTAAATGTTTGTCCTTGTACCATCGCAACTCGTGTTTGTGCTGCAATGATTTGTTTCCTTAATAAACTAAATCTTGCAGAGTCTTTATTGCGTAATTTATTTAAATCACTTAATAAGTTATTTGCATCATTAGATAAAGTCTCAATGCTTCGTATTTCAGAGTCTGCGGCAATTTTCCATTCATCTGGTCCTTGGTAAGCATCAACAAAATCTTTATCATGTTGACCAATGCCTAAAGCCAGTTTTACAAAACGCTCAGCCACCATTGTCTCTTGAGTTGATTCATCAACAATAGCTGATTCTTGAGGAACACTTGAAGTCGTTGTTGTACGTGAATTAACAAACTCTAAAATGGAGTCTTTAAAGAAAAAGCCGGCGGCAGCTAATAAAAACAGAGGGATTAATACTTTTAAGAAACCAAAATTGCCAGTTTTTGTTATGTCTTTGGCAACTTTTAATTCTGCTGTGGTATCAATTGGGCTTAGGGCTTTGTCTGGATTTTCTTCAGCAATAACAAATTCAACACTTGGTTTTGCTAAGTCTGCAATGCTTGAAGCTTGAGACTCCAATAAAGAAGTAAAACCAGCAATGTCTAAACCATTCGCTTTTTGTTTGCCTAATAAACCTAAAAGCATTGGGCTTACTACTCCAAGT
>CAJQOG010000067.1 GCA_905479875.1 uncultured Gammaproteobacteria bacterium
CAGATGGTTTTCATCCAGGTCCACGCGTTTATACTATTTGGGCCGAGGAATTTGTTAAGCAATTATTAAAAATATAAAAAAAGACAAATATATTAACTACCTATGCATAGAATACATTTTTTGCATCCAGGTTAAGCGTGATTCAAAAGTTTCAAGAATTTTGTTAAGTTCGTGGGGCAATTCGGGTTTTGTTAAGCCATAACCGGAAGGCATCGCTAATGGTGCTAGTAATGATGCAATACTTAAGTCCGCACGTGAAAAATTTTCTCCCACTAAGTAATTAGAACTGCCTAATCCTTCCAAGACTTTATCTAAAGACCTATAGAGTAGTTCTTTTGCTTGTGTTGCAGATTCAATATTAATTCTCATATGTCTACGCATTGCTTTTTCTAGTTTTGGAAAAACTAATTTGACAAACAATGGGCCATAAAAAGGCCCACTTTTGGTAAAAAACTTACTTACGATTTTCGGTTCTTGAAGGAGATAATGGTACATTAGTACACGAACTTGAGGGCCAATACTTTCATCAGCAAAATTCTCCCAGTCTAGTGCTTTTTGCAAAGTCTCTGTGTCGTCAGGATTTAAGGGATTATCAGAAAAGTGTTCCTCTAAATATGAAATAATTTTAGAGGAATCATGCACATAAAGATTATGGTGCTGAAGCACTGGAACAGAATATTGATTCGTGAGAGATTTGATTTTTTTACTATGCAAACCTGGTAAGAGTGTTTTTTTGGTATGCGCGATATTTTTAAAATCTAAGGCCCAACGAATTTTTTCACAAAAATGTGATATGGGAAATTGGTACAAAACTATTTTTGACATGTAGATATCTTAATATTCGGTAAGCACTTAATTAAATTTGAATTTTTATGATAAGTTAACAGATATCTTCATGAGTCAGTAGTGTAAGAACAATAAAGTATTAGATGTACTATTCTGGTGTATCTGCATATTCATAAATTGAGAATTTGGCTCCAGGCTCACCATAAACCACAACATTGCAGGCACCCCAAGATTTCGGAATTTTCCATTCACTTTCGGTATTTACTATAAAACGCTGGTTTCTAATTTTGCAACGAGGTTCAAATTCTTTGACTCCAACATCAGCTGTAGCAAATGAAAAATTCCTACGAACAGGTTGATAAGCCCAGTAACCACGTTCTGATATGGTCCCTTGTACCTGAACAATTTGCCCAAGCGCAAGAGCATTTTGAATGGGAGCAATCATCATAGCTAATCGAGTTAGTTTTTCATTGCTTGGGTCTGCTCTTTCTAACAGTTCGAAACTGCTTTGAGCTTCATCAAAAAGGCTCATTTTGGCAGCCATGGCGATACGAGTTTGAAGAACACGATCTAACATTTCAATAGGCAGATAGGCACCAAAATTTACGCTTGCATTGCGTAAATGGGTCATCTGTTGATATAGATCTTTATTTTGGTTTGCACTGTAACCACGTGCAACTTCAAGCATGCTCACCTCAGATAAAGTTAAATCTTGACTCTTTGAGAGTTTTTCGAGTTCGGCATCAGCTTCAGTGACATTTTGACTATTGTATAAATTCAACATGCTATTAAATGAGGCCGCAAAGCTTGTGTCGACACCTTCAAAAGTTTGTTCAAGTAAGAAAGGAATAAAAAGCCCGGTAACACTTTCTTCAACGGCTATACCTTTATACATAGCTGGCTTGTATTTGAGATGTTCAAGTGCCTTTATTGCCGTTTCTTCAAACACGGGTCCACCAACAGAACCTTCGATAATAGGCTTTTTAACATTACCTTGTTTATCAACAATAAATCCTACTTGTACCCAGCCCTCTTGACCAAAAATTCGTAACTCTGAAGGGTACTCAACAACTACTGGCGACAGCGCTTCTGCAACGCGAGTAATTTCAGTTGATTGTGTTTCTGACTCAGTTTCTGTGTTCTGGTCTTGCGCGCTAAGAGTAAAACTGGATAAGCAAACTAAGGAAGATATTAAAACGATAGTAATTTTATTCATAATAGATATAAAGAACGTGCTTTATTAAATGGTTCAAGAGTAAAGAGTTGCGACCCGAAAATGAGTGTTTGGTTCGTTTAGAATCGCAAATTAGCGTGTATTTTAAAGGGTACTGGCTTTTAAAGCTTGTTCAATATCAGCAATTATGTCGTTAATATGCTCTAAACCGCAAGAAATACGAATCATATTGTCTGAAATTCCTACAGCGGCACGTTCTTCTACTGATAGTTTGGCATGTGTTGTGGATGCAGGGTGCGTAACTATACTGCGAGAATCGCCAATATTAGCGGTAAGTGAACACATCTGAATAGCATTTAAAAAATGCTGGCCATTTTGTAAGCCGCCCTTTAGAAAGAAACTAATAATGCCTCCGCCTTGGCTCATTTGCTGTCTCGCTACGTCATAATTTGGATGTGATTCAAGAAATGGATAAAGTACGCGCTGCACTATTGGGTGAGCCTCTAAATATGTGGCTAAGGCAAGTGCATTACTTGAATGTCTATCCATACGAACGGCTAGGGTTTCTAAACTTTTAGAAAGAATCCAGGCATTAAAGGGAGAAAGAGCAGGTCCTGTACTTCTACAAAATGCATATATTTCTTCAATTAAATTTTCTTTACCTAATATGATTCCACCCACAACTCGACCTTGACCATCTATCCATTTAGTG
>CAJQOG010000068.1 GCA_905479875.1 uncultured Gammaproteobacteria bacterium
ATCAGGAATGCCATAGCGTAATAAGCCGCCAATACGATCTTCACGCTCATACACCGTTACTAGATGGCCTTTGCTATTGAGTTCATCGGCAACTGTAAGTCCTGCGGGACCAGAGCCGATAACTGCAACTTTCTTACCAGAGCGCAAAGCCGGAGGTTTAACTACGACCAAAGAATTATCATAAGCGTAATCACTGATTGCTTTTTCAATTTGCTCAATGGTCACAGGGTCTGCATTAATACCTAAAACACAAGCTGCCTCACAAGGAGCAGGACAAATGCGACCAGTAAATTCAGGAAAGTTATTAGTGCTTCTTAATATTTTATAAGCGGTAGAAAAATCTTCTTGGTAAACAGCATCATTAAATTCAGGAATTATATTGCCCAGAGGACAGCCATTATTACAAAACGGCACACCACAATCCATGCAGCGTGCAGCTTGCTCATGCAGTAATTCAGGCGTTGGATCTTCCACAACATCGTTGTAATCACGTAAACGTTCTTCACGATCGCGGTAGCCGGAAAGCTTGCGCTCATATTTCATAAAACCTTTTGGATCTGCCATTGTTCTACTCTTCTTTATTCTTTAATTCGTTATTTATATATTGCTTAAGCACTTTTTGCTAATTGATCAGCATTGGCTTGTTGTTCTAAAGCACGCTTATACTCAATTGGGAAAACTTTACTAAATTGATCTTTAACATTGTCCCAATCCGCTAAAAGGGTTTTGGCCTTCTCACTACCAGTGCGAGCAATATGCATATCCAACATATATTTAATCATTGCAAAATCTTGTTCATCAGGGTTTTCAAGACTAATACCATCCATATTTGTTTTGGCTGGCATTTGCCTATCGGGATCAAGTACATAAGCTAAACCGCCCGACATGCCTGCAGCAAAGTTTTTACCAATTTCACCAAGAATTAATGCTGTGCCACCCGTCATGTATTCACAACCGTTGTCGCCTATGCCTTCAACTACAACTTTGGCGCCAGAGTTACGAACACAGAATCGCTCACCTGCTCGGCCGGCAATATAAGCCTCACCACTGGTTGCACCATAGAATGCGACATTACCAATAATGATATTTTTAGCGGCGGTAAATTCAGCTTTATCCGACGGTTTAATACTTACGGTGCCCCCTGATAAACCTTTACAGAAGTAATCGTTGGCTGCACCCGTTAATTCAAAATCTAGGCCGGTATCTAAAAACGCAGCAAAACTTTGACCTGCCCAACCATTAAAAGAGACTTTATAAGACTCTGGTTTCTCATGCTTAGGCAATGTTACCCAATAGTTAGACAACATAGCGCCAGTCGCTCTATCGGTATTCACTATTTCAAATTGTGGAGCTTGAACACCAGATTTTAAACGGTGAATAAGTTTTCTATCTAAAACAGAATCAATTTCATGATCCTGTTCTTGTTGTTTATATTGACCTACGCCTTCAACTTCTTCGTTCCAGAAGAGCACACGACTTAAGTCAATAGATTTGTGTTTCCAATGAGTTAAGCCAGAACGTACTTTAAGCATTTCTACTTTACCGACCATTTCATTGACTGTACGGAAACCGAGTTCAGCCATAATTTCACGAAGTTCTTCTGCCATAAAGTAGAAGAAATTTACAACGTGCTCAGGTTTTGCTTCAAAGCGTTTACGTAATTCAGGATCTTGGGTAGCAATACCAACTGGACAGGTATTTAAATGACACTTACGCATCATAATACAACCTTCAGCGACTAAGGCTGCAGAGGCAACGCCCCACTCTTCAGCTCCCAATAAGGCAGCAATTGCTAAATCTTTACCAGTACGAATCTGACCATCTGATTGTAGAGTTACTCGGTCACGTAACTTATTTCGTAGTAAAGTTTGGTGAGTTTCTGATAAACCTAATTCCCAGGGTAAGCCAGCATGTTGAATTGAGGTAAGTGGTGAAGCACCAGTGCCGCCGTCATGACCGGAGATCAGGATTACGTCTGCGTGCGCTTTTGCAACACCAGAGGCAATAATTCCTACGCCACATTTAGATACTAGCTTTACACTAATGCGGGCTTTAGGGTTAGCATTTTTCAAATCAAAAATTAACTGAGCTAAATCTTCAATTGAATAAATATCATGATGTGGTGGAGGTGAAATTAAACCAACACCTGGTGTGCTCATACGAACCTTAGCAATCCAATCATTAACCTTATGCCCAGGAAGTTGACCGCCTTCGCCTGGCTTAGCACCTTGAGCCATTTTGATTTGAATTTCTTCAGCCGTAGAGAGGTACTCAGCGGTAACGCCAAAACGTCCTGAGGCTACTTGTTTAATAGCTGAGTTTAAAGAATCACCATTAAGTGTTGGCTCGTAACGTCTACGATCTTCGCCACCTTCACCTGAATTGCTCTTTGCTCCAATACGATTCATAGCAATGGCTAAAGTTGTATGGGCCTCATATGAGATAGAGCCAAAAGACATAGCACCGGTAGCAAAACGTTTAACAATTTTTTCTAATGGTTCTACTTCGGCAATATCTATTGCCTCGCCCTTACGAAAATCTAGAAGTTGCCTTAAAGTTATCGGGTGATCAACTTCGGCATTAATTCCTTTAGCATATTTTTTATAACTTTCAGGATGATTATTGCGAACTGCATTTTGTAAGTAGTGAATTGTGGTGGGATTAAACAAGTGTTGTTCGCCGTCACGTGTCCATTGCATGCGACCATTAGTTGGCAATACCGATGGAGAATCTTCATCAAACGCTGATTCATGTCTGGCCATACATTCGCGGGCAATGCCATCAAAATTTAAGCCGCCAATACGTGACACAGAACCTGTAAAGCATGCATCTACAACTTGATTATTTAAACCTAATATTTCAAAAATTTGACTGCCATGGTAGGACTGCAAAGTAGAAATGCCGATTTTAGAAATAACTTTTAGGAGCTCCTTTTCAACCGCGTATTGATAATTGCCTATAGCCTTATCAATGCTCTCAACGCTTTTGAATTTTTTAGACTTAATTCCTTGAGTGATTGTTGCATAAGCCATATATGGGTAAACAGCATTTGCACCGTAACCAATTAAGGTTGCATAATGATGTGCTTCCCACACATCACCCGTTGCAACTACTAAAGAGGTTTGTAAACGTAAACCCACACGTAAAAGATGTTGATGGATGGCGCCAACTGTTAGTAAAGATGGTAATGCAGCCGAGTTATGATTGGTGCCACGGTCTGACAATATAAGAATATTGCAGCCATTACGTACTAGGGCTTCAGCTGAAGCGCATAGCGTATTAATAGCGGCTTGTAAACGCCCTGCTTGCCCGTCAGATTTAAAGAGTAGTTGTAAGGTGCCAACTTTAAATTGAGACAAGGTGTTATTTTGAATTTTAAAATAATTTTCTACCGTTAGTACTGGGCTTTCTAATTCAATAATCTCGCAATGTTGTTCATTCGGATTTAAAACATTTTGAGCCGAGCCCAATAACATGTTCAACGACATTACATGTCGTTCACGAATTGAATCAATTGGCGGATTGGTTACTTGAGCAAAAAGTTGTTTAAAGTAATGCGATAAATGTTGAGGTTTTTGTGACAAAATAGCCAATGGTGTATCAATCCCCATTGAGAAAACAGGTGGGGTCCCAGCTTCTGCCATTGGTTTAATAATGTTATTAACCGCTTCTCGATCAATGCCATGCATTAATTGTTTCTTTTTAAGAGTTCGCTTGTCGTATTCGATACTCCCAGTAAGGTCGTTACTTGGAAGTTTATTGATACTCACTTGATTGTCAGCTAACCATTCGCCATAAGGTTTAGCGTCAGCCATTTCTTGTTTTATTTCTTCATCATTGATTAAGCGACCTTGTTCAAGATCAGCAACCAATAAACGCCCTGGACGCAAGCGGCCATTGTGCTTAATATTTTCTGCAGGTACGTCATACACCCCTACTTCGGAAGATACGATTAAGTAATCATCTTTAGTAACAATATAACGTGCTGGGCGTAAGCCGTTTCTATCAATGGTTGCCCCCACTAATTTACCATCGGTAAAGCAGATAGCGGCTGGGCCATCCCATGGTTCCATCAGAGCTTGGTGATATTGATAAAAATCCTTTAGGTTTTGTTGCATGCTGTCATCATGTTGCCAAGCTTGTGGCACCATCATCATTAAAGCATGAGGCAAGTCATAACCCGCCATCATGAGAAACTCTAATACATTATCAAAACTACCAGAATCAGACAATTCAGTACCGATAACTGGGCAAAGTTTTTCCATCTCTTCGGCAGTAAAAACATCGGATTGTAAAATGGCTTCTTTAGCTTGCCACCAATGTTTATTACCTTGAATAGTATTAATCTCACCATTATGTGCGATGGTACGAAAAGGTTGAGCCAGTTTCCATTTAGGAATGGTATTGGTAGAAAAGCGTGAGTGTACGATGGCAATGGCAGATTTGAGTGCATCGTTTTGTAAATCAGGGTAGTAAGTACGTAATTGATGTGTAGTTAATTGTCCTTTATATACAATAGTTTTATATGAGCATGATGGTAAATAAAAAGTATCTACTGCATTAGGCAATAACTGGTGAATATGATGAATGGCAAATTTACGTAATACATATAAGCGACGCTCTAGATCTTCAAAACTTAAATCGTCTTTTGCTTTAATAATAATATGAAATTGTTTTGGCTCAACCGATAATGCCGTTGCACCAATACCAGAAGGATCTGTTGGAACTTTACGATAAAGCAAAGGCTCAAGGCCTAAGTCTTCCATAAAGTCATTCATTAGAATTTTACAACGGTTAAATAAAGCTTCGTCTTTAGGATAAAAAACTGCAGCTACACCATATGAACCAAATTCTGGAAGTTGTATGTTTTTCTTTTGACAAATGCCTGCAAAAAAACTGTGTGGCATTTGCAATGAAATACCCGCACCATCACCAGAGTCCGGTTCACACCCACAAGCGCCACGATGTTGCATACGCTCTAGCATTGTTAAAGCATCGTCAACTAACTTATGGCTTTTTTCTCCCTTGAACTGGGTAATTAAACCAATACCGCAAGCATCCGATTCAAGTTCAGGTAAATACATGCCCTCTGCATCTTGGTGTTGGGCAGTAACAAACTCATTTTTTAGTTTCTGTAGTTTTTTATTCATAATTACTTCTTATCTTGTCAGGTCGAACAATTTCTTTACTGGGTCAGTTTTGCTAGTCTGAAATATTGAATTGACAGAGCAAAAGACTTAAAAATTCGTAATCATTACTTTTGAATTGCTTTTTGTATCGCTATGAATTGAGCGGTCAGAAAGTCTGCCAAGGTAAATGCGATGACAAATTAAACAAAATCGTAATGGTTGAGTTAAATCAAGATTTTTCTCATTGATATAACTAGATGCTGCAGGGCGAACTGTGTGGCGTTTGAAATGGACCGAGTATTGGATTTTTCTTCGTTTAGACGTCCATACGCTCATTAAACAGTTGTATGAAAAATAGCATAAAGGGTCATTGGGGGCAAGCCAAGAAAGCACTTTATATGCTTTAATATATTATTTTCTTAGTTGCTAATGTAACTAACAGCGTCGATTATGTATCTATATGTGTCTAATTTGCAGGCTTTTTGCAGTCTTAAGATTTGCATAATGGATAAATGCTGCTAAGTTCGTTGATTAAGCTTCTAAAATCTCATTATCAAATCATATGAAAACTACGATTCTTCTAGCTTTTCTGCCTCAGGAAAGCCTAAAGTTTCTACCATTTTATTGAACATTGTCATGGACATGACAACAACATCTTCAGCATCGCGACGAGTTATTACCGTAAAATCAGTATCGGAGGCCACGCTATCAAGCACTGACTTTAATCTTTGACGTGCTTCTGAAAAATTGACAACTCGCATTCTCATGATTTAGCTCCTAGGTTAGATTTGACTAAAGTGTACAATATGTACGGTAATTTGTACATATATTCATGGTTGTGTAATTTGTATACGTTACACTCTTATATACAAAACAAGGCTTAGGAGATTCATATGTTTATGCCCCCAGGGTTTACTACACTAACTCCCTATCTCATTGTGCAAGATGCTGATGCCTATCTTGAGTTTTTGATTAACGCATTTGCTGCAGAAGAAATAGCAACTTCACGACGACCAGATGGAAGCATTTCAAATTCACGAGTTCGCATTGGTAATGCAATGCTGATGCTGACTCAGTCGGATGATTTTTTAAAAGTGATGCCAGCTGCATACTATCTTTATGTAGAAAATGCTGATGCAGCTATGGAAAGAGCTGTTGAGAATGGAGCTTGTGTCATTATGCCAGTAGACGATATGCCGTATCAAGATAGACAGGGTGGAGTGAAAGATTCACAGGGAAATATCTGGTGGATATCGCAACGCTTAGTTGAAGGGCCTTATACGGCCAAGAATTAAGGTAGACCAAATGGTCTTGCCATTAAGAACGAAGCTTGGTTGAAAAATCACTATCGTCAATTGAAAAATTTTCGGGTCTTACTAAAGCATCTTCCTTTACTGCTTGAAAGGGCCTTGATGTATCTATAAAGTCGTTTTCATAGGCGAGTTCATCAGAGTAGCCAGGTAAAAGAATACGTCTATCCATCCAAGAAACAACGCCGCCGAATTCCAAAGATTCTTCAAGTAATCCGGTCATACAGTTATCTAAAATAGAATTGTAAAAAGCTGGTTTTACATTTAGTGATTGTGCACGACCAAGATAATTAAGAAGTAAAGCTTTGGTGTATAACTCAGAAATCTCGAGGGGGTAAAGATAAAGTATCTCTTTGCGAACATGTGTTCTAAGACCTATTACATCTTGTTCAGTAGCGAGAACAATAGTTTTTGTGTAGGTTCCAAACAAACCACGCAAAGCATTATAGCCTAAGTGTTTTTCTTTTAATCTAGCTTCAATAGAAACAACAAGGTATTTTCCGTCGTTAAATTGAAAGCTAAGAAGTACATGGGCCAAGCCATTTGGACCAAAATGTGAAATGCCGTACCATACTTTTTCCATTCTTGATAAATAGTAAGTTTCACTTAAGTATTTATCGGTTTTAATAGATTTGTCTGAGTTATATCTAAAATCGCGTACGTTGTGTATTGTTATTACATCGTCCTGTAATTCAATTTGTGGAAGTTTAGAGTACTGAGTTTTCCAAGTGCCATCATTAGATGGCCTGCGAAAAAATAAATGAATGACCCAAATTGGGAAAAATAAAAATACTGACAGAACTAAAAAAGTTAAATATTGAATGAGTCGTTGCATGAAATTATTATAGTGTTTTATAGACGGATTTTTTTAGAAAACTCAGGGTCGTCTAATTCAGTACTGGAAGGCTTGATAAGTGCATCTTTTCGTGTTTGGTCGAATGGCTTGTCAGTATTAATGTACTGAAGTTCGTAGGCGAGTTCATCGGAATTGCCAGGAAGTAAGATGCGTTTATCAAGCCAAGAACTTAATCCTCTAAACTGATGTGATTCGGAAAGCATGCCAGTCATGCAGTTATCAATTATTGAATTATAAAATTCTGCTTGATAATTTAAAACTTGAGCCTTGCGTAGAAAGTTTAAAAGCAAAGGCTTTGTATAAATTTCAGGTACCTCGAGTTTGTATAAATACAGAGGTTCTCCGCGTACATGAGTACGTAAGCCTATTACATCCTGTTCAGTGGCTAACACGATCGTTTGTGTATAAGCTCCAAATAAGCCTGCTAAAGGGTTGTATCCGTCAACGTCTTTTTCTTGCAGGCGAGCTTCAATGGACACTACTAAATACTCTTCATTATCAAATTCAAAACTTAAAAGCACATGAGCTAAACCATTTTCGCCAAAATGGGAGATGCCATACCAAGCATTTTTAAATTGCGAGAGTTGGTAATTCTTATTTATATATTGAACCTTAGCGACACTATCGTCTTTATTCCAACGAAAATCCCTTACGTTTTTTATTGATACGGCATCTTGATGTAATTCAACAGTAGGTAATATTTGAAATTGTTTCTGCCAATCGCCAGTATTCGAGGGTGTGCGTAGTAAGGTAATAATTACTAAGAGGGAGACTGCTAGTAAAAAAAAGATCAGTAAGTATTTGCACAGTTTAAATAGTTTACGCATACGCTATCATACCAACCCTTTTGGCAGTAATATAGAGCTAAGTTAAAGCTTTAGTAAGTTTATGATTAGAAAAGCCATAAAAAGTGATGTTCCTGCAATACAGCATATACGTTCGATTGTGTTAGAGAATAAATTAATCTCAAGAACAATTAGTGCTGCAGATATTTTAAATGCCATGTTGGTAACGGGCAGGGGATGGGTTGCAGTGAAAGATGAAAAAGTTGTAGGGTTTGCCATTGGTAATACGCAAACTGGAAATATATGGGCCTTATTTGTTGAACCCTCTTATGAACAACAAGGGATAGGAAAGGCTTTGTTTAAAACAATGGTACGTTGGCTGAGCAAGCAGGATTTAGATAAACTTTATTTAAGTACAGAGCCTAATACACGTGCAGAGAATTTTTACACTGCAGCAGGATGGACTAAAGGTAAGAAACTGTCTAATGGTGAAGTGCGTTTTGAGTTGAATTTATGAGTGTAAAAGTTTCAAAACTGAAAGGTCTTGGTCCAAAGACAGAAAAACACCTGAATAACATTGGCATTTTTACCCGTGCCGATTTGGAAGCTATTGGTGCTGTTCCAGCCTATTTAAAGTTGATTGAATCAGGTCAAACCATTCCACATCTAAGTTTCTTGTATGCACTTTTGGGGGCCTTGGAAGATAGAAGTTGGTTGGATATTGCCAATACTGAAAAAGAAAGGCTCTTGTATGAGTTGGAAGGCTTAGAGGAATTGAAGAAACTGGAAAGTGAAATTGAATTTAAATAAATCCGAAACCCTCGAAAGCGGCGATGCTGCTTCAAGGGTTACGGTATTTTATTATTCTTTTAAGTTTAATTACGGTCTTACAATCTCAAACCAAAATTCAAACTCATCCAGCATGCCAAAGAAAGACTTTAATGCAAGCGGGTTACCTTCAAAATCTGCAATGCCTTCTTCGCGTAATTCGCCAAAAGTTTTAATTTTTAAACTCATTTGATCAAGAGCAGCACGTGTCATTTTAATAGTAGCGGTTGCGTCAGGGTCGGTGGTGTTCATGCGGTGATGCAAGGTGCCATTGCTTAGGATTAATAAAGCCTTTTCATTAGTATCGGTAATTTGAAAATTAAAAAGCCACTTTTTATCTTTGGCCTTGGTAGAATCAAGTTTAACTGCCATGGTGTCAAAGAATAAATCTAAAGGTACAGCTCGTACTAAATCGGGACCGCCCGGTTTAGGAGTGGGTAAGTCCATGATGCCATTTTTTAATTCTGAGGCAGCGGTTAAATAGAAATTTCTCCAAGAACCAGACTCTGCCATATAAGCCAGTTGTTGGTAAGTTTTTGCAAGTAAGTCTGCTGCTGCTTGATTATCAGGTTCGGCAAAAACGACATGATTTAAAGCAGTCGCGGTAAACCGAAACTCTCCTTTATCAAAATCGGCTTGGGCTTTGTCGATAACATTAGATGCACCTCCCATATATTCAACAAATTTTTTGCCTTCAGCTGCTGGCGATAATGGATCAAGGTTAGCAGGGTTGCCATCGAAGTAACCAAAGTACAATTGATACTGAGCCTTGGAGTTATGACTTAGAGTGCCATAGTAATCGCGGTTAGCAAATGATTTGGCAATACCGTCGGGCATATTTAAAAGTTCCGGAATTTCATGCATGGTGTAACCATGATTTGCATGACGTAAGGTCTGATCGTGTATAAAGCGATATATGTCGCGTTGACCTTCCCATAATTTAACTGTGGCTTCTTGACCCCAAGTTGGCCAGTGATGTGATCCAAAGGATACATCGGTTTTATCACCAAACATGACAATGGCCTCATCAATGTATTTACTCCATATTCGGCCATCACGAACTTTGGCGCCACGAGGGGTATATAGGTTATGCAGGGTATGATTAATAATTTCTGCTTGGCAGAAGGCTTTGAATTCAGGCAAATAGAACATAAACTCAGATGGAGCTTCAGCGCCTAAGGCAAGCAGGAATTCAAACTCAATGCCATCAATAGTCATCTTCTGGCCGGTATGGCCAATTTCATCCGTTGGCGTAATCATGCCTAGTTGACCACTTGAAATGGCTGGCCCTAAACCTACTCCAACTGAGCCCGTTGGTGAGCGCGGAAGTAAACTACCGAACATATAACTCGCACGCCTACTCATTTGGTTGCCTGCTAAGATAGACTCACTAACAGTTTCTAAAGTGAAGTTGAGTGGAGCAATAATTCTTACGCCATTGGCAATATCTTCTTCCGAAATTAATCCACGTACACCACCAAAATGATCGGCATGCGAGTGAGTGTAGACCACGGCACTAATTGGTATATCTCCAAGCTCTCTTTTAACTAATTCATAAGCTGCTTTGGCGGGTTTGCCTGTAATTAATGGGTCCACAACAATCCAGCCCGTTTTGCCACGAATGAAACTGATATTGGATAAATCAAAATTACGCACTTGATATATACCATCCATTACTTTGAACAAACCGTGTTTAGCAGTTAGTTCGCCTTGGCGCCATAAACTTGGGTTTACCGAGTCAGGAGCATCGCCTTTTATAAAATCAAAAGCGTCAATGTCATAAGCTGGAACGCCATTATCATTCAAGATTTTAGTATCTTCTAAAGTGGCAATGAAGCCACGTTCAGCAGCTTCGTAATCGTCTTTGTTATCAAAGTCGAGGTATTGTTTGATTTTTTTGTTATGGGTTTTGACGGCATCGGAAACAAAGACTTCACCAGTGGAGCTCTCTGCCAACATCGCTTCAGCCTTAGCTGTTTTATCGGAATCACTGATAGTTTCATTTTTTGAACATCCAAAGAGGATGAGTGAGGTGCTTAGTATGATGAGAAGGTTTTTATTGAGCATGTAGACTCCGATGTAGCTTTAATAATTATTTGAAAGAAATTACGTTGAATGTTGATGTGAGTCAAGTATCTTGGCGACATTAAGCAAAAAGTACCGAATCCCTCAGCTCAACTGGGGGTCCAGAGCCTTAGATTTATGTGAAACCAAAAAAAGATGGGCACGCAGGCTTTGCCCATCCTACAATGTATCAATCTAATTGAAACGAATATAGCCATGAGCCAAGAAATCAACCATATTAATTGCCCGAATTGTGATTTTGAAATTGATGTTCAAGAAATTCTTACTGAACAGGTAGAAGATCAGCTTGAAAAGAAATATCAAAAGAAAAACGCTGAGTTAATCGCTAAGGAAAAAGCTAAAACCAAAGCCATGGAAGCTAAGCTACAGGCTGAACGGGATGCTATTGCTAAAAAAGAAGACGAATATCAAGACAAACTTGATGCAGCAATTAGCACCAAGGTTAAAGAAGAAAAATCAAAACTTGAAACAAAACTTAAAAAGAAAATTCAAGATGAGCAAGCAGAA
>CAJQOG010000069.1 GCA_905479875.1 uncultured Gammaproteobacteria bacterium
AGTAATGAATCCCAACAATCTCGGGTCTTCACCCAAGCAAGCCTAAACACTATAAAATACGCCCCTATATTAAAATAAGCACTGAATATCAAAATTGACTGAAACCAGTGCCCAGGAATACCGACACACCATGTTAAAGAACAACACATTTTTATCGTCAGTACTGATTAGCCTATTCGCCCTCTTGAGCCTAAATACTTTTGCTCAGGAACCTTTACCAGTAGACAACGCCTTTCCTCATACCGTTGAAATTCAGGGTAAAGAAGTCTCACTCAAGTTCAGCATGCGTGATGATTACTATATGTATCAGCATGCATTTAAATTTGTAGGCGATGACAATATTACTCTTGGCGAGCTTGAATTTCCTGAAGCTAAAAATAAATACGATGAATTTATGGGTGACACCTTGGTTTATGACCAAGACGTAGAATTACGTATTCCTTTTAGTATTAAAAACCGCAATGCAAAAAATATTTATTCACTTATACCTTTCAAGGCTGTTTAACCGATGGTATTTGCTACCCCCCAACCACTCGTAATGCGGTGCTTAGCCCAAAAGGTGGATTGAACCATGTTGGCACACCGATTCCTGAAGAAGAACGCAATACGGCTTCACTGATTGATGAAGTCTTTGCCGATGCTCCACAAAGTTATAAAGATGAAAGCGCAGCGTTTCAAAATGTACAAATAGAAAACCTTGATGTTATTAGTGAAATTAATAATCAGGCCTCACAGTCTGAAACTGAAACCGGTAGTTTTCTCGATATTTTTGGTGGCGATTCTATAGACCTTGCTGAGGACGATATTCTTCCAGTAGATAAAGCGTTTCAATTGTCTATGGACATAAATGACAATGGTTACCTACAAGCCAATTGGTATGCTGAAAGTACCTATTACCTGTATCAAGACAAACTGAGTTTTAAAAGTGACAATCCAGACATACAATTAGGTACACCGATATTTCCACAAGCCAAAATGAAAGACGATGAAATATTTGGACTAACGCCAGTGTACTTTGGCATGGCAAATATTTTAATTCCAATTACTCAGCGTCCACCTAATGCAATAAGCTTTAATTTAATTGCTGACTACCAAGGTTGTAAAGAAAGCAGTATTTGTTACCCGCCTTCTACTACGACGGTAAAAATTAACTTACCGGCAGGCAGTGCGGCTGATCCAGAATTACTTGATACTTACACCGTTATTAATAAGGACACGGCATCGCTTGGTGTCTCTGAGCATGATGGACTCGCGAGTAAGATTTTAGGTGGCAGCTTATGGATTACCATTGCCAGTTTTTTTGCTTTTGGTTTAGCACTTACCTTTACACCTTGCGTATTACCAATGGTACCGATTCTATCGGGCATTATTACCGGTGCAGGCAGCGACGATAAGCAAATCTCTACCCGCAAAGCTTTAAACCTATCAGTCATATATGTTTTAGCTATGGCCTTAGTCTTCACTATTGCCGGTGTTGCGACCGCTCTGCTTGGGCAAAACATGCAGGCGGCCTTTCAGCATCCTGTAATTATTATTTTATTCAGTTTATTGTTTGTAGCCTTTGCTTTATCGATGTTTGGCTTATTTAGTTTAGAAATGCCAGCCTCGGTGCAAAACAAACTGTCGCAAATTAGTAATAAGCAAGAAAGTGGCAGCTATGTAGGTGCAGCAATCATGGGTGTATTATCCGCTCTGATTGTAGGACCGTGTGTAACGCCTCCACTCTCAGCGGCCTTAATTGTGATTGCAGATCACGGTGATGTATTCCGTGGTGGTCTGGCACTGTTCTCACTTGCTATAGGCATGGGTGTGCCTTTAGTTATATTTGGCACTTCAATGGGTAAAGTCTTACCTAAAGCCGGCGGCTGGATGGATCAAGTCAAAAACTTCTTTGGTTTGCTCATGCTAGGTTTAGCCATTTGGATGTTGGCAAGAATAATTCCTGACAACGTCACTCTATTCTTATGGGGATTATTAGCTGCACTTACCGCCGTTTTTGCTGGCGCGTTTAAAGCCTTGCCTGAGAATAGCTCTCTAACTAGACAAATATTTAAAGGCTTAGGCTTTATTGCCATGTTGTATGCCGCGATGTTATTTATTGGCGGAGTGACGGGTGCCAAAGACCCACTCAAACCTTTGAGTAATTTTTCTAGTAGCTCGGTTGAACATAGAGAGATTCAATTTATGCGTATTAAGTCTGATGCTGATTTAAAACGTGAAGTAGCAAGTGCAGCCGCTAACAATCAAAAAGTATTTTTAGATTTTTATGCCGACTGGTGTGTAGCTTGTAAAGAAATGAAAAAATACACCTTGAATGAAACTGAAGTCTTAGATGAGTTTTCTGATTGGGTTTTATTGCAAGCCGACGTAACTCCTAATGACGATATTGATAAAACCTTAATGCAAAGCCTAAAAGTTCCTGGACCTCCTGCAATGTTATTCTTTGATACCAGTGGCAAAGAAGTACGTGCTATGCGTTTATACGGTTTTAAAAAACCTCAAGAGTTTTTAAGTCATATTAAGCGTTTGCCTTAATAAAAAATCCAGAGCGAGCAGACAATGATTTCCTTTAAAGAAATGCTTATAGTTTTATGCATGATGATTGCAGCAAGTTTTGCAGGATTTGCTACGTATAAATATATAATCGCTTCACAAAGTGAAGTGAACATTATTAACTTAGAACCAAGTGCAACAACAGACGTTAATACAGTAACTTCAAATACTGGCCAGCAAACCGAAGCTCAAGCGGTAGATCTTGCATCAATGGTGGTCAAAGATATTGACGCCAAGCCAGTGGGTTTAGATCAATGGTCTGGAAAAGTATTGGCAATAAATTTTTGGGCCACATGGTGCCCACCTTGCCGCAAAGAGATTCCTGTTCTGATTGAAACCCAAAAAGAGTTTGCGGATAAGAATGTGCAATTTCTTGGCATTGCCATGGACGATAGCAAAGCCGTTAAATCGTATATGCAAACTATTGATTTCAATTACCCAATTTTAATCAGTGATCTGAATGAGACCATCAGAATTGGCCAAGCCGTTAATTACAGCTTTATCGCATTGCCTTTTACCGTTTTTATCTCAGCCGATGGTATGCAATCTAAAGCCCATACTGGCGAGCTTAATAAAGAGCAAATTGAAGAAATCTTAAACAGTTTTCTTTAGTCCCTATCTCAACCATACGCCGCTTTACATAATAATGTTGCATCGCACACTCAATAAATCAATAAAAAGCTAGATTTTGTTGCGAAAATCGGTAAACTTGCTGCCTTCCTCGTCAAAATGACGATAATGGTAATAAAGCAGCAATGGCAAATCTACTCCTACTCAATGGCCCCAACCTCAATCGCTTAGGCACTAGGGAGCCTGAAATCTATGGCGCTGAGACCTTGGCTGAGCTTGAGCAAGATATGCAAAAACGAGCGGCTGATTTAGGACACGACTTAGAGTGTTTTCAATCCAATGCTGAACATGAAATTATTGAAAAACTACATGCCTGCCACAATCAAGTCGATTTCATATTATTCAATCCGGCGGCTTTTACTCACAGCAGTGTTGCCATCCGTGATGCGATTGCCAGTGTAGACATTCCATTTTATGAAATTCATATTTCAAATGTGTATGCACGTGAGCCATTTCGGCATCATTCATATTTTTCAGACCAAGCCGTAGGTGTTATTACTGGCTTTGGTTTAATGGGTTACGGTTTTGCATTAACCGCTGCCGACCGATACTTATCAAATAAATAATTAAAATAAAAATCAATCAGGCACCTGCCTTGGAGTTAATGATGGATATACGTAAAGTTAAAAAACTAATTGAATTGCTTGAGGAATCACAACTTGCTGAATTAGAAATTCATGAAGGTGAAGAGTCAGTACGCTTAGCGCGTTACAGTCAAAGCGCCCCGGTAATGCAACAAGCCGTTGCTGCTCCAGCACCTGTGGCAGCTCCTTCAGCAGCCGCAGCCCCTACAAGCTCTGAAGCGCCTGCGCCAGCAGCTGTAAGCAATGGACATGATGTGCTGTCACCAATGGTTGGCACTTTTTATAGATCATCGTCACCAGAAGCGGCACCTTTTATTGATATTGGCACTCAAGTTAATGTGGGCGATACCATATGTATTATTGAAGCCATGAAAATGATGAACCAAATTGAAGCTGACAAGGCTGGGCGTATTAAAGCCATTCATGTAAACAATGGCGAAGCTATTGAATTTGATCAAGCCTTAGTTACTATCGAGTGATACTTCATTAAGAAGCCATAATCTTTTTATAAAATAGATGCTCACTTCACTCGTTTCATTCAATATTTAAACATAGGAACGCATAAAGCTTATGCCAGTACGCTCTAAAATTGAAAAAGTCCTTATCGCTAATCGTGGCGAAATAGCTCTACGCATCTTACGTGCCTGTAGAGAACAAGGCATTAAAACTGTCGCCGTACATTCCACCGCCGACGCCAGTCAAAAACATGTTTTACTTGCCGATGAATCGGTCTGTATAGGTCCTGCATCAGCAACCGATAGCTATCTTAATATGGCCGCTATTATTAGTGCCGCTGAAGTGACAGATGCTGTTGCTATTCATCCTGGTTATGGCTTTTTAGCCGAAAACGCTGACTTTGCCGAAAGTGTTGAAGACAGCGGGTACATCTTTATTGGCCCACGCGCTGAAACTATCCGCTTAATGGGCGATAAAGTTTCTGCCAAAAAAGCCATGCTTGAAGCCGGGGTGCCCTGCGTACCTGGCTCTGGCGGCGCCTTGGGTGATGATGCTGAAACTAATTTAAAAATGGCCAAAGAAATTGGCTATCCTGTGATTATTAAGGCTTCAGGCGGTGGTGGCGGTAGAGGCATGCGTGTAGTTAACACTGAAGCCACTTTAATCAGCTCAATTGCCTTAACTAAAGCCGAAGCCGGTGCTGCGTTTAATAATGACGTGGTCTATATGGAAAAATATTTAGAAACACCGCGTCATGTAGAGATTCAAATATTAGCCGACGAACATGGCAACGCGATTCATCTTGGTGAGCGTGATTGCTCAATGCAACGCCGACACCAAAAAGTAATTGAAGAAGCTCCGGCTCCTGGCATTACCGATGAGCAACGAGCTCGAATTGGTAAGCTATGTACCGATGCCTGTAAAAATATTGGTTACCGTGGCGCAGGTACTTTTGAATTTTTATTTGAAAATGGTGAATTCTATTTTATTGAAATGAATACCCGTATTCAAGTTGAGCATCCAGTATCTGAAATGATTACCGGAGTGGATATTATTCAACAGCAACTGCGTATTGCTGCGGGGCATCCATTAGATATTACTCAAGACGATATTAAAATTACTGGTCATTCTATTGAATGCCGTATTAATGCCGAAGACCCTGACACCTTTGCGCCAAGTCCAGGACAAATTACCGTTTGGCATCCTGCTGGTGGACCAGGCGTACGCGTTGATTCTCAAGTATACAGTGGATATAAAGTTCCTCCTTTTTATGACTCTATGATTGGTAAAGTAATTGTACACGGGCCAACTCGAAGCTCTGCTATTCAAAAAATGCGTACGGCCTTAAGTGAAATGGTGATTGAAGGCATTAAAACCAACTTACCGCTACAAAGAAGACTATTAGATGATATCGGTTTTCAAAATGGTGGTACTGATATTCACTACTTAGAAAAACGTTTGAAGCAGCATCTAAAAAATAAAGCCTAAAACACCTCTTCAAACATAGATAAGTATTAAACTACGCACATGGCTTGGAAATCAATTACCTTAACTCTGCTCAATTCTCTTGATGCAAAAAAAATTGAACAGCACTTATTAGACTTAGGTGCTGTTGCTGTGAGCTATACCGATGCGGGTGATGAGCCTATTTTAGAACCGGCTTTAAATACAACGCCACTATGGTCACAAACCAACCTAAACGCTATTTTTGAAAACGACACCTATTTAGAAGATATCCAAATGTCTCTGAAAGAAACTTTTGGTGATGACGTTCTCAAAGTAGTTGAAAAAAAGGAACTGGAAGACAAAGCATGGGAACGAGAATGGTTAGAGCATTTCAAACCCATGAAATTTGGTGAGCGTTTATGGATTTGTCCAGAGAGTATGGAAATTCCTGAAGAACAGCAAAGCGTTAAGAATGTAATTGTTGATATGGATCCTGGCATGGCTTTTGGCACAGGAACCCATGAAACCACAGCCTTATGTTTAGAGTGGCTAGATGCGGCCAATGTACGTAAAAAGGATATTTTGGATTATGGTTCTGGTTCTGGCATTTTAGCCATTGCAGCATTAAAACTGGGTGCTAAGCATGCCACTTGTTTGGATATTGATATTCAAGCCATTGAAGCCAGTTTAGCTAATGCCGAGCGCAATAATGTTGAACAAAATCTTAGGGCTTATTTACCCGATGACACTGATTGGTCAGAAGACGAAACTTTTGACATTATTTTAGCCAATATTCTTGCCATTCCACTTATTGCAATTGTGCAAGATATTCGCCGACGCTTACGTCGTGGGGGGCAAATCGTTTTATCCGGAATTCTTGCCACTCAAGCAGATAAAGTTTCTTCTGTATACCAAACCTATTTCAATATGAATGACGTAGTGCAAAAAGGTGACTGGGTGCGTTTATCCGGTCGCCTAAAAACGCCATCGGAAATGTTGGGCGAAGAAGAGTGCGTTACTATCTGCCCTAACTGCGATGAAAGCTTTATTGTTAGTGCTGAAGACCTTGATCATGCTGATGGCGAAGTGCGCTGCGGCGAATGCAATACTATCTTTTATGCCATCGACTTTATAGATCCTGACCCTGATAGCACTCCTGCTAACCCAAACGGTAGTTTCAATACCAAGCAAGTACCCAAAGCTCATCTGATCACCGGTATGTGGATGCACAATAAAGGCAAACTGACTCCAATAATTGCAACTCAGTCTGCTTTGAGTGACACACAATCTGATGAGTATGAGTCTGAAGATTCTGTCATAGATACCAACACAGGTATCATTCCTGAAGCACACCGAATCACCGACAGGTGGCCTGTTGGTCTCGCAACTCCAGACAAAGAAAATAAAGACAAGCCTAATGCCCAAGCTTCAGTAAATATTGACTACAAAGACACTGATAAGCTAGATATATCAATCAAAGCAACCGACCCTGGGGAAAAATCTTTAACTACTCAAAAGGACAAACCTAAAGAGAAAGAGAAAGAGAATGAGAAAGAGAAAGTAGATAATATTTCTCCTGCTGAACAAATGCATGCTTTAAATGAAACCAGTCCAATGGACCTTAATGAGTTAAGCAACTTACAAGCAGGAAAAAAATCTAACCGAAATTGGCTGTGGGTATTTTTAAGCTTAGTTGGAATTACTTCTCTAGCTCTACAATTTATCCATGAGCAACGTAATGAATTAGCAATTCATCCTAGTTTTGGTGATTCAATTCAAAATCTCTACTCCAAACTCGATTTACCCCTGGAGCCAAATTGGAATCTAGATGCCTATTCGATTAACGCCAGCAGTGTATCTCTTAACCCTTTAGATTCAGAGCAGCTTGTGGCTAATTTTAATTTGAGTAATATCGCGTTGCATGCCCAAGTTTTCCCAATTATTCGCTTAAGTTTATTTGATCGCTGGGGTGATCGTATTGCATATAGGGATTTAAATGTGCAAGACTATTCTCCTCAAGATTTTAAGGATGGCAATATGTTATCGGCTCGCGGTCGTATTGAGGTGCGAGTTGTAATAGCTGACCCAGGCTCACAAGCCTTGGATTTTAATGTTGAAGTCTGCTTACCCAAAGGCGATGCTATTCGCTGTAAAGAAAAAACTGAATAAGCCTGTATAATTATCAAGCTGAGCACAGCGTTTTTGTACTTTTTTATATATGTCTTATCAAATAACCCAGCCTAATCAATTTATACATCCAATTAGTATTGGCCCGTATACCTTTGCAAATAATTTGGCCTTAGCGCCAATGGCTGGTGTCACCGATAGGCCTTTTCGAATATTGTGTAAACGCTTAGGTGCCGGTATTGCGGCTTCAGAAATGCTTACCGCCGACACTTCCTTGTATCACACACGTAAATCACAGTTGCGTATGGACCACAACGGAGAGTCTTCGCCACGAATCGTACAAATTGCCGGAGGCGATGCCGAGATGATGGCTAATGCAGCCCGAATCAACGTAGAGCATGGTGCTCAGATTATTGATATCAATATGGGATGCCCGGCTAAGAAGGTTTGTAACAAGGCTGCAGGCTCTGCTTTGATGCAAAATGAAGAACTGGTTGCGCAAATTCTACGCGCTACTGTTCAAGCGGTGAACGTTCCTGTCACTTTAAAGATAAGAACTGGATGGGATAGAGACAATAAAAATGCCCTAACAATTGCCCGCATCGCACAAGACACTGGCATTCAAGCTTTAGCCGTTCATGGCCGAACTCGCGCAGATAAATACATGGGTGCTGCCGAGTACGAAACGATTCGTGCGATTAAACAACAACTTAGCATTCCAGTATTTGCCAATGGAGACGTGACTTGCCCTATCAAGGCTGAAGAAGTTTTACAACACACGCAAGCCGACGGTTTAATGATTGGACGTGCCGCCCAAGGCAGACCGTGGATCTTTAATGAGATTGCACATTACCTAGAACATAAAAGTCTTTTACCAGCACTAGCAATTCAGAAACAGCGTGCTATTATGTGCAGCCATTTGAATGATCTGTACTCTTTTTATGGCGACAGGCAAGGTTTGCGTATAGCGCGCAAACATATTGGCTGGTACTGTAAAAGCGCGGCGCAACTGGCAATTCATTGTCAAGAAAAAATAGAAAAATCGCGTGCACAGATTGTTCGGGCAACTTGTATTAAATCTCAACTGAGTTTAGTACATGACATGTTTGAGTCTTTAGAGTTTATTTTATCTGACGCAAACGCCGAGCTTGTTGCTTAACAAACTCTATCAGTTATTACGCAGTAATTTTAGTTTGATGTTTTTTTTATTAAACGTCACAGCTGGAGTTTCTGTAAAGTTTTTGTTTTTCAACCTTACTTATAATTTGACAAGAAGTTCTGAATCCATGAAACCAACAAATATCGCACCAACTAGCAATGTTCACAATCTGACTCTAGTAAAAAACAAGCTTAATCAAAGCGAGCAATTACTAAGTCAAAACAAACCACTTCGCACTTGTGCTGATGAAGCTTTACAAGAATATTTTTCAAATTTAAATGGACACAAGCCATCCGGCATATACAACTTAGTGTTACAAGAAATTGAAATCCCATTATTAAAGCAAATCTTAAAGTACACCGGCGGCAATCAAAGTCGTGCAGCTATCTTGCTCGGCATCAATCGCGGCACTTTACGTAAAAAACTGAAAACTTACGGTATGCTCGACTAATATTGAGTCCGACTGTTTGTTAAAATTAACGCTCCGCTCCTGTCACAAGGTCGGGGCGTTTATTATTTGTATTTAATTGATTTAGTAATTAAAACAACATCTTATAGCAATAAAATTGCACTTTAAAGGATTGCTCTATGCCTATCGTTAAAACTGCCCTTCTTTCTGTATCTGACAAAACTGGTCTTGCCGAGTTTGCTCGCGGCCTGGCTGCACAAGGAGTTACCCTCCTTTCAACCGGTGGTACCGCCAAACACTTGCGTGACAATGGATTAACCGTAAAAGACGTTTCTGAACACACCGGTTTTCCTGAAATCATGAATGGACGGGTAAAAACATTACACCCTAAAATTCATGGTGGTTTACTAGCAAGACATGGAGTTGACGACAAAGTATTGGCAGAACACGGTATAGATGCCATTGAATTATTAGTTGTTAATTTGTATCCATTTAAAAGTGTTATTGAAAAAGAAGAAACCACAATGGATATAGCCATTGAGAATATAGATATTGGTGGTCCGACTATGCTGCGTGCAGCGGCCAAGAATCATGCTTCGGTTGGTGTTTTAGTTGATTACACTGATTACCCTAGTGTGTTAGATGAATTAAAAAACTCACAAAAACAATTATCTGATGACACGCGTTATCGGTTAGCTTGTAAAACTTTTGCACATACAGCATCTTATGATGCAGCTATTAGTAACTATTTAAACCTGCATGATGAAGATGGTACTCACGATGTTTTTCCTGATGAATACACTTATCAGTTCACCAAATCGATGGATTTACGTTATGGTGAAAACCCTCATCAACGTGCGGCGTTTTATACTATGGCAGCTGATTCTGGTGCCAGTATAGCTACAGCAAAAATGCTCCAAGGCCGCGCATTGTCTTATAACAATATTGCCGATGCTGACACAGCTTTAGAAACTGTAAAGAGTTTTTCTAACCCCGCCTGCGTAATTGTGAAACATGCCAACCCATGCGGTGTAGCTATAGCAAACAATATTTTAAACGCTTATCAAAGTGCTTTTATTTGTGACAGCACTTCAGCATTTGGGGGCATCATTGCTATTAATAGAAACTTCACCGCTGAACTTGCTGAATTGATTTTAGCGAAGCAGTTTGTTGAAGTTATCATTGCTCCAAGTGTTGACGATGAAGCTCTAGAAATTTTAAAATCTAAAAAGAATATTCGCGTATTGGCTACTGGTGATTGGACTCAAGACGACAAAAATACAAGCCGCGGACATATTGGTAAACGTGTGAATGGCGGTATTCTTTTGCAAGAGTGGGATGATCATGAAGTGTCACAAGATGAACTAAAGATTGTTAGTGAACGCGCCCCAACAAAAAATGAGTTACGTGACTTACACTTTGCATGGAAAGTAGCTAAATTTGTGAAATCAAACGCCATTGTGTATGCAAAAAATCAAGAAACTATTGGCATTGGTGCAGGACAAATGAGTCGTGTTGATTCAGCCCGTATCGCGATCCTGAAAGCTCAAGATGCTGGTTTAGAAATACAAGGCTCGGCTATGGCTTCAGATGCATTCTTTCCATTCCGCGATAGCATTGATAATGCTGCAAAGGCTGGTGTGACAGCAATTATACAACCAGGTGGTTCAATTCGTGATGAAGAAGTGATTGCTGCGGCCAATGAACATGGTATGGCTATGGTGTTTACAGGTATTCGTCATTTCCGTCACTGATACTTACTTAAGTCTATTGGTCTTTGCTGCTATGTAACTGATTAGTATAAATAATCCTCGAATTAAACTTGGGAACTATGTAAAATCAGGTCTTCATTAATTGAGACTAACAATCAAGAGATTGAAACTTCAATGAAAATACTTGTTATTGGCTCAGGTGGACGCGAGCATGCGCTGGCTTGGAAACTGAAACAATCCCCACTCACAGAGATTGTGTATGTGGCTCCAGGAAATGCTGGCACAGCCATGGAAGTTGGCGTAGAAAATATTGATATTGATGCTACCGATATCAATGCATTATGTGATTTTGCCCAAAACAATAACATCGACATGACCATAGTAGGTCCGGAAGCACCATTGGTGTTAGGCATCACAGATTTATTTGCTGCCGAAGGTCTACGTTGTTTTGGTCCTAATAAAATGGCCGCACAACTTGAAGGCTCAAAAAGTTTTGCTAAAGATTTTTTAGCTCGCCATAAAATCCCTACTGCTGATTACGCAAGTTTTACCGACGTCCAAGCTGCACTAGATTATCTAGATAAAGTAGGTGCGCCAATTGTTATTAAAGCTGATGGTTTAGCTGCAGGCAAAGGTGTGGTTGTAGCAATGGACATTCAAGAAGCTAAAGATGCCGTAATGAGTATGCTTGGTGGAAGTTCTTTTGGAGCTGCTAGTCAAAAAATTGTTATAGAAGAGTTTCTAGCCGGCGAAGAAGTTAGCTTCATTGTGATGAGCGATGGTCAAACAGTTTTACCCATGGCAAGTTCACAAGATCATAAAGCACGTGACAATGGTGACCGAGGCCCAAATACTGGCGGAATGGGAGCGGTTTCTCCAGCGCCGTTAATGAATAATATTTTGCATAATCGCATTATGGATGAAGTCATTCGTCCAACCTTAAAAGGCTTGGAAAATGACGGTATCGAGTACATTGGCTTTTTATACGCAGGCTTAATGGTTACTGCTGACGGTACGCCTAAAGTTATAGAATTTAACTGTCGTTTTGGTGACCCTGAAACTCAACCTATCATGTATCGCTTAAATTCAGATTTAGCTGACCTCTGTGATGCTGCACTCAATAAAGAGTTACATTTGCGCTCTGCCGATTGGAAACCACAAACGGCGATTGGTGTAGTAATGGCATCGGGTGGATATCCAGAAGCCTATGAAAAAGGTTTTAGTATTCATGGTTTAAACAAACACAAAAATAATACTAAAGTGTTTCATGCTGGTACTAAGATTGACGGTACTAAAATAGTAACCAATGGTGGACGTATTTTATGCGTGGTATCCAGTGCAGAAACCGCACAGGAAGCCCAAAACACAGCCTATGAGCGAGTTAAGGAAATTTGCTGGGATAAAGTATATTATCGAGATGATATTGGTTATCGAGCGATTAATCGCGAGAAAGCGAAATAAGTTTAGACACCTCGAAAAAAAGACCACTTAAATGTGGTCTTTTTTATATCTTTAAGAAATTGTCATTGCGAGTCTTTGCAAAAGTCGTGGCAATCTCATCACAAAAGTAAATCTTCAATTAAGTATACCCATTAAATCGACAGATTGCCGCGCTTCGCTCGCAATGACCAAATGTTTATTATGCAATTCCTAAAAGCAAAGCAAAACCCACCACTGATAAAAGTACGCCGACTATTAATCGAATAGCATCCATAGTTATTTTCTTCAGCATTTTCTTACCCAAAATCGCACCTACAAATGCTGCAATACATGCCACACCAACTAACTGCCATGGTATTTCTACGCTTGAGTTTTTCAAGACTACAAAAGCCCAACCGTAAACGATTAGTCTTGCCGTATCGACCATCACGGCTAGCACCGCTTGTGTAGCAACAAATTCGGATGGTGATAATTTTAATGGGGTTAAAAAGGCTGCACGCAAGGCGCCCTGATGCCCGGAAAGACCACCAAAAAACCCTGAAAGTATTCCACCAAAAGATAAGTATTTTGGCGCAACTCGCATTTTTTGAAATCTTGGTACTAATTCAAATATGGCAAAGCCTAAAATCAATAAACCCATGACAATTTTTAGTATGGTTATTTCAGCGGTTCGTCCTAAAAAAGTCCAACTATGCAAAGGCGTTTGAGCTGAAAATTGTGTGAGTAAATAGGCCCCTACAAAGGCGGCAATAACTGCTGGAATTCCAAAACGTAGTAGCACGTCTTTTTTAGCAGATGCTCCAAGCAATACTAATTTAAAACCATTATTTGCAGCATGCACAATCGCGGTAGCTGCAACCGCTACTTCCACCGGAAAAAACCACACAAAAACTGGCAAGAGCAAAGTGCCCAAACCAAAACCAGAAAACAAAGTTAAGAGTGAAACCGCAAAAGAAACTACTGCGATAAAAATTAATTCAAACATATTATCTAGATATACTTATTTCACTTTAGTATATAAACCATCAAAAACGCTAGTCCAAGTAGTTGCATTATCACTAGATGATTCCCAATGTTGTCGCACAGTTCCATCATTATTGGGTGTCCAAGTTATACGATTGATAATATCTTGTCCTTGTGCATTTTTTCCAAAACCAGATAAGACCATACTACCGTCTACTAAAGAGCCATCTCCATAGAGTGCATTTCCCGCAAAGTCTATCCATGTTTGATGCCATTGATCTTTTGCTTGATCATAGAAATTTATACTATCTCCTCTATAACCGCTTTTTCCTGTCCAGCTTTCATAAATAGCACAACCATTAAGCATAGATTTAATACTATTAGTGCCTGCGTATTCCCCATCAGGTGTAGTGACTTTCCAATCTCCTAACCAAAAATCAAAATGTCGGTATTGCTCAGCTGAGCATGGTTTAGCTTGTAAGGTCTGCTGTAAACTTTGATCACTATTCACAGATTCTTCCTCACTATGAATTGCCACTGTGCTGCAAGCCATTAAAATGAATAAACTGAGTAAACTACTAATCTTTATCTGCATGACTTAATCCCCAATAATTGGCCCACTTAAATATAAACGACTTTAAAGAGTCACTCAACTTACTTTCATTGCTAAAAGAAAAATCAAACAAGTCTCGAATTTTTGGTCTATCAGTATCCTGTGCATTTTCATACTTTTGAATAAAATGTTCAAGCTCTGCGTCGCTTATGGAACTAGTAAGCATTTTTGCAATTAAATTCATTTCCAAGAACTTTAAGTGTCTCCAGTTTTTAAATTGACTCACATTAAGCTGTTGATAATGCTTAAGAAATTCGCCGTGATCACCTATATCAAACAAATAATGGCATAAATAAACTTTAGCCATTAAATGTTCAAAATCAAGCTCTAACGCAGCACTTAAAAAAGCAAGTACGTTTGCATCTCTGTCATCAGAACTTGGTGAAATATACCAAGCAAACCCTTGTAAAAACAATAACTCTGAATCAATAACATGCGACTCTTCAAGGTCAGTCAGTAACTTTAAACAGGCTTTACTCACGATATTTTTTTCCTGATCAGAATCAGATAAGGAAGTTACTCGAAGCAGTTCAGAAATAGTTTCGAGTTGAGATTGAAGTTCGGACATAAGTTATTGCAGAAAATTTTAGCGGGCATGTAAACGTTGCCCATTCACTATTAAAAAAACGCCCTGTAAGTATTTTACAGAGCGCTATTACGTACTTAAATTACTCGATGTGCTTAACGCTTCATTGAATCAAAAAAGCTAGCATTAGTTTTGCTGTCTTTCATTTTATCAATTAAGAATTCGATTGCAGCAACCTCATCCATAGAGTTTACTAATTTGCGTAGAATCCAAACTTTTTGTAAATCATCTGAACCCAGTAACAATTCTTCTTTACGCGTACCAGAACGAGTAATATTAATGGCAGGATAAATACGCTTTTCAGCAATGCGTCTATCCAAATGCACTTCCATATTACCGGTACCTTTAAATTCTTCATAGATCACATCATCCATACGTGAACCCGTGTCGACCAATGCCGTAGCGATGATAGTTAAGCTACCACCCTCTTCCACATTACGTGCCGCACCAAAGAATCGCTTAGGACGTTGTAATGCATGTGCATCAACTCCACCCGTAAGTACCTTACCTGATGAAGGAACAACAGTGTTGTAAGCACGACCTAAGCGTGTGATTGAATCTAAAAGAATAATCACATCTTTTTTATGCTCAACTAGGCGCTTAGCTTTTTCAATAGCCATTTCGGCCACATGCACATGACGTGAAGCCGCTTCATCAAAAGTTGATGATAAAACCTCGCCATGAACTGTACGTTGCATCTCGGTGACTTCTTCAGGACGCTCATCAATTAACAAAACCATCAAGGTACATTCAGGATGATTGGTATGAATCGACTGTGCGATGTTTTGTAATAACATCGTTTTACCCGCTTTTGGCGGTGAAACAATCAAAGCACGTTGGCCTTTACCTATTGGCGCCACCATGTCAATGACACGCGCAGTAATATCTTCGGTACTACCATTACCCGACTCAAGCTGGAGGCGCTTATTA
>CAJQOG010000070.1 GCA_905479875.1 uncultured Gammaproteobacteria bacterium
AATAACATCGTTTTACCCGCTTTTGGCGGTGAAACAATCAAAGCACGTTGGCCTTTACCTATTGGCGCCACCATGTCAATGACACGCGCAGTAATATCTTCGGTACTACCATTACCCGACTCAAGCTGGAGGCGCTTATTAGGGAATAACGGGGTTAAGTTTTCAAATAAAACCTTTGTACGAGCTTTTTCTGGATGTTCAAAGTTAATGTCACGAACTTTAAGCAATCCGAAATAACGTTCATTATCTTTAGGAGCTCGTATCAGACCAGAAACCGAATCACCATTACGTAAATTAAAACGACGAATCTGACTAGGTGATACATAAATATCATCGGGACCAGCTACATACGAAGCATCTGATGAACGTAAGAACCCAAAGCCATCTTGTAAAATTTCGAGTACGCCGTCACCAAATATCATGTCGCCTTTACGAGATACCGCTTTAAGAAATTCAAAAACAATATCTTGTTTACGCATACGCGCGGCGTTTTCAACACCTAACTCTTCCGCCATATCGACGATGTCAGAAACCGGACGCTTTTTCAAAGCTGTCAGGTTCATACCTGACTCACTGGCTGCTAATTCTTCATCGGTTAAGATTTCTAATTCAATATCATCGTAATTGATATCGTTAGGGTTTCTACGGCCACGATAATTAGGATTACGGTTGTGATTGGTACGATTGTTGTTAGAACGATTGTTGTTAGAACGATTATTGTTAGAGCGGTTATTGCTCGAGCGATTGGTCGTTTTTTTTCTAGTCGTTTTTTTCTTACTAACTGGACTAGATGTACTTGCGCCGCTATCGCCGCCTAAATGGGTTGGTTTCACTGATTGTCATCCAAAAATTTAGTTAATTGAGCTTGGGATAAAGCACCGATATGTGTGGCATGAACATCACCATCACGAAAAAGTAGTAAAGTTGGAATGCCACGTACTCCATATTTTCTGGCCATTTGCGGTTGTTCATCAATATTCATTTTTACAATACTGACTTTATCTGCAAAATCTGGAGCCACATTTTCAAGAATGGGTGCAATCATTTTGCACGGACCACACCAAGGCGCCCAAAAATCTACCAATACTGGTACTTGGCTGTCTAACACGTCTGCACCGAAGGTTGCATCAGTTGTATGTTTAATGAGATCACTCACTAGTTTTTTCCTCCAAAAGAAAATGGATAATTACGAGTTCGTAATTGGTAAAGTTAATAAATTATGTTTGATTATTTGAATAGCGTTTTAGAAAATAAATTTAGATAATGGTTTATTTACTTAGATTATAGATATGTATTTTGCTCTAAATACATTAAAATTTTTGTTAAATATTTATGCCCTTCTCTTAAGGCTACCTTCTATCGTTTAGGAAAGAATGTACAAACTGCATTACATACATAAATTGAATTTCATCAAAATGTTGCCTTATTACTTTGAAAGTTTATTTAACTTAATTACTTGAAAGGTAATATGCAGAGTGCGAAGCCGGAGCTTTTTTAGCGCTAGATATTATTTGTTAGCTTAAGCGCTGTAACAGATTGTTATTTGAACGCTTCTGCACACATTTTGCAAGCCTTTTCTGAGCTTTTTTAGGGATTTGGTTAAATAAATACCAAAAAATGAACAAATTCCCGCAATCCGAGCCGTAAAACCGCTAATATGCCGTCTCTGAAACCACTGTCACTAAAAACCGAAATTACTATGAGCGAAGAGTTAAACCAAATACCATCAGAAAAACCTAATGTAGAAGCCTCTATCCGCTTCGATAGCCTTGGTTTAGACCCTCAATTAGTTTCAGGCCTACATTCTATTGGCTTTACTGAGTGCACGCCTATTCAAGCGCAAACCTTACCACTAACATTAAATGCCAAGGATGTAGCTGGACAAGCCCAAACTGGCACCGGTAAAACCGCCGCTTTTTTAATAGCCTCAATTCAGACCTTACTTAGCAAACCAGCTAATCCTGAGCGTAAAGCAAATGACCCACGCGCTTTAATCATTGCACCAACTCGTGAATTAGCTATTCAAATTGAAAAAGATTTTTTAGATATAAGTAAAACCATTCCATTGAAATCAGTTTTAGTCTATGGCGGCACAGGTATTGTGACGCAGAAAGAAGCTATCATAAAGGGCGTAGATATATTAATTGGTACACCAGGCCGTATTATTGATTACTACAAACAAGGTGTGTTTAGTCTTAAGTATTTAGACGTAATGGTTTTAGATGAAGCGGATCGTATGTTTGATTTAGGTTTTATTCAAGATATACGATACCTATATAAACAAATGCCTGCACCAGGTAAACGTTTAACCTTAATGTTCTCAGCCACTTTTTCACAGCGTGTTTTAGAGCTTGCCTATGAGCACATGCATGAGCCTGAGTTTATGCGTATAGAAACGGACTCGGTAACCGCTGAAAATATTACTCAAAAAATATTCTTTCCGTCTAAAGAACAAAAAAAACCTTTGCTTATTCAACAATTCAAAGAGCTGGATAAGAATGCTCGCGTCATTGTGTTTATTAATACTAAACGAGAAGGCGAGCACTTAGGTGCCACTCTTCAAGCTAATGGCTTTAATGCGCAAGTTTTTTCTGGTGACGTTAAGCAGAGTCGAAGACAATCAATGCTGGCCGAATTTCGCTCTGGCAAACTACCCATTCTCATTGCTACCGACGTAGCGGCTCGGGGCTTACACGTACCTGATGTTACACATGTCTTCAATTACGACTTACCTAATAACTGTGAAGATTACGTACATAGAATTGGCCGCACAGCACGCGCTGGAGCTAGTGGACACGCTATCAGTTTTGGGTGTGATGAATACGTAATGGTATTACCAGACATTGAAGAATACATTGGCTTTAAAATACCTGTGGAAGCCGAATTGCCTTCACTGCCTGAAATAAAAACAGTTGCAAGACCACAAAGATCGGATCGTAAATCTCGTGATTCTAAATCAAGGGATTCTAAGCGTGGTGCACGAAATGCTAAGCCTTCGGAGCGTAGCACTTACAAAAAACCTGAACCTGAAAATACAAACGCTGCCTTTGACGAAGCTGAAAATGAGTATTATAAAAATCATGATGATAGTGATACTCAGAAACAACGCGAATTTCATGCCGACCGCATAGAACAAGCAAGACGCGACGAACAAGCTAAACGTGAACATAAATTACGTCAAAAGCGTACGATTAAAGTTGAAGAACAAGCTCCGCAAAGCAAGAGGCGGCAAGCGATTTATGTAACACCAAAACTACTTGACCGTTCTGAATCACAGTCTGCTATCTAGGTAGTCAACAAATCTAAAACACTTTTTACGAGATGAATACTTTCCGGCAATGAAGTCAAAGCCGTTTCATCTGTAAATGCTGAACCTTCGCGCGAAGTATCTGGATGTGTAATAGCTGCTATATGTGCCATTCCGTAGGTATGAGCAGACAATAAAACCTGCGGCGAATCATCTACAAATAAACTCCTGGATTTATCAAAATCGATACGCTCTTCTAAGGCTTTCCAGAAGTTTTGATGCTCTTTGGGATAACCCAAATCATGCGAACTAATAACTTCATCAACTAAATCACCGACACCGGTTTTAGCATTTTTTATCATAAACGCAATGGGATCAGCATTCGTGATAATGATAGCTCTATGCTCATTTTTACGTAATTTTTCTAGAAAAAATTCTGCCATTGGTAAATAATCAATATGTTCTTGATATTGAATTTTTAGAGCTGGTAAATCAAGTTTTAAATACTTAGACCAATAATCAATGCTGTACCAATCTAAACTATGACGCTTCTCTTCAAAATGCGGCAATACGGTTTTTTGCATTTCTTCAAGGCTAACAGCATGTGTTTGCATATAGGCTTCAGGTACAATTTTCACCCAAAATAAATTATCAAATGCTAAATCCAATAAAGTGCCATCCATATCAAGTAAAACGGTATCAATCGAATTCCAATTTAGCATTTTTTATTTCCTTCAAATGTCCTGATTTTTGCTGCAAGAGATTATAATATCTAAATGCAAATTAATATTAAAACTTTACAAAGCATTATACGCATCAGCAAAGCTGCGGGTGACGCAATACTACACATCTATGCCCAAGATTTTTCGGTGTTAGAAAAAGATGATACATCACCACTTACTGAAGCTGATTTGGCGTCGCATCACATAATTATTGATGCCTTAAAAGCATTGACGCCGGACATTCCAGTGCTTTCCGAAGAATCAAATGATATTTTGCAAACTGGTGAATGGCGTAAATGGAATACCTATTGGCTAATAGATCCTTTAGATGGCACCAAAGAATTTGTGAAACGGAACGGAGAGTTCACCGTAAATATTGCTCTGATTAAAAATAATCAAAGCGTACTTGGTGTTGTGCATGTGCCCGTGAGCAATATTACTTATGCAGGAGCAAAAGAATTAGGATCCTTCAAGTTAGACAATGACAATACTGACTTAAACATTGATACAAAAATTCGGGTTGAACAACACCCACAGGTACCCTATCGAATTGTTGCGAGTCGTTCTCATCAAAGTGAGTCACTTAAAGAATATTTGCAAGCTGTTGGTGAACACGAAATTGTCGCCATGGGAAGTTCATTAAAATTTTGTCTGCTGGCTGAAGGTAAAGCCGATTGTTATCCACGTTTTGGGCTAACCTGCGAATGGGATACAGCGGCTGCACAAGCCGTAGTGGAAGCCGCTGGCGGTCATGTTAGCAATCTTGATGGTTCTGATTTACGTTACAACACCAAAGATGAAATTCTAAATCCATTTTTCATGGTCACAGCTAGTTCTGATAAAGATTGGTTTAAAATTATTCCTAAAGCTTTGCTCTAATATCAAGAATAAATTAACCAATAGCCTTTAATATTATTTGACGTGTATCACTAGGCAAAATCACTGCGTCTATTTCTAAATATGCAGCCGCTTCTATTGCTTGTCCTTTTGTATATGACTGGGCAAGCAACTCATCAAAAAGTTTTTGGCGTTTATCATCATCTTCAATTGCAGCCAGTTCTTTTTTAAATCCTAAGCGCACCGCACCTTCTAAACCCATACCACCAAATTCGCCAGTCGGCCACGAAGCACTATAAATAGGCCTTACAAACGAACCTCCAGCCATAGCCATAGCACCTAAACCGTAAGCCTTTCGTAGAAAAATAGTCACCAGAGGCACACTTAATTTAGCACCTGCAATGAATAATTCAGAAGTCTTTATAACCGCAGCTTGAGTTTCACTTTCAGGACCAACCATAAAACCTGGAGTATCACACAGTGACACAATAGGAAGACTAAAGTCATTACACAGCTTTAAAAAATTTGCTGTTTTAGATGCTGCTTCAGCATCAATAGCTCCACCTAAAATTTTACAATCATTACAGATAATGCCAAATGGTTTACCTTCAATACGTATGAATCCGTTAATGATTCCTGAGCCATAACGTTGTTGTAACTCCGTAAAAGAATCTTGATCAGCGAGGGTATTAATAATTTTTCTTACATCGTAAACAAAACGTCGATCTTCAGGCAGGAGCTTAGCGATATCTTTTTGTGAAGGACTTTTCCATTGACCAACTGAACCCTGAAAATAGGCTAGTATTTTTTTGGCCAGATGGGTTGCGTCTTGTTCGTCCTCTGCAACAATATGTACGACTCCATTTGTTGAGTGCACATCAATTGGTCCAATCTCAGTGGGCTTAAACGTTCCTAACCCGCCTCCTTCAATCATGGCAGGACCTGCCATACCAATCCAAGATTTTTTTGTAGCAATACGAATATCAGCACAGCCAAATAAAGCAGCATTTCCGGCAAAGCAGTAACCATTAGCAACTGCAATACGTGGCACAATTCCACTTAATCCAGCCCATGCCGCAAAAGAGGTAATATTCAGACCTGCTATTTGTGTTGTGACATCGGTATCACCCGGACGTCCGCCCCCACCTTCGGTATACATAACAATGGGAAGTTTTCGCACTTCAGCAACTTCTAAAATTCTATCTAACTTTTGGTGATGAAAAAAACCTTGGGTGCCAGCCAGTACGCTGTAATCATTCACAACGATTGCTGTTTGTGTATTTGAGTTTGGAAAATCTTGCGAATTTACTGTGGCTAAACCAGTAAGAATTCCATCTGCAGGAGTATTTTCTATGAGATCTTTAATTTCTCTTCGATTTCGCTGTGCAGCTACTGCCAACTGTCCGTATTCAATAAAAGAATCTGCATCCACAAGTGCATTCAAATTTTCACGTGCTGTTCTATAGCCTTTACTATGTCTTTTCTCTAATGCAACTTTGCGGTGCGTATCTAAAGTTTTATTCTTGCGCTCTTGAAAAATATCATTATTCATTTTTTTATCCAAAAATCCATAAGTGCATTAAACGTCCAGGCATCATTGCTAAAGCTCCGGCTATTAATAAAGCTCCAACATACATACCTAGCATGGCACTCTTATGGGCTTTTACATCGCCTCTACGAATGGCCAAAATGGCTCTAGGAACAGTAACAAATACTAATAAACTTAATAAATGAATAAAGCCAAAGTGGTTTAAGAATGAGGGTCCAACAACTGCTGGCATAAACAGAGTTATAAACGCAGTGACTAACATCAAAGCTACATAAATTTTTCCTAGCAATTTATGTTTTGCAGTACCTTTGCGAACTATTAAGATATATGTGCCAATAGCAAATGCAGGCAGTACTGTGGCAACATGCATGTAAGCTAATTGTAAATAAGTCATTCTTAACCTTTTAATAAATAAACTAATAATTAAAGATTAACATAAGCTCATAAAAAATACCGACTCAAGGTCGGCATTTTTAACTTTTTTTAATCTTAAATTTCAGCCACCTAACATTGCCGCTTTTAAACGACCGTCGGCTGGCTTATCACCTAACCAAACTTTCATTAATGCATCGAAAAAATCTTTGCCTATGATGGTTCCTTTATTAGTCCCGTTAATAACAATATTAGTACCTGTTTCTGGTAAATAATCGAATTGAATATTGTCGCCTTTTTTTACTTTATCCATATAGTTAATGAATTCATCAACGCGCACTTGAATTGAAGCCATATCATCTGTGTTATCTCTAAAACCATCAACAATCGCTCCAACAATTTTATTTTTAGATAAATTTCTTAACATGTTTAACTGTACTCGTTTAGCACCTTCGTCTTGAAGAATTACATCAGCAGTTTTAGCTTTACTACCAACATACAAAGCACCAAGATATACTTTGAATGGACCTTTTTTACGGATACCCACACCATTTAATACTAATTCTTGCTCAGCAAGTGTTGTGGACTCTGCAACATCAACACCATACAACGTTGCTGCTTGCACACCTGAAAGCATAAATAGGCTGGTTAACAAAGTTAAGACGATTTTTTTCATGGTGTTTACCTCATAAAATACAATGTTTAGGGTTCTTGCAAAATTATTGATCTTGCTTAGGCAGTATAATACCTGCTTTAAGCAATAAATTTTGTTTCTCTGACTTGAATGCCATTGAATAATTCACTATTTATACCAATCTTTGACAGAATTAAAGATGAACTAAATACTTGTTCTCAATTTTGAATATAACCCTAATGATAAAAATCTATGTGGAACAGTAACTTACCTTATTTATTAATGCTTATAGCCATAGCATTTTTAGCCTTTTTGTGGTGGGATCAAGCTCGTTGCCGCGTACTAGCAAACAGCATTGCCCAACATGTTTGCATACAAAAAAATGTGCAATTCTTAGATGGTACCGTTGTGTTTCAAAAGCTCTGGCCTAAACGAAATCAAGAAGACGAAATCCGAATGCAGCGCTATTATGCATTTGACTACATGCCCGAAGTTAGTGAAACTATTGAAGACACACGCAAAACAGGCTTCATTGTTATGCACGGCACTAAACTCACAGCCGTGGGCCTTGCTCCTGAAAATCTTCAGTAATATATTGACATGCCACAACAAGCTGAAATTTTTTCTAAAAACACTCAAGGTTATGATCTTCATACCCATAGCACAGCATCAGACGGTTCTTTAACTCCACAAGAGTTAATAGACACGGCCATCGACTACGGCATCACTCATTTAGCTTTAAGTGACCACGATACGCTTAAAGGTTTTGAAATCGCTAGTGAGCATCTTGCTAAACAATCCTCTGATTTACAATTAGTACCTTCTGTAGAGTTCTCTTCAAGATGGAATGCTTTAAGTAATATTGATTCCGAAGATGATGGCAGAGGCATGACCGTGCATATAGTTGCATTGAATATTGATCCAAAAAGCACTTCAATACAAAAATTAATTGGAGCTACGCAGTCGGCAAGAAACGAACGTAATGAACGTTTAAAAATTAAGTTTATAAAAAAAGGTTGGCAAGATGTTATTAACTTAGCTGAAGAACTCAGTTCTGGCGCCACGCTGACTCGCACTCACATCGCTAATGCAATGCTTACTTTAGATAAAGTATCTAAATATGGGCAAGCTTTTAGTCGTTACTTAGGAAGTGGCAAGCCTTTATCCGTGCATACCAAGTGGCCAAGCATTAGCGAAACCGTAGATGGCATTAATAAATCAGGCGGCACCGCAGTTTTAGCTCACCCATTGCACTATCAACTTACCCGTAAAAAACTTTTACAATTATGCAGTGATTTTAAAAAAGCGGGCGGTCAGGCGATAGAAGTAATTACGGGTAACCCTGACAAAAAAGCAATAGAAAATCTAACTGGAATTGCATTACGCCAAAACCTAGCGGCATCGGTAGGTTCTGATTTCCATGCGCCACGAAATGGTAAGATCCACCTCGGTGTACCGCAAGTTTTACCTTTGGCACTTACTCCTGTCTGGGAAATTTGGTAAAAACGACCTATTTATTGCTTTAATAGCTTATTCATTAGCTATATGTAATGCAATATGGTTATAATCAAAAACATAAAAATTACACTAAATATGACACATCATGGGCAAGCTAGATACGGAAACATTTAAAAATATCGAACGCTTAAAATTCTTAAGAGTTGAGCATCAAGATTTAGATCAGGTTATTAAGGCTTTGCACGATAATGCCAGTGCTGACCAGCTGCTTATCCAACGTTTAAAGAAACGTAAATTATTACTCAAGGATCAAATACAACGCCTTGAAAGTGATTTGATTCCTGATATGGACGCTTAATCTTGGTTAAGAGAACTCTTCTGCTAGCTCTTCAACCTTATCCAATAAACTAGTCAGTATTTTCTCATCCGTCAATTTATTCATAATCGTAACGCGTAAGTAACGTACGCCATTAATTAATGTTGACGTGATATGAAACTCTTTGCGTTTCATCATTTCAAAACGAATTTTTTGTTGCAGTTCATCCGTAGCTTTGCCATCTACGCCTTGGAAACGGAAACATAGAATATTAGTTTCTGGCTCATAAGGCACATAGAAATTATGACGTTGCTTTAATAAACTATAAAAACGTTTTGCCATTGCATACCTATCGCTGACAAACTCACCTAAAGCCTGCTCTCCACGAAAAGCAATATTGAGAAATATTTTCAAGCTTAGCGATGACTTAGTACATTCAACCGCACGTTGAATGGAATCATAGCCTTCACGATTTTCTCCATAAGCCAAATAACTGGCGTCTTGATGAAAAGCCGCATCTAAATCTTTGGCCGACTTAAATAAAGCAGCAGCACACAACACAGGAACCTGCATCATTTTGTGGGCATCCCACACAAAGGAATCTGCCATCTCAACACCATCGAAATAATGTTTTACATCTTTGGCGAGTAAAGCTGTAGCGCCATGACACGCATCCACATGAAACCAGAGATTATGCTTTTGACAAAACTCTCCCATGGCTACCAATGGATCGTGCAAGCCAGTCGCTGTAGAACTAGCATTTGCGATAACGGCCATGCAACGCTTACCATCTGCTTTAATTTTTGCATAGGTCGTTTCTAAGCTCTTGACTTTTACTACGCCCCATTCGTCGACATCAATAGGGTAAATGGCTTTACTGCCCAAACCCATAATAGCCACAGCTCGTTCATTTGAATAATGCGACACTTTAGGAACCATCACAGCTAAATCACTTGGCACGCCATCTGTCCAAGCATTTGGTGCTACTTTGGCACGCGCAGCCAGCATGCAAGTTAAGTTAGCCAAAGAGCCGCCATGCACTAATACACCTGCCGCATGAGAATCTCTATCAACACTTTCATCTACTGTATCGGGCATGGGTTCTTGTACCCAGCCAATTTTTTCTAGCATCCAATTAACCACTCTAAACTCTAGAGTTGCAGCGGCCGGACCCATTTCATAAATGGCCATTGGATTATTCATCACTGAGTTAATCATTCCAGAAAGAATGCCAGGATTATCTGGGACAGACACTTGATGTGCAATGAATGAAGGACTATGCAACTGAACCGAGTTTTTTAAATACCTATTAAGAAAACCTTTGAATGATTCTCTGGTCATACCACCATTTTGCATATAGTTTTCAACATCAAGTTTCTGCAGAATTTCACGCATAGGAGCGTAACCTGACGCTGGGCTACCTGACTGATTTGCTTCCAGCTGATAAGAGCTTAATTTACTGAGCGTATCAGCAGCAATTTTTTCGAATTCGGCTATGTCGTTTTGATTGGTCATGTTTATGCCTTTAAACTATCTATAATTATTTGAGCAACTTCAGCAGCATTTGTTTGCGCGATGAAATGCGGAGCATTTAATTCAATTATTTCATCAGATTCGATTTCGATTGCAAACTGTTTTTGTTGCATACTTGAAAGTAACTTATCTGCCTTTGCTAGAATAAACTTACTTTTGTGTGACTTTTTATCCGTACTTTCAAAAGGGTATTTTGCCAGAAAACGTAGTCTACCAATAACTGTTTCGTATGGAACCGATGCAAGCACTTTTTGCAATAGAGTAACTAAGCTCTCATTTTTTGTATTTCCAAGACAATAACGCCTAAGAGCAAAACGATTAGCAGCTTTTTTATAAAAGGCTCTTAGAAGAAAGTCCGGACCTTGTGCGAGTAATTTATACCGTGCGTTAATTGAACCAAATCCTGCAATAAAGACCGATGGCTTGTTCTCAATAGATTCAATTTGCAATAAGTCGATTAGCACTCTACAACCAAAAGATTCGGCAACAAATAAATCAGCTTTAGAAAAATCATTATTCTTAACTATGTAATTAGCTATTTCTTGAGGATCAATTAATTTTTCTGGATAGCTAAAAACCTGACAGGAATACCCGTCTAATTGCGTAATGAGCGCTTGATATAAATCACCTGTTCCATCCAGACCTGGAAATAAGGCAATATTTATCATAAGTCCAATAAACTTCTATCCAACATATGACTTGGAACAACATTCTGCAGACTGGTGAATAAGGTCTCAACTCGACCCGGAGTTTCTTCATCCCACTGGGCTAGCATTTGCTTAACCTTAACTCTTTGTAAATTTGTTTGTGAGCCGCAAAGATTACACGGAATAATTGGAAACTCACGTGCTCGTGAGTATTGTGCGATATCTTTTTCTGCACAATAAGCTAAGGGACGAATCACTTCATGTGCACCATCATCCGTTGTATATCTAGCAGGCATCGCCTTGACTTGCCCGCCATGAAAAAGATTCAAGAAAAAAGTTTCAATAATGTCTTCTCTATGATGTCCTAAAGCAATTTTACGAATGCCATGTTCTTTTGCATAAGTATACAAAGCACCACGTCGCATACGCGAACATAAGCCACAGGTGGTTTTACCTTCTGGTATTACTCGCTTAACCACTGAATAAGTATCTTGTTCCAGAATGTGATAACTCACACCGACTGAATCTAAATAAGTAGGCAATACATGCTGAGGGTAGCCAGGCTGTTTCTGATCTAGATTCACAACATGTAAGTCAAAATTGATTGGCGCTGCTTTTTTTAACTCTAACAACATATCTAACATGGTGTAAGAATCTTTCCCTCCGGATAAGCACACCATAATGCGGTCGCCGTCTTCAATCATTTTAAAATCAGTGACTGCTTTACCTACGCGGTTACGTAAACGTTTTTTAAGTTTTTTTGCGGTTGTTGATAAATCAGAATTACCTAAAGACACTAGAGCCACTTTACTAAGGCCGCCTAAATTTTCAAGTGAAACGCTACTAATTGTTTGACTCATAAGTCCTCACACTGCCACAGATAGTTCCGGAAGTGAAAATATCACTGGCTTGGTATCTGCATGCCAAGGCTTAACCTTTTTCATGCAGTATTGAAATTCATTACTTTCTAAAACACGATGCAACCATTGGCGAATAGTTTGGTGTTCGCTTTGGTTAAACCACTCTTGATCAACTCTTGCGAACTGACGAACAAACGGTGCAATAGCTACATCAGCGAATGACCACATTGAACCGAATAAAAATTCCTTATCACTCAGTTGCTTAACTAAAATTCTTAAGTAATTTTCGGCTTCAGTGCGATACTCTTCTGCTGATTTTTCTGGATGTCTATCCGCATATTTATACTTATCCAAAAGAATCTTAAAATTACCTTCACCTTGCTCAAGCGGCTGAACTAAAGCTTGAATTTCTGATTCGGAAACATACTGCACTCCTGAATCATCATCCACCTTTTGCCACGCCCAATGCATGATATCAATACTTTCTTCAAGTACGGTGCCTTCAGTAAGCTCTAAAACAGGTACAGTAGCTTTAGGCGACAAAGCTAGCATCTCAGCAGGTTTATTGCGTAAAGCCACTTCACGCAACTCAACATTGATTCCAGCTATCAACAAGCTTAGTCTAGCTCTCATAGCATAAGGGCAACGCCTAAAGCTATAAAGAATGGGCAAGGTCTCTCTGCTTGCTTGCATTACTTGCTGTGAGACAGAACTTAAACCCAATAACTCTCTACGTTTTTTTTGGTCATGCTCAATCACTTGAGCAATATGTTTTTCACCACGTTGTTTCGCCAATTGAATTTGCTTTTGGCGTTCTGCAAAACGTTGACGTTGTCCTTCGGTGTATTCACCCACGCATTTTGGACATGAAATACCTTTTTCAAAATGCTCAGAATGTTTATCTGTATCTGTTATAGGACGTCTACAGGCATGACACTGATCATACCCAGCAACTTCTAAATCATGATTAACAGCAACGCGGTTATCAAAAACAAAACAATCGCCTTCCCAATGAGTTTCTGTCTGATCGACATCTTCTAAATATTTTAGAATTCCACCTTTAAGATGATAAACCTCTTCAAAACCTTGCTGCAACATATAAGCCGACGCTTTTTCACAACGGATTCCGCCAGTACAAAACATTGCTACTTTTTTTTGCTTATCTGGGTCCAGGTTTTTTGCTACATATTCTGGATAATCTCTAAAGGTTTTAGTATCTGGATCAACAGCGCCTTTAAAAGTACCAATCTCTATTTCGTAATCATTTCGCACATCAATTAAGGTAACGTCATCACGTGAAATCAGATCATTCCATTCATTGGCCTGCACATAGGTGCCAACTAATTTATTAGGATCAATGCCCTCTTGCCCTAGTGTGACTATTTCTTTTTTAAGCCTAACCTTTGTTCTATAAAAAGGCATTTCGTCTGTTTGAGATTCCTTTACGTCAATATCACTAAAACGTACATCTTGACGCAGTCTCGTCAAAACACCATCCACAGCTTTCCGTGTACCTGCAATAGTGCCATTGATACCTTCTTCGGCTAATAAGAGCGTGCCTTTCACACCTAAATCTAAGCATGCCTGTAAAACATCAGCTTGCATTTCACGGTAATCAGGTAAAGAAACAAATTTATATAAAGCAGCTACTACAAACATTTTTAACTCGTAAAATATAGTCTATATGAATAAAATCTATTAAGCGTTAATAACACGGAATATTACTTGTCTAAAGCGCTCGCTCAAAACCGCTTCGGCATCACGACTTTTTGACATTAAAGGACGGCCATAACGCAAACGCACTTCATCATCTACTGTAATTAAGGCCTCTTCTTTCAATTTTCGAATAAAGCCTTGGAATAAACGTTTGTCAAAGAATTCTGGAGAACTAATGTCATGCAAACGTGACATGCGCTGTGCCGATAGATGCACTAAATTTTCCAAATCACTTTGCTTAATCCCGTTCTTACCATGTCGAACTAATAGTACAATTAACAAATAAAAGCGACCTAAGGTTTGCAACATGCTTTGTGCCAAATTTTCCAACTCAGTCGCCTCAGCTGATTCGGCTGAACAACGTGACCACAATTGTGTTTCAGGGTCATAATTAAGATAGTTAATTTCCTGCAAGGCTTTAAGCTGCTCAGCAACAACCGTGATCAACTCTTCTTGGGAATAACGTAAAAAGAGTTCTTGCTTTATATACGGATAAACCATTTCAACTAATTGCACTATTCGTGCTTGATATAAAGGCTTGTTATCCAGAAAAATACTTGCTATTAACGATGGGATAGCAAACGTATGTTGGATGTTATTACGATAATAACTCATCAATACTGAGTGCTTACCCTTTGGCTGCAAAGTGTTACCCAATGCGTGAGTTTGTGTATCCAGAAAACCAAATTCTTTAACATACTCAACAATCTCTTTTCCGTAATTACTTGGCAAACTCAACTCAGGTGAATATGGCGCAATGGATTGCAAACGTATTAGTTTATCAATTTGACGCGCCAACTCACCTTCACCAATATTCAAACGAGGTGTAGATAAAAGGACATAAGACAAAATATTAACTGGGTCTAAAACAGCGGTTGAATTAATACTGGTTAAAATCTTATTACCCAGTGAATTCACGCATGGCACCAACCATTCGGGCTTTTCTTCAGGCATAACACCTTTGCCGTCCCAATCAGGAGCAGAGTTTTTAATGTGCTCACCCAAGTTGATAGGTGTACCAAAACTTGCATGCACATGACCCATTTTTCCGCCACGTAAACTTTTGAGCGCTTTAAATAAACCGCCAACACTTTCTTTTTTCTTGGATTTACCACCCAGTTCTTTTAGGTAGGACTTTCCTTCCCATAGTTTTTCGTAACCGACAAAAACAGGAACAAGAACTAATGGTTTTTCAGGTTCTTCCAAAAATGCACGAGTAGACATTGAGAGTAACCCGACTTTTGCAGGCAATAAACGCCCTGTACGGCTTCGACCACCTTCAATAAAATATTCTGTCGGAGTATCTTGCTGTTGAATATTTTTCATATATTCGCGAAACACCGTTGAATACAATTGATTGCCGGCAAAGCTACGACGCATAAAGAATGCTCCACTATTACGTAAGAGCTTTCCAACCACTGGCATATTAAGATTAATACCCGCAGCAACGTGTGGCGGCATTAAACCTTGATAGTACATAACATACGACAGTAAAAGATAATCGATATGACTACGGTGATTAGGAACATAAACTACCTGATTATTAGCGGCCAGCTCGCGTAATTTACTTTCACCATATAACTCAATGCCATCGTAATGCTTATTCCACAACCAACTTAATAATCGATCAAAAAATCTTACCGTTTTATATGAATACGTTGCAGCAATTTCTTTAACGTATTTGCGTGCTTCATTTTGCAAATCTGCTTTTGGTTTTTCGTCGCTTGCAAGTTTAGTAATTATGTTTTGTACAGATTGCGCATGCACAATTTCATTACTTAATGTGAGATGACTTCTAAGATCAGGGCCAATCGCAGCAACACGAGTACGCCTAAAGTGAACTCTAAAAACTCTGGCCAACTTACGTCCGCGACGTTCTGGATCTAAATCATCATTATTAAAAGTAGTAAGATCAACCGGTTTACTAAATTGGATTAATATTTGGCGTCCATAAACAATAGTTCTAAAAAACCGTCTTAAAAACCCTAAGCGTTCCCAAGCTTCAGCAAACTGCAAACGGAAAATCGATTTTTCTTTATCTGGCGAACGCCCCCAGAACATACTGACAGGCACCACTTGTAAACCCTGTACTTTTGCCAGGTCAATATTTTCCATCAAAGTTTTAAATGACGGCGGCACTGCATCTTTACTAGGCTTTTGCAAAAAACCATCGAAGCGACGTAAAAAGGCGTGCGAACTTATAGACACCTCAGCACCTAATTGAATACGAGCTAGAGGCCGTGGTAAATTATTTTCGCGTGTGAATTTATCCAGCATCAAACGATTAGCAAACGATTCTTCTTCCAAAACATAGAGTATTGGACACTCACCATCCACACCCACCTCAGTGAGGTCTTTAGGCAAAATTGTGGTGCGAGTCCAGAAAAATAAGAGCTTGCGCGCTAACCAACTAGTAACTCTGTTTGCTCTTCCAACGATTTGTTTTTCGTAAGTCATTGTTTATGTTGATATTTTATTATCAATGAATCTATTATTAAGTGCGCTAGAATACTCTAATTTGAAGCTTTTCGCCCAGATAAATGGCGTTAAATTAGACAGATTAAAAATACGAGACTTTGAGTATAGATTAGTAAAACTTAATGAGCTTTCCTGAAAGTCTCTAGCAAAGCGGCGAAATTAACTGCGCGAGAGTTTTTCTAATATAGCTTCACGTCCTTCTTGCAAAATCGAGCTCTTATCTAAATTTCTTATTATGTCTTTCACTACGGCCTTAGGTCCATGTTTCCCCCAAGACTTCCCCTGAGCTAACCAAGTTTCTGCAACTCGCCCTAATACGGTAGTTGCATAGTACCCAATAGAGCCTTGAACGGCGGCCGTTAGGATTGTAGATAATCCTGCTGTGCTAATTTTTAAAACCGTAGACAATGCATTAATTGCCCAAGTCGTTCCCATCAGTGCGGCCAATTGAGTCACAATTACTTTTAACAAATCACCCGCTTCACTTTTACTCATCGGTAAGCCGTGCAAACGCGAGAGATGAAGTATCATGCTGGCATCCAAACCTGCCGCTGCAACTAAGTCTGCGATGGGAATTGGATTAGCTGCAACAGCAAGCCCTTTGGTTAAGCTATAGTTTATTATCACTTTATTAGCTAGTTCTCTACGTAAAGCCAGCACTTGTGTGCCAACATCATCGCTCAAATCACTAGCAAACAAACTCGCGTTTAAAGCAGCGAGCGTTGCACCATCGTTTTCTACAATATGCCAAATTCTATTTCTTAGCTCATCAACTTTAGGCACTGTTATTTGCTTTTCTTCAATCAAACTACCATTCGTTTGTTCAATTAAAACTGTTTTTTCAATATGTTTAGATGTAGTACTAAGAATATTTTCCGATTTGATTAAGTTTTCACAGCGCAATCGAATATGTCTTAATAATCTAGCCAACTCACGCTTTGGATACTGATCCGACTTATTTAAGATGAGCAAAAGTGGTTGAGAAAATTGCTGTAAAGCTTGAATGGCCTGAAACTCGCTTTGAGTTATATCACTATCAATCACAAAAAGAATAATGTCTGCACGCTGTGCGGCTTTACGTGCAATTAGTTCTCGCGTATCACCATCAACTTCATCAATTCCAGGGGTATCAATAAAATGCACTCCGCCGCTTTGGTATTCTTCCAGTTCAGTATTTTTCCATTCGGCTTGAGCACGCTCTTTGGTTTCACCATGTAAGGGACTTACTGAAAAATGTACTTCGCCCATTAACGCATTTAACAAAGAGGACTTGCCAACACTCACACGACCAAAAACAGCAATATGAATTTCCTCTTGTTCAAGCTTTTGAATTAGATTGCTAAGTTCAGCATACTCATCCTTTAGGGCTTCACGCACTGAGGCTGGAACTGAGTCATCATTTAGTAACTCGCGTAAGCTACCTTGAACTCGACTCTCTTGAGGTGAGCTCTCTTGCATAGAACCTGGAGTTTCAGCAGAATTACTTGTCGGTGTCTTTTCTTGCTTCGAGAACCAAAGTCGCAAAACGTTTGGTGCCCAGCGCCAAATTTTCATTTAAATAATCCTTAAATTGTGTGGCGGCTGGTGCCGGACTTAATGTGCCACGTAAAGCCATACTCTCACTTAAGCTTCTACCCATAGCATCAAATATTAACGCATAGGCACCTGCATGCGCGATCCCACCTGTGATTGTGCCAATGCCTGGAAATGCTTTTAGCCCATTACCAGCAATAGCTAACACTACCGGTAAGGCCTTACGCATATGTTGCTCAACCAGCTCTAAAAAACTTTGTATATCTACAGACTTAGCATCAATGTCATACACGGCAGAAATTTCATTGACCATTTGTTTGCCCAGATAACCCTGAATCAACAAATCACTACCCGGAGCAACAGCCGCCATAGCACCGAATACGGCGCGTTTAGTATAAGTTTTTACGACCTTTTCAGCGGCTTGTTTTTTATGCTCGGTTTCAGCTTTATCAAGTTTTTGATTAACCAAAACAAATACCGCACTGTCTCTTAATGACTCTAACCATTGAGCCTTAGAATCAATAAGTTCTTGTAATGTTTGTGTAAGTTCCTGTGTATCGCTTTCTCTTTCTCTGTCTCTAAGCAATGTACTGCCGTCTTGTTGCTGAATTTCAACGGCTTCCATACCGCCTGAGATTGCACTCACTACAGGTACATTTAATGGCAAATCAATCTCTTTAGAAATATCAGATACATATTCTGACAAACGGTTCTTTAGTTGAGTAATCTCTTGTGCATTAAATCTATCGGCTTTATTTAAAACCAAAATTGTAGGCTTATTCAAGCTCAACATTTTTTTCAAAGCACTGTGTTCAGTTTTGGTGATGTCACCTTCCGTAACAAACAGACAAATATGAGCACGCTGGGCAGACTCTAATGCGTAGTTATCTAAACCAGTTGTCTCTCCAGATACTTCTTGCAGACCGGGCACATCTTCAAGAACCAACTTATCGCCAGCCGAACTATTCCAAATAAATCGCTTAGTTTCACGTGTTGAACCGCCAACAACATCAGTCACAATACTTTCTGCTTGTATTACATCAGGTAACATGGCTTTAACTAAGCTACTTTTGCCTACACTGATGTTACCAAGTAAAGAAATGACTATTTCACCGCTTTGTTTCTCAGTACGCCATTGTTCTAGTTCTTTATAAGCTTCATCAACAGGAATCCCCTTAGCCTCAGCC
>CAJQOG010000071.1 GCA_905479875.1 uncultured Gammaproteobacteria bacterium
AATGCCAACACCAGCTTCTTGAATGTGATCACGAATTTTCTCTGCAGCCTCTTCGTCTTTATTAAATACACGACGACCGATATCTTTTACAAAACCAAATAATGACATATTGTTTTCCTCATTTAATATATTGGTGCACAGAGTTATCCCTGTACCATCCTATGAACGGATAACTATAACAAATAAAACTAATATTTAAGCAAGGGATATGAATATTTTTGTTAAACAAGCTGTTTAATTGAGCTGAAAGTGACAAATTATTCCAATTAGGATGCTTAAACCAACCCAGTGATTGTTGAGAAAGGCTTTAAAGCACAAACTTTGCTTTAGGTCTTTGATCAGAAATTGTTGATAAAGCATGAAGCTAGCAGCGATTATTATTCCTAAAAAGTAAAATTTGGCACTATGCCAGTCATGTCCTAAGTCAATAATCACATCGAATAATAAAATCAGCGTGGCTGCTTGTAAGATACCAATAATCAGACGATCATATTGGCCAAATAAAATTGCGCTTGATTTAATGCCGACTCTCAAATCGTCTTCTCTATCCACCATGGCGTACATGGTGTCGTAAGCAATGGACCAACAAATATTGGCCGCTAAAAACTTCCATGCAACTAGTGGGATATCTGAAAAATTACTTAAATTTAATTGTGCCGCAAAAGCCATTGGAATACCCCACCCAAAGGCAATACCTAGCCATGCTTGAGGAAGAGAAATAAAACGTTTGGTAAATGGATAAATAATCGCTAAGAATAAGGCGACTACTGAGAGTAAAACTGTCAGCTTGTTTGTAAACAATACTAGTATGAATGCGACTAAGCAAAGTCCAGAAAATAACAATAAAGCTTCTTTTTCAGAAACACGACCTGAAGTTAAAGGTCTATCTTTAGTTCTGCTTACATGTTTATCAAAATGTCTATCGGCGTAATCATTAATTACACAACCTGCAGCTCGCATGAGAATGCAGCCTAGTGTAAATATAATTAAGAGATGAATTTTTGGAAGTCCTTCAGCGGCGAAGAACAAGCCCCATAGAGTTGGCCATAACACCAAATAAATTCCGATAGGTTTATCGAAACGCATTAATAACCAGTAGTTATTTAGTTTTTCTTTAGTGGATGACTTGTCAGTTTGCATACTAGTTAGCAATAATGGTCAACGCCTAAAAAGGATTCCTGAACAATGCTAGGAGCAACGTGTTGCATGAAAACTTCTGTCACCAGTAAGGGTACTTCGGCAACTGTTAGTCCAGGAATTTTAAAGAGTGAGCGACGCGCCCACAAAGTAATGTCTTCTTCGAATATAAATTCAACTTCTAGTTCGCTTAAATCTAGAAGAGCATATTCAAATGAGCTGCGCTCTACGTTTGGTAGTGTGAATAAATGTTGCCCCAATGTCTCGCGACCTAAATCGGCCAGCCAAGGGAGTTCGTCGGTAGCCCAGCATGGCGTATGTGTTTCTGCATAAATATAAGGTTTGGGTCCTAGGCTTATAACCACAATTCGTTTGAGAACTTCGGAATCAGTGATGCCAAGTTTGCTATTTATATCAGGCGTGGATTTTTCAATGCGGCTATCTTCTAGAGAGAGTTGTAAGTCATCATTTGAAAAGTGCTTTTGCAGCGCCTCGGTAAGGGAGCCCGAATATTTAAGGATGCGGTTCGCACGTTCTGGCAAATAAGCTAGTGCAGACCAATCAGCTTGATGCCAAATTTCAGAATTGATTCCCATAAGCGTATTTTACACCATGCCATAGCGTAAACGGTCGCCAAGCCAGCGCCTTACCAGTGCCTGCGCGTGTTTATGATTGTTAGCCAATATGTCATCTGCATAGTCTTGCAAGCCCGGAATAAGATGTGCGTCTCTTAAAATATCAGCAATTCGCATTTGCATGAGTCCGGTTTGCCTCGTTCCTAAGAGTTCGCCGGGACCACGGATTAATAAGTCTTTTTCGGAAATCTTAAAACCATCAGTTGTTTCGCGCATAGTTTGTAGTCGTAATTTAGCCGTATCTGATAAAGGGGCTTTATAAAGTAAAACACAATATCCCGCATCAGCACCACGACCTATGCGACCGCGTAATTGATGTAATTGTGAAAGACCTAAGCGTTCAGCGTTTTCAATCACCATTAAATTAGCATTCGGTACGTCAACACCAACTTCAATTACAGTTGTGGCCACTAATAAATCGATGTCGCCTGCTTTAAAAGCTTGCATCACTAGATCTTTTTGGGCGTTCTTCAGGCGACCGTGTACTAAGGCTACTTTAAGGTTGGGGAAAACTTCACTTAGAGTTTGGGCTGTAATCTCGGCCGCTTGGCATTGTAGGTGTTCGGATTCTTCTACTAATGGGCATACCCAATACACTTGGCGACCTTCTCTAACAATAGAATTTACTCGCTCTAATACTTTATGTCGGCGTTCTTCTGAAATAACCGCTGTTGTTACTGGTTTACGGCCAGGTGGCAGTTCATCGATTATTGAAATATCTAAATCGGCGTAAGCGCTCATTGCTAATGTACGAGGTATTGGAGTGGCTGTCATTATTAGTTGGTGAGGAATACCATATTTTTCAATATCACCCTTTTCTCTTAAAGCTAAGCGTTGATGCACCCCAAAGCGATGTTGTTCATCAATGATGCATAGACCAAGTTTTTTGTACTCAACACCATCTTGAAATAGAGCGTGTGTTCCAACCAATATGTCGGTTTTTCCTGATGCAAGAGCTGCCAGGGATTCCCTTTTTGCTTTAGCTCCTAAACTTCCACTGAGCCAACCAATGCCGACGTCAAATTGTTCAAACCATGCTGTGAAATTTTTAAAATGTTGTTCGGCTAAAATTTCTGTTGGTGCCATGATGGCAACTTGAAAGCCTTTACTCAGAGCGGCAAGTGCACTGATGGCTGCAACCACGGTTTTTCCTGAGCCTACATCGCCTTGTAATAAACGCAACATGGGGTGTGGGTTACCTAAGTCAGTGTTAATTTCTTTGAGCACTCGTTCTTGGGCATTAGTTAGCTTAAAAATTAATTGTTTTAGGAATTTTTCATGCAGGGATTTTTTAGCAACTAATTTGGGCGCCCTGTCACGTTTATGCTCCAAACGAACTTGACGTAAGCTGATTTGATGAGCTAATAATTCTTCAAGTGATAAACGTAGAATGGCAGGGTGTTTGCCAGAATTTAAATCATCCACTGAGGTGTTTGGAGGTGGTTGATGTAAAATTTCCAAGCAGCTTACTAAATCAGGTAAATTGTTTTCCTTAAGTAACTTAGCAGGAAGTAACTCAGGAAATTGTAAATTACGAATTTGTGTAAGGGCTTGTTTTATCCATAAACGCCAACGGCCTTGCCCTATGCCTTCAGTAGTTGGGTAAATTGCTGTTAAATGTTCTTCAACCGATTCTTGAGCAAAGTCTTTTAAGATTCGGTACTCAGGATGAATCATTTCCCAGCCTTTTTTACCGCGACGTACCTCACCAAAGCAGCGAACCGTAGCCCCTTGAGAAAATTGGGATTGCTGTTGTTTGCTGAAATGAAAGAACCGTAA
>CAJQOG010000072.1 GCA_905479875.1 uncultured Gammaproteobacteria bacterium
TATTCAATTGGCTACATGCATGACGATAAGGGTTATCAAAGATTCTTTAGTTATATCTCTTTATTTACTTTTGCAATGTTAATGCTTGTTATGGCTAACAATTTCCTTCAGTTATTTTTTGGTTGGGAAGCCGTTGGTTTAGTTTCTTACCTTTTGATTGGTTTTTGGTTCAAGCGTCCAACGGCTATTCATGCCAATATGAAAGCTTTCTTGGTTAACCGTGTTGGTGACTTTGGATTCTTATTAGGTATTGCTGCGGTTTTATATTTCACAGGCAGTTTAGATTACGCTACGGTATTCTCGAAAACAGAAGCATTAAGCGGACAGACTATTAGTATCTTCGGTAATGCGGTTTGGGCTGCTCCTACTGTTGTATGCATCTTATTATTTATTGGTGCCATGGGTAAATCTGCTCAAGTTCCTTTACACGTGTGGCTTCCAGATTCAATGGAAGGGCCGACACCGATTTCAGCCTTGATTCACGCAGCTACTATGGTTACTGCTGGTATTTTTATGGTGGCAAGAATGTCACCAATGTTTGAATTGTCGACCACAGCTTTAAGCTTCGTTTTAATCATAGGTTCAATCACCGCTTTATTTATGGGCTTATTAGGTATAGTTCAAAACGATATTAAACGTGTTGTAGCCTATTCAACAATTTCACAGTTGGGCTATATGACCGTGGCATTAGGTGCCTCTGCATACAGTGCGGCAGTGTTCCATTTAATGACGCATGCATTTTTTAAAGCTTTATTATTCTTGGCAGCAGGTTCGGTCATTATTGGAATGCATCACGAACAAGACATGCGAAAAATGGGCGGCCTTAAAAAGTACATGCCTATAACTTATTGGACAACCTTAATTGGTTCATTAGCATTAATCGGTACACCGTTCTTCTCTGGTTTCTATTCTAAAGATGCGATCATCGAAGCTGTGCATGCTAGTGCAACACCTGGTCATGCTTTTGCCAATTTTGCAGTTTTAGCAGGAGTATTTATTACTGCTTTCTATACTTTCAGAATGTTCTTCATGGTTTTCCATGGCGAAGAGCGTTTTGATGAAGAGACGCGTTCACATCTACATGAAAGCCCTAAGGTAGTAACTATCCCTTTAATTTTATTAGCAATTCCTTCGCTATTGATCGGTTTTTTCACAATTCAACCGATGTTATTTGGTAATTTCTTTGATGGTGCTATTTACGTAAGTGAAGCCCGTGATGTTTTGGCCGAAGTTGGTAGTCACTTCCATGGTCCAGTCGCTTTTGCATTGCACTCTGTTCAAACCTTACCATTTTGGCTAATTGTTTCTGCGGTTGCTTCAGCTTGGTATATCTATCTAAAAGATATTACCATCGCTGAAAAAGCAGAGAAAATATTTGCACTACCTAAAAAGTTATTTGATAACAAATACTATTTGGATGATTTTAATGAAAAAGTATTAGCTCGTGGAGCACGCGGCCTAGGACAGTTTTTCTGGAAAGCTGGTGATGAAACTCTTATTGATGGAGCTATTGTGAATGGTTCGGCAAAATCTGTTGGTTTTATCTCTTCAATAGTTAGAAAAGTACAAAGCGGTTATCTATATCACTATGCATTTGCCATGGTGATTGGTTTGGCCTTGTTATTAGCTTGGTATATTTATCCATATGCCTTTGCTAGTTAATATTTGAATATTTATAAAAGATAAATTACATGTTTAGTGAAATACCTTTATTAAGCTTACTAATATGGCTACCTATTTTGGGTGGTGCTGCAGTTTTATTGATTGGTGATAAAAATGCAGACCAAACCCGTTGGGCATCATTAGTGATTGCACTTGTTGTTTTTGCATTAAGTATTCCTTTGTATACGAACTTCGATTCGTCTACAGCGCTTATGCAATTCCAAGAAAACCATTCTTGGATTTCCAGCTTTAATGTTAATTATCATTTGGGTATAGACGGGTTTGCATTGCCACTGATTCTTTTAACAACCTTCATCACAGTTATCGTAGTAATTGCTGGTTGGGAAGTTATTAAAAATAAACCATCGCAATACATGGCTGCTTTTCTGATTATGGAAGGCTTGATGATTGGTGTGTTCTCTGCTTTAGATGCATTCTTATTTTATGTGTTTTGGGAAGCCATGCTTATTCCAATGTTTATTATCATTGGAATATGGGGTGGGAAAAATAGAATCTACGCCACAGTTAAATTCTTTTTATATACGTTCTTAGGTTCAGTCTTAATGTTGATTGCCTTCATCTACATGTATAACAAAGAGGGCGGGAGTTTCTCAATTGCTGATTTACATGCCTTACAGCTCTCTAGCAAAGAACAGTTCTGGATCTTCCTAGCATTCTTTGCAGCCTTTGCTGTAAAAATCCCAATGTGGCCAGTGCATACCTGGTTACCAGATGCTCACGTAGAAGCGCCTACTGGTGGTTCTGTGGTTTTAGCCGCTGTCATGCTTAAGTTGGGTGGTTATGGCTTTATCCGTTTCAGTTTGCCGATTACACCTGATGCTTCTGCTAGTCTTGCAGGTTTTGTAATTGTTTTATCGTTAATTGCAGTTGTATATATTGGCTTAGTGGCTTTAGTACAAAGCGACATGAAAAAGCTTATTGCTTATTCGTCAATTGCTCATATGGGTTTTGTAACGCTAGGTTTATTTATCCCGTTTTATATCGTTGTTAACGGTGCAGCTTTAGGTCAAGGTAGTGCATTGGCGATTGAAGGTGCAATGGTGCAAATGATTTCGCATGGCTTAATATCAGGTGCAATGTTCTTGTGTGTAGGTGTTTTGTATGACCGCATGCATTCACGTGATATATCCGCCTATGGTGGTGTAATTAACAAAATGCCTTGGTTCGGTGCTTTTGCAGTGTTGTTCGCAATGGCAAATGCTGGGCTTCCGGGAACATCTGGTTTTGTCGGTGAGTTAATGGTAATACTTGCCAGTTTCAAAGCTAACTTTTGGATTGCATTCTTAGCTGCTACTACATTGTTACTTGGTGCTGCTTATACATTATGGATGGTTAAGCGTGTGTATTTTGGCGAAGTAGCCAATGAAAACGTTGAAAAATTACAAGATTTAAATAGACGAGAATTTTTCATGCTATCAATATTAGCTGTCGGTGTAATACTTTTAGGTGTTTATCCAAACCCACTTGTGGATGTGATGCATGCTAGTACAAATGCTTTAGTTGAACATTTGCTTAATGGCAAGTTGTAAGACTTAATCAATCAATAATCTTAATTAAACGAATTTTTGGAATAATAGAATGACAGGTGCAGAATTTCTTTCTTACGTAAACATTGCAGGTGCTGAAATAACACTTGCTTTGTCTATCCTGTTTATCAGTGTAGTAGACATGTTCTTTGGCGAGCGTTTTAAAAACTTTGCCTATAGAGCAAGTATGTTAGCTTTGGTTTTAGTTTTTGCATGGTTATTCATGTATGGTAAAACAGATGGTTCTTTGGCGTTTAAAGAAATGTTCATCTCAGATAACTTAGCAGTGATACTCAAACAAGCAATGTGTCTAATGAGTTTCTTAGCCATTTTTTATTCACGAGATTATCTTAAAGCTCGTAACTTATTTAAAAGTGAATACTATCTCTTAACACTATATGCCACGCTTGGCATGATGGTGATGATCTCTGGCTATAACATGCTTAGTCTATACCTTGGCTTGGAGATGTTATCTCTGTCTGTTTATGGCATGGTTGCTTTCAACCGAGATTCTGCTGTTGCTGCAGAGGCTGCCATGAAGTATTTTGTTTTAGGTGCAATTGCGTCAGGGACATTGCTTTACGGTATGTCTATGGTCTATGGCATGACTGGTGAGCTAGGACTTATGGAAATAGCCGTTTCTGTAACTGAGCAGGGAACAGATAACTTGCCTTTGCTTTTTGCACTTGCGTTTTTGATTGCTGGTGTGGCATTTAAATTAGGCGCAGTTCCATTTCATATGTGGATTCCAGATGTTTATGAAGGTGCGCCAGCGCCGGTTACTTTATTCATCGGTACGGCTCCAAAATTGGCAGCCTTTGCCTTAACCTATCGTGTTCTGGTAGATGGTATGGGTAGCTTTCAAATGCAGTGGGAAATGTTACTAGCGATTCTAGCGGTCTTATCGATGGTGATTGGTAACGTAGTTGCTTTGGCACAGGATAATATTCGTAGAATGTTAGCTTATTCAACCATTTCACATGTCGGCTTTATTCTATTAGGCTTTGTTGCTGGCACTACCATTGGCTATGAAGCGGCTTTGTTTTATACCTTAACTTATGTGGTTATGGCATCAGGTGCATTTGGTTTAGTTGTCTTATTAAGTCGTGATCAAGATACCAATAAGATAAGTAGTTTTAAGGGACTTAACCAACGTAGCCCATGGTTAGCATTCCTAATGTTGTGTTTAATGTTCGGAATGGCTGGTGTGCCACCATTCGTCGGCTTCTCAGCAAAATTAGCTGTTATATCAGCGGTTATGCAAGACGGTTATCTCTGGTTGGGACTCATTGCTGTTTTATTCTCGGTTGTAGGAGTGTTCTACTACTTAAGAGTAGTGTGGTTTATGTATTTTGATGCGCCTGAAGAGTTGGCTGGTGATAGTGATAGCAATCAAAAGGTCACTTTGGAAAACAGAATTAGCAATATCGCACTTGATCATAAGATCGTAATCAGTATTAATGCACTAGCAATTTTGTTTTTTGGATTGCTACCAGGCTTGATCTGGTCATTATCAAAAATTAGTTTAGGCTAATCTTAATAGGACTAGGGCGCGACTTTTCGCTTTAGTCTAGTATGTATACTAGTAAAAAGGCCTTAAAACTGCATAAGTTGATGTTTTTACAAGCTATTTTCGATTTCTTTGCTAATAGTGCTTGTAAAAACTTTAAAGGCTGAGTATCATGCGCGCTTGCGGATGCGGGGTGGAGCAGTCTGGCAGCTCGTCGGGCTCATAACCCGAAGGTCGTAGGTTCGAATCCTACCCCCGCTACCAACATAACATTGCCAAAAGTTTTTGACCTAT
>CAJQOG010000073.1 GCA_905479875.1 uncultured Gammaproteobacteria bacterium
AATCAAATAAAGCTTTCTCAGCAACTATAGCGGCAATCTCTGCTCCAACGCCACAGGTTTTAGCGGCTTCGTGGACAATAACTATTCGACCTGTTTTTTCTACTGATTCTAAAATGGTGTCTTCATCCATTGGGCTTATAGTAGCAAGGTCAATCACTTCACAGCTAATACCTTCTTTGGCAAGTTCTTCAGCGGCCTGTAGGGTTTCGTGTGTCATTGCGCCCCAAGTAACCAAAGTAATATCTTCACCTTCTCGCAAGGTGTAGCACATGTCTAAAGGCAGAGCCTCACCGTTATCAATTACATTTTGTTTTTGCATGCGGTAAATACGTTTTGGTTCTAAGAACAAAACTGGATCAGGGTCGCGTAAAGAAGCTAACATCAATCCATAGGCACGTTGTGGTGACGATGGGATGACCACACGAATACCTGGTAAATGTGCAAACAATGCTTCGGTGCTTTCTGAATGGCACTCTGGTGCATGTATACCGCCACCATAAGGCGCTCTAATTACCATAGGGCAAGTTAAGCGACCACGAGTACGGTGACGCATACGGCCTGCATGATTAAGAATTTGGTCAAAGGCAGGATAAATGAAACCCATAAACTGAAACTCAGGAACAGGAATTAAACCTTGAGTAGCCATTCCTACCGATAAACCTGCAATCATGCCTTCAGCCAGTGGGGTATCGATAACACGTTCTTTACCAAAGCGTTGTTGTAATCCTGCTGTGGCTCTAAAGACACCACCGTTTACACCAATGTCTTCGCCCAGTAAAACTACGCGATCATCGTGTTCAATTTCATAAGCCAAAGCCATGGTTACGGCTTCGATTAAAGTGATTTTATGCACTTTGCTTTCTCTCACGTTTTCAGAAGTAGTCATTAGTGATGCCCTCCAGTGCGATGCTTAGCGGCTTCAATGGCAATTTCTTTTTGTTCTTGTAAAGAGTCAGGTAGTTCTGCAAACATATAATCAAAAATAGCGCCAATATCTTGCTTAGGAGTATTTAAATAATTCTCTACAGCTACATCAACTTTTTCGGCGCATTCTTTAAGAAGTTTTTCTTCTTTTTTCTTATCCCAGACTTTAATGTCGGTGAGATATTTTCGAAAACGTAAAAGCGGTTCAATTTTCCATGCGTCTTCTACTTCATCGTCTTTGCGGTAACGCGAAGCATCATCCGCAGTAGTGTGATCAGATAAGCGATAAGTAAGCGTTTCGATCAAGGTTGGACCTTCTCCGTTTCGGGCGCGCTCTAACGCTTCTTCCATAGCAGCACGTACAGCGATTACATCATTACCATCAACCTGGATTCCAGGAATTCCTGCAGCAATGGCTTTTTGTGCAATGGTTTCGGTGGCCGTTTGTATTTCTATAGGAACCGATATGGCCCATTTATTATTGACTACAACAAAAACCATTGGTAATTTCCAAACACCAGCTACATTCATAGACTCGTAGAAGGCGCCTTGTGAGGTACCACCATCGCCAATGGCATTCACAGCACAGCGATCTTCTTTACGGTACTTAAATGCTGTAGCTGCGCCTGCAGCATGTAGACATTGTGTGGCAATAGGAACAGCCCAAGCAAAATCATTGGGAGCGTTTTTATAATCATTACCACGTTCGTCTCCGCCCCAATATAACAATATATTTTCCATATCTACACCACGCCATAACTGGGTTCCGTAGTCACGATAATAAGGAGCATAAACATCATCCTCACGCATTGCTGCACCCACACCCACATGGGAGGCTTCGTGACCTAAACATGAGGCATAGGTTCCTAGTTTTCCGGTACGTTGAAGATTAATGGCCTTGGTATCAAAAACACGTGTCAGAGTCATCAACTTATACATCTTGATGAGCTCATCGGAATCTTTAGCAAACTCAGGTAAAGCTTTTTTATTTAGCTTGCCTGAAGGCTTTAGGTATTGCAGATAGTTAATGGCAAAACTGGCGACTTCAGTCACAAGGTTCTCCTTAGAATGGGTTTCGCAGTGAACATGATTTTATAGAGTTGAAATTTGCTGTGCTGATTTTACTGCGATTAATGGATTGGTATGTGTTTTAAAAGCAATCAAATTGATTACATTAGTAACTAATTATAACGCAAACGCTTGTTTTAATTCGATTTGTTTATAGAGAAATATACGAATATGTCTCGAGACAGCCTAAAAGCCAGTACAATCATACCTTTATATTTGCACTTATCTTTATGGTGCTCACTAAAATGCTTATAAATACACCAGAAGTGTAAATAAAGAAGAGTAAATTAATGAAAGAACGTAAATTAGAACCTGGAATTCATACAGATTTAGACCGTAAAATGAGTTACAGCGATTATTTAGGCTTAGATCAGATATTGACTGCTCAAAAACCATTAAGTGATCCTGAGCATCATGACGAAATGTTATTTTTAATCATGCATCAAACCGCTGAATTATGGTTTAAACAAGTTTTGCATGAAGTGCATGCCGCTATACAGTTTATTCAAAATGATAATCTTGAGCCGTGTATGAAAATCCTTTCTCGAGTAAAACTTATTCAAGAAATTTTATATAAGCAATGGGGTATTTTAGCCACACTGACTCCGGTTGAATATGCACAGTTTAGACATGTCTTAGGCAATGCATCGGGCTTTCAGTCTCCTTTATACAGAGAACTAGAATTTATCCTTGGTAATAAAAATTCTAGTTATTTAAATGTTTATAAAAATGATTCTGAAGTACATGCACATTTATCAGATATTTTAAATAAGCCCAGTTTGTATGATGAGTTTCAACTTTATTTACAGCGTAAAGGGTTTCCAATTGATGCTGGACATTTACAACGAGACTGGTCCGAAGCCTATGAAGCACATCCATCGGTAACAGAGTCTGTGAAGATGGTGTATATGGATTCGCAGACACATTGGAGTATTTACGAAATGTGTGAAAAGCTAGTTGATTTAGAAGAAGCTTTTCAGCTTTGGCGCTTCCGACATATGAAAACAGTTGAACGAATCATAGGGTTTAAAAAAGGCACTGGTGGTTCATCAGGTGTTGGCTTTTTGAAAAAGGCCTTAGAGCTAACTTTCTTTCCAGAACTATTTAATGTTCGTACAGAGATTGATTAAATTGTTTTTTATTAATCCATATTCGGTGTATGCTTACATTTAAGCATTACGAAGATAAAGCTATTTATTAGTTACATGGAATAGTTTATTAACAATGCGATCAATGTCCGCTAAGTCTTTAGCGTTTAATTGTTCAATAATTTTTTCTTCATATTGAATCGCTTTCGGTATCACTTCGTTATATACCTCGTGACCTATATCCGTTAAACGTAAAGTTTGTTTACGTCTATCGTTTGCATCAGGTTTACGTTCAATAATGCCACGTTCTAATAATTTTTTTACGCCACGACTAACAGCCACTTTATCCATGGCCGTATAGTCAACGATGTCCGTTGCTGTGCCTTGCTTGTAATTGGCTAAAATACATATGATTCTCCAGCCAGTTAGACTGAGAGCATACTTTTCCTCATAGATATCTGCAATATAGCCAGAAATGGTGTTGCTCAGAATTGAGAGTCTATAGGGTAAAAATTCATTTAGTTTAAATTCGCTGAGTTTGGTCATACATATGCTCTTTTGGGTTTTTAGTTATAACTTAGTTAATATTGTAAAGGAATTTGCTTTGATGTGCTTTCATAGGTGTTTTTACTAATCTTATTCCGCTAGAAAGAGACTTTAAAAGCTATAATTTGTTATCTTACTATAGAAAAAGCCATCTTTGTGTGGATAGCAATGACGTAAAATGTAGTGTCCGACCCAAATGAAAATTAATATGAACACAAATCTAAAGCTCTATACTTATTGGCGTAGCTCATCCGCATACCGCGTACGCATTGCACTTAATCTTAAGGGTTTGAGTTACGAATCTATACCGGTACATCTTGTTAAAGATGGTGGGGAACAACATTCAGAAGAATATCGTGAACTTAACCCTCAAGGTCTAGTGCCCACATTAGTTGATGATGGAATCGCTTTGTCGCAGTCTATTGCCATTATGGAATATTTGGATGAGGCTTATCCAAGTACCTATAGTTTGTTATCAGTTGATACCGTATCGCGTGCAAAAATCCGTTCTTTGGCATTGTTGGTTGCCACTGATATTCAGCCTTTAGATAATCTAAGAGTTTTGCAGTATCTAAAAAATGAAATGGGCATTTCTGATGAGAAAAAATCACTGTGGTATGCGCATTGGATTATAGAGGGCTTTAAGGCTTATGAAGCTTTGCTTAATGATGAGGATAGGTTTTCTTTTAGTGATGCCGTCTCAATGGCTGATATTTGTTTGATTCCACAAATTTATAATGCTGAAAGGTTTGATATTGATTTGTCGTGGTTTCCCAATATTTTAAAAGTTAGAGATAATTGCATGGGGTTGGACGCTTTTAAAAGTGCAATGCCTGAAGTGCAAAGTGATGCTGTGTAATTGCTGCGTTCAGTTAGTTTTTTGCAAACGCTCCAGAAAAAAATCAAGCCAAATGCGGTTTAGCCAAATAATCATGCGATTGCATTTCTTGCAGACGACTTTCTGTTCTTTGAATTTCAAAAGTAAGTCGTTTGCCTTTATAGAGTTCAAATAATGGTACCGCAGCAGAGATAATCAACTTAACTTGTCGGTCATAAAACTCATCGACTAAAGCAATAAAGCGCCTTGCTGCATTTTCATTATATTCATCAAGCTGAGGAATGTTAGAAAGCATAATCGTGTGGAACTCTCTAGATAATTCTATGTAGTCATCCTGACTACGTTCGGTTTCGCACAGTTCATTGAAATCAAACCATGCAATACCATCCGCTTTATCCCTTGCTTTAATGTCTCTATCATTGACATCTAAAGTAATGGGACCAATAGGTTTGCTGGGTGCTATTTTATTGAAATACTCACGTAAATTAATGTCGGCTTGTGCATCTAATGGTGAGTGATAAAGCTCAGCTTGATCCAATACACGTAAGCGATAATCTTCGGCACCATCTAAACGAATGCTTTCAGTATGCTTTTTAACAGCTTCAATGGCGGGTAGAAAGCGTGCTCGCTGCAAGCCGTCTTTGTATAAACCATCTGGCTCAATGTTGGATGTTGCAACTAATGAAACCCCGCGATCAAATAGTTCTGAAAATAATGTACCGAGAATCATGGCATCGGCAATATCAGAAACAAAAAACTCATCAAAACAAATTAAATCAATATTTTCCGCAAGGTCATCAGAATAGTAATCAATGGGTCAGATGTGTTGCCTAAGATTTTTAGACGTGCATGTACGTCGTGCATGAACCTATGAAAATGCTGGCGTTTTTTTCTAGTGATTGATAACTCCTCATAAAATAAATCCATGAGAAATGTTTTGCCACGCCCAACTTCACCCCAAATGTATAAACCTTTTTTAGGCCGTTTTTTGGTTTGATAAAGCGCTCTTAATGCTTTTTTAACTAATGAAACCTTTGCAGTTTTAGTTAATGAGTCAGCAAGTATTTGTAGTTTTCCAAGAATCTCAACTTGTAAAGGATCTTCTTGATAGTCAAATTCTTCAAGGGCAGAGCGATAGGCTGTGAATAGGGTCATTGTTTGGTTTGTTATCTTTAATGGGTTTAGAGTATTTGTCATTCCGTACTCGATACGGAATCCAGGTCACAGAAACATTTGAGAAGCCTGGTTCCTGAATCGAGTTCAGGACGACAATTAATTAAATCATTGTCGATTATACCGATATTGTTTGAAGCTAATAAAAAAGCCCACCGAAGTGAGCTTCTTTATTTTAAACATGGATCCTGAATCAAGTTCAGGATGACATAGTTTGTTTGTTAACCTAGAGCCGCTTCAATTTCAGGAATAGCTTCAAACAAATCAGCGACTAAGCCAATATCAGCTACTTCAAAGATTGGTGCATCTGGATCTTTGTTGATAGCAACAATTACGCCAGCATCTTTAATGCCCGTGATGTGTTGAATCGCACCAGAAATACCGCAAGCGATATACAGTCCTGGAGCAATGATTTTACCGGTTTGACCTACTTGCATATCGTTAGGGCAGAAACCTGCATCTACAGCAGCACGTGAAGCACCTGCGCCTGCACCGAGTTTGTCAGCGAAGTCATAAATGATTTTAAAGTTTTCTTCGCTACCAACACCACGACCGCCCGATACAACACGTTCAGCCGATTGTAAGTCAGGACGCTCAGAAACGGCCGCTTGCAATTCAATGAAACGTGTATGACTTGGTAAGTCTACAGAAATACTAGCCGCTTCAATTGCAGCTGAACCGCCCGTAAGAGCAGTTGCTTTAAACGACGCTGTACGAACAGTACCAATCGCTAATCCAGCAGGAACCTTAACGGTAGTAATTACGTTACCTGCATAAATAGGGCGTTTGAAAGTTTGTGCGTCTACCACTTCCATAATGTCACTCACTTGTGGTCTGCCTAAAAGGGCAGCTGCACGCGGAAGCACATCTTTTCCAAAAGTAGTAGATGGCATTAATAGGTGAGTATAGCCATTAGAAAGAGCAGCAATTTGTGGAGCCAGTACAGCAGCTAAGGTATTTGCATTAGCCGCATTCTCTACAGTTAATACTTTAGTAACACCCTCGATGGCTGCGGCTTCAGCGGCAACTGCTGCTGGGCTATCAGATAAAACAGCAATGTGTACTTCACCAATTTGAGCAGCACAGGTAACTGCTTTAGCAGTAGAAGAGTTTAATTTACCGTTTAAGTGCTCGGCGATAACTAGAACTTGAGACATTATAGAACTCCTTTATCTTTAAGGGCTGCAATCAAAGCAGGAACATCAGCAACTTTAGCACCGGCTTGTCTTACTGGAGGAGGCTCGTATGCTACCGTTTCAAGCTTAGGTGATTCACTGATACCTAAGTCAGCAAAAGCAATCGTATCTAAAGGCTTTCGTTTGGCTTTCATAATGTCAGGCATTTTTACGAAACGTGGTTCGTTCAAACGCAAGTCAACTGTAATTAATGCAGGAAGATCAACTTCAATCAGTTCTAAGCCTGCATCTACTTCACGTAAAGATTTTGCTTTACCATCAGCGATAGTTAATTCAGAAGTAAAGGTTGCTTGAGGACGCCCCCAAAGAGCAGCCAACATTTGACCTGTTTGGTTTGCATCATCATCAATGGCTTGCTTACCAACTAAAACTAAATCTACCTCTTCTTTTTGAGCAATGCTTAATAAAGCCTTGGCTGCATCAAGAGATTGCACTTCAGAATCAGTTTCTAATAAAACGGCACGATCAGCGCCCATAGCAAGTGCTGTACGTAATTGTTGTTGTGCATCTTTGGTACCAATGCTCACAGCAATGATTTCTGCTTCAACACCGCTTTCACGAATACGTAAAGCTTCTTCAATAGCGATTTCATCAAATGGGTTTACACTCATTTTAACGCCATTCGTTTCAACACCAGAGCCATCGCTCTTTAATTGCACGCGTACGTTATAATCAATAACGCGTTTTACACCGACAAGTATTTTCATTTCACTTCCTAAGGTTTTACATTTTAAACTTCTATTGTCATTGCGAGAAGCAAAGCGACGAAGCAATCTCTAAATTAGTTTTTGAGATCGCCACGACTTCTTCAAAGTCTCGCGATGACGTTTTGTGTTTCCTCAACTTGATTGGGGATCCAGTGACTTTGGTTCGTGCATTCGTCACGAGATCCCGTATCAAGTACGGGACTATAGAAATGTGTTTATTAACACACTTCTATAGATTTATAGATTCTGATAATTTGGACCTGAACCACCTTCTGGTGTGGTCCACGTAATAATTTCATATGGATCTTTAATGTCACAAGCTTTGCAATGCACACAGTTAGCAGCATTAATTTGCAATTTCTTACCACCATTACCGTCGTCAATCATCTCATATACGTTTGCTGGGCAAAATTTAGTACATGGATTGCCATATTCTTCGGCACAAGTAGTAGCACAAATATTAGTGTCAGCTACTTTTAAATGAGCCGGTTGTGACTCATCATGCTCTGTTGCTGCAAAATACACTGAAGCCAAACGATCTCTTGGTGGCAAATCTCTTTCCACATAAGGGCGCTCAGGCGTTGCATTATCACTAAGCTTTTTCAAAGCATCGTGATCAGAATGATTCTTTATGGTCCACGGTAACTTACCAAAGGTAATGGTTTCTAATGCTGCATTCATCATGCCAAACCAAAAGCCTTTATTGAAACCAGGACGAATATTACGTACTTTCTTAAGTTCTTGACCTGCGATGGATTCTCGGAATACCTTATCAAAGCCTTCACTGCTTTGTTTTTCGTGGAAATGTTTAGCAGCAAACATACCAGAACGTAAGGCCATATGAATGCCTTTAATCTTTGGTACATTTAATGTACCAGCAGCACAGCCAATTAACAGAGCACCAGGCATTTCCATTTTAGGTAATGACTGAAATCCGCCTTCAATAATCGTACGTGCACCAGAAGATAAGATTTCTCCACCTTCTAATAGCGCTTTGATTTTTGGATGGTGCTTAAATTGTTGGAACGCTTCAAAGGGTACAAAGTTAGGGTCTTGGTAATCCAGACCGACAACGTAGCCAATATATACACGATCTTCATCTAGGTGATATAAAAAACTACCACCATAAGTTTTTGTATCAACCGGCCAGCCCACAGTGTGTTGAATGCTGCCTGGTGTGACTCGACCTGCTGGTACTTTCCAAAGTTCTTTGAAACCTAGGCCATATGTTTGTGGAGACTTATCTTTGTCCAATTCGAATCGTTTAATCAGTTGTTTAGACATGCTGCCTCTACAGCCTTCACCCATTACGGTTAACTTAGCCCTAATATCAACGCCAGGAGCAAATGCACTACCTGGAGTGCCATCTGCATTCACACCCATGTCGCCACAACGTACGCCAACTACCTTTCCATCTTCAATTAATGCTTCTTTACCTGAGAATCCAGGGAACACATCAATTTCAAGAGCTTCAGCTTGTTCGCCTAGCCATTTAACTAAGCCGCCAAGTGAAATAATGTAGTTGCCATGATTATTCATTTGTGGAGGGTTAGGAAAGCGGATAGCTTTTTTCTTGGTTAAGAAAAAGAATTTATCATCTTTGGCTTCAACCTTGATTGGCAGTTTTGCATCACGCCACTCAGGTAATAGTTCATCCATAGCCGCAGGTTCAAGTACCGCGCCTGAAAGAGAATGCATACCTAACTCTGAACCTTTTTCCAATACACAAATCATTTGCTCTGGATTAAGTTGCTTTAGTCGGATAGCAAAAGCCAAACCGGCAGGGCCTGCACCAACTACACAAACGTCATATTCCATTACATCGCGTTCGATTTCGTTTTGGTCGGTCATGTTGTTCTCTTTAGATGTGTGAAAATTAGAATGTTGTGATTTTCATTACGATTATTTGCATCAGAATTGACCTGCAAACAACCGTTTGAATTAGCCCATAATTCTAGCGGATTTTGCCTCATACTGCAGTGCAAAATTTGACTAAAAAGCCCGCATATTGACTAGTATTTGTTCTTTATTAGGCATAAAAAAGCCTAATTGTCGTCTGGCTGACAATTAGGCAGAAGCTATTAGCTTTACTTAATTATTTAGGAGCTAAACGAATTGCTCCATCTAAACGGATGGTTTCGCCATTGAGCATATTGTTCTCAGCAATGTGTTCAACTAAGGCCGCATAATCTTCAGGCTGTCCTAAACGAGATGGGAATGGAACTTGTGAGGCTAAAGAGTCTTGTACTTCTTGACTCATACTACCCATCATAGGAGTCCAGAAAATTCC
>CAJQOG010000074.1 GCA_905479875.1 uncultured Gammaproteobacteria bacterium
GCTTCTTCTTCAGTCTTGAATTTAATAATTGGAGCTATTGGACCAAATATTTCATTTTGAGCAATATCCATGTCTTGAGTTACGTTAGATATAACAACTGGGTTTAAGAAATTTTCTCCTAAGTCAGATTGAATTTCACCAAACTCGACTTTTGCCCCTGAATCAATGGACTTTGCCAATAAGCACTTAATATTTTTTGCAGCTTTATTAGTAATGATGGGCCCAATGTCTATCCCCTCTTCGCTACCTTTACCTACTTTCAGGTTTTGAACAGCTGCAATTAATTTTTGAGTATATTCTTTTGCAATACTTTCATGTACTAAAATTCGATTAGTGCAAACACAAGTTTGTCCTGCATTTCTAAACTTAGATACTATTGTGCCTGTAACGGCTGCATCAATATCCGCATCTTCAAATATTATAAAGGGAGCATTACCACCTAACTCCATCGATACCTTTTTAACCGTAGAGGCACACTGTGATAACAATAATTTACCAATGGCAGTTGAGCCTGTAAAAGAAAATTTTGCCACACGAGAATCTTGAGTTAATACTTTGCCAATTGCAGCTGCATCTGTACCCACTACTACATTAAATACGCCCTTAGGAATTCCTGCTTGCTCTCCAAGTTCAGCCAGAGCTAATGCCGACAAAGGGGTCTCTGAAGCTGGTTTAACTACAAATGTACAACCAGCAGCTAGGGCTGGTGCCACTTTTCTAGCTATCATGGCGTTAGGAAAATTCCAAGGAGTAATTGCAGCAACAACTCCGACCGGCTGTTTAACAATGACAATACGACTATCATTGGCTAATGAAGGAATTGTGTCGCCATAGATGCGTTTAGCTTCTTCTGCATACCACTCTATATAATTGGCGCCGTAAGCAATTTCACCTTTTGCTTCAGCAATTGTTTTGCCTTGCTCTTGTGTAAGTAAAGTCGCAAGCTCATCTTGCTGATGCATGATGAGTTTAAACCATTTTCTTAAAATACTGGAACGTTCGTTGGCTGTTTTAGCTCGCCATGCCGGTAAGGCTTTGTAAGCGGCGTCTACAGCTTCTAAAACTTGATGCTCACCTGCGTTTTGTATTTCAGCAATGGTTATGTGAGTAGCTGGATTATCGACGGCAAAAGTATTCCCCTGCGTCAGCCACTGACCATTAATATAACTCCCGTTCTGGAATAAAGCTTTACTCATGCTTTAGCACGAACTTTTTTGAAATACTTAAGACATACAAAGATAACAAAAAGATCAATGAGAACGTGAAATATGATAAGCAAATTCACATAGCCTTTGGCCATAATTACACAAGCAATTATTGCACCAATTGTCGTAAAAAAGAGTGACAAGTGATAAGCCTTAGGGTGTTTTGCTAAAAGAACAATTCCTAAACAAAAGTAAATTAAACCAAAGATCATACTACCAACAGCATGTGCTGGAGCTATAACTAAAGCTTCCCCAAAATGTGAAATGAAGGATAAAAATAAGGTTGCCGCAGCGGCTAATCTAAAATTTTTCATGTAATCTCCTGTTTATTATTTTTGTGTTAATTCTTGTAAGTAATAACTCAATGCATTAATTAGTTCAGACATTTTATTGTAATCTAATCGATCGTAAGTATCATTAACAGTATGATAGGCCTTATTTCGGTAAAAAGATGAATCCGATAACATAACTGCGTTGTAGCCAAAATTCCAATAACTTCGGTGATCTGAAAAATCTATTCCTGGAATACTCCTTGGTGCATTAATTGAATGTACACCAAGACTCATGTGCTTAGCTAAGCCTTGCTTGACCTTTTTACCCCATGTAGACATTAGAATATCTATTACTGCAATGTAATTACCCTCTGTAGGATAAAAATATTCTAAAAGCTTTATTGGAAATGTTTGTGAACCTTCTTGATCAGAATAATAACCGATCATTTCTAGTGAAATCATTAACTCTATATCGGTTTTTTTCTTATATTCACTTTTTGCGTGTACATAACTACCCATTTTCTCAGTTCTGTAAACTGGTGGTTCTTCTAGTGTATAGGCAACTAGCGTCAAACCTTTTTGGATGTTTTTATCTCTAAGCTGTCTAGCCAGTTCAAGTAAACCAGCCACCCCACTCGCATTATCATCGGCGCCAGGTAATTCTCCTGCTACATCGTAGTGAGCTCCAATTACAATCTTCGGTCCATTTGTTGGCCCCAAATGTACGATTAGGTTCTTATATTCACTCTCAAGGTATGTGTATTTTTGTTCTTCAACAGCAAGTCCTATCAACTCAAATTCATTTTTAATATAGTCCGCTGCTTTATTAAGATTATCGACATTCGAATAACTTCTTGATAAAAAATCTACCGATAGTTTTTCCACATGAGCTTCTAATAAATCGGGTGAGACGCTGTTGTTATTAATGGCAGCTGATTTTTTTGAATTAAAAGTTGGCCTGACAACTGCAATCCAAACCAGTAAGAGAAGTATCGCGAAAAGGATAAATAATTTAAAAATGAATCTGCTTAGTTTTTTCATAAGGTTTTATCTAAAACAATCACTTCCTATAATTTCCATCAAGTGGAGATGGCATTAGAATATAATATGACTAATTCCAAAAACCAGTAGTACCTTAATAGTATGCCCTCTACTCCAGCTAATCAACAAGAAATCAATGAGTGGCGCTCACAAATCAAACAAGCTAGAAGCAGAGACTATAAAAAACTGACGCGATTGCTGAATAATTCTCTTAAAGAGTCAAAGCCAGAAACTAATGAAAAGTTCAAACTTGAGCTCGCTAAGTCATTAGAAAACGTCAATACGCTTAAATCCAGCACTCCAAAAATTGAATATCCTTCAGAGCTACCAATAAGTCAGCGTAGAGAAGAGATTGCTGAACTCATTAAAAATAATCAAG
>CAJQOG010000075.1 GCA_905479875.1 uncultured Gammaproteobacteria bacterium
AAAACGGCCATTTGATTTTAGAGGCACATAAAGAAAAGCTGGATGCTGCTGAGTACACGTCTGGACGTATACATTCTGCAGGTAAGGGCGATCTTCTATATGGCAAGATTGAGGTGCGAGCAAAATTGCCAGCAGGACAAGGCACATGGCCTGCAATCTGGATGTTGCCTAGTGATGCCTTTAAATATGCAAGCACCTGTGAGCCAGGTGAAGATTGGCAGGGCAGCGATACTTGCGATGCTTGGCCTAATTCTGGCGAAATAGACATCATGGAACACGTTGGTTATGACATGAACACAGTGCACGGGACTGTACATAATCGTGCGTACTACTGGGTTAATGGCGAGCAACGTAAAGGCAGCGTAAATTCAGTGAATGCTGAACAAGAGTTTCATGTGTATTCTATTGAGTGGACTCCTGACAGTATCACTATATTGTTTAATGATGTGCCGTATTTCTTTTACATGAATGAAGGTGAAGGCTGGAAAGCTTGGCCATATGATCATGCGTATCATTTGATCTTAAATTTAGCCGTTGGAGGGTTCTGGGGGCGTGCAGGCGGTCCAATTGATGACACTATTTTTCCCGTTCGTATGGAAGTAGATTACGTACGTATGTATAAGCAATAATTCTGATGGATTATCAAAAACTCAAGCAAGAATTTTGGGATAAGGGTTATCTCTATCTCGAGAATTTTTTTGAGCAAGCGGCAATGGATGAATGCCATATTGAAATTCAAAAGCATTTCAATATGAATCCAGACTATCAGCACGACCAAGAGTTTCTGACGCGATCTGAAGCGGATGTTATACCGTGGTTTCCAAGTAAAGATAAGTCATCGGATGGTAAAGCTTTCGATAAACTTAATCAGAATGCAGCACTGGATGAATTAACGCAGTATCTACTAGGAGATGATTGGCGATCGCTTGAATGCATGGTAATGTTTTCCAATCCCGAGTCTAAAGGTCAGCCTTGGCATCAGGATTGCCCGCCAGAGCAAACAGAAAATTTTAACTTGAATCGTTTGATTTATACTTCAGACATTAATGAAAAAACAGGCGGTCAGACTTTAGTTGTTGAGGGGTCGCATAAAATGGGTTTGTTGCCTGCTAGTCAAAACAATCAGACTTTTGAAAATGAAGTTTGCCTGAGCCCTACAAAAGGGTCGTTGTTGCTAATACATGGACACGCTTGGCATAGGGTTTTACCGGTTGGAACTGTATTTCGAGTATCTACTAATTTTCGCTGTGTACCTAAAAATACGCCGGACAATGTGACGGATATTTGTGTATATGCTGACATGCGTTATCAGTTTTCAACTAAGCAAGTTTTAGAAACTCGTTGTGAGTTTTAACAACTTTTAAAATCGTAGAACAAGATTTCTACTTATAAAAACAAAGAATATAAATTAAAACATCTGGGAGCTCTTATGAATTACAAACCTCATTACGCCTTGTATTGCGCTATCGTCGTGTCCTTAGGAGGCTTTGTTTTCGGCTTTGATGCCTCAGTAATTTCCGGAGTGGTTGGCTTTGTAACCACCGAATTTAATTTGACCCCAATTCAAGCTGGCTTTGTTGTTGCAGCTCCGACACTTTCGGGTTTAATTGCAACACCACTAATGGGGCCATTCGCGGATGCATTTGGACGAAAGAAGGTTTTAATCTTTATTGCCTTCTTATATTTAATGTCAGCCACTGCATCAGCGTTTGCAACATCTTATTTAATGCTAGTAACTGCACGTGGCATTGGCGGTATCGCATTTACTTCATTAATGATAGCACCAATGTACATTGGGGAAATTTCTCCGGCGGAGGTGCGTGGTAAACGTGTATCCATTAATCAAATGAACATTGTTTTAGGTTTTTCAGCCGCTTATTTTGCCAACTATTTCATTTTGAGCATGAGTGGTTCAGGTAGTGAGTTGGCTACAAGTTTAGGGCTCGATACCAATACTTGGCGTTGGATGCTGGGTCTGGAAATTATTCCAGCAGCCGTATTCTTCCTCGCCTTATTCCTGATTCCGAGTAGCCCGCGCTGGTTGATGTTGAAAGGACGCGATGCTGAAGCTCGTAAAGTAATCTCGACTTTATTGCCAGAAAGTCAGGTCGAAAGCGAAATTAATCAAATCAAGCAAAGTTCTGTTAAACAAAGAGCACCAATTTTAGAAAGTCTAAAATTTATTTTTGGACCTAAAATGCGTTTGGCCTTAATGGTCGGTTTGATCTTAGGTGTCGCACAACAAATCACGGGTATTAATGCAATCTTCTTCTACGCGCCTACTATTTTTGAACAAAGCGGAATTGGCACCAACGCTGCTTTTGCGCAAGCCGTACTCGTGGGTGTCATTAATGTAATATTTACTATCGTCGCCATGGCATTGATTGATAAATGGGGGCGTAAGCCATTATTAGTTCTTGGTCTTACTGGAATCGCGGCAAGCATGCTGTTATGTGCCTATGGCTTTTCCAAGGCTACCTATGAGATCACGCCACAAAGTATTGCTGAAATCCAGAAGGTAGAAAACATCCAAGAAAGTTTTGACCCAAATAGTCTAAATGCATTAGTAGGCACTGTGTATAAAAGTGATGTGGAATTCAAGACGGCTCTGCAAAATACCATAGGAGTTACGGCTGCACGTGATCATGAAAGTAATTTAATCAAGAGCAGTGTTGATATAAATGCAGTAATCATCCTGATTGGAATCCTGGCTTTCGTTGCTTCATTTGCAATTTCACTTGGACCAGTTATGTGGGTAATGTTTGCCGAAATTTTCCCGAACAAATTGCGTGGCGTTGCAATTTCGGTAGTTGGGGCTGCAAACAGTTTGGTGAGTTTCAGTGTTCAGTTCTGGTTCCCATGGGAATTGGCTAAATTTGGTGCTGCGTTTACTTTTGGGCTATTTGGGTTGTTTGCGGTAGTGTTTTTGGCAATGGTTATATTGGTTGTACCCGAAACTAAAGGTAAATCATTAGAAGAGCTTGAAACCTTGTTTACCAAACAGTAATAAATACAAAAATATTTTTGTATTAATTACTTGTTAGTTCATTAAAAAATATAGCCCAGAATCAGGAATAGTCTGGGCCATTGAAAATCTGTATATTAAACAACCTAAATGTTTGACAGCGCTGTCATTATGTTGGTATATTT
>CAJQOG010000076.1 GCA_905479875.1 uncultured Gammaproteobacteria bacterium
ACCTGACGCTGCAATAGCCCACGGTCAAGGCGTACTTTTCGCATGTGATCTCCAAGAGTACGTAACTCATTGGGATACATAGGATTTATAGGCTTTTTAACTACATATTTTCGGGATGGGAAAATGGCAACAAACCCCTGTAAGTGTGGCTATCTAGGTGACCCATCTGATAAATGTACTTGCAGTCCTGCTGAAATAAATCGTTATAAAACTCGTTTATCAGGACCGCTATTGGACAGGATTGATTTGCATGTGCAAGTACCCAGAGCGACCAATGAATTATTCGACAAAGAAACCATTGAGGAATGCAGTGAAGTTGTGAGAACTCGAATTTGTAAGGCGAGAGACACGCAGTGGCAACGACAAAACTGTATTAACACTCAACTGCAAGGAAAAATATTAGAACAACATTGTCAACTCGAAGACCATGCTGAGAAATTGCTCATGCAAGCGACGCAAAAACTAAAACTATCAGCTCGGGGCTTACATAGAATTATCAAAGTCGCTAGAACCATTGCTGATTTAAATGAAAGTGAAGTTATAAAAACGCCTCACTTAAGTGAGGCGATAAATTTGAGAAAGCGGTGAAAAAATTTAAATACAACTACATTTTGGTTTGAATAAGTTCAACAACCTTATCTCTATCAGTTAATGCCAAGAGTAAAAGTAAATCATCAGCTTGAGCCCAAGCCAGTGCTTTTTTAACGCCATCAAGCACACTGCTTGCCTGAATGATTGCATCTGTTTGAAGGCCTGACTTTAGTAGAGCATCTGTAATCACGCGTGGAACATCACCCAACTCGCGTCCACGCAAGTGGCTTTCTAATTCACACACCACAATGCAATCAGGTTTTGCATTCAGTGCTGCGTGAACCATATCCGTAATGTCTTTATCACTTCGGTCTCCTGCCTGGCAAAGAAGCACTAAGCTGCGACTCGCAGGTAGATGTTTGACTGTTTCTGAAACAGCTCTTAAGCCATGTGGGTTGTGAGCAAAATCAATAATGATTTTGACTCCGTTTTTTTCGTAATAATTACCTCGCCCTGGGTTATCTTGGTTATCGCCATTAAAAGATAATAAACCTTGTCGAATCTCTTCCTTTGAAAAACCTAAAGCAAAACATAATAAACTTACACCTAAACAGTTCTGAGTATTATGCGCTGCAGCACCATTAAAGGTAATTGGGACTTTGCTTACTTTAACAATTTGATGTTCTACATTATTTTTACGAATTACAATCGTGTCATCTCGCACAAAGGCTACTGTTTCTTGATAGTGATTTTGAATAACTGGATTATTTTCATCTTGAGAAAACCAATGGATTAATTGTTTAATATTTTTAGCTTGCTCAACTGAGAGTGCGTTGTCTGCATTTAAAATTAACGGCGCATTTGGACCAAGTGCACGATGAACCACAAACTTTGCACTAGCCAAATCAGAAACCGTATTAATCCCATACTCGCCTAAATGATCAGCGGCTACATTAGTAATCAACGCTGCACTAGCCTGACTGACTGCTAAGCCACGGCGTAACAATCCACCTCGAGCGACTTCTAACAAAGCGACTTCTACCGATGGATTACGCAATAGAGTACGTGCGCCTCCAGGACCTGAATAATCACCTTTATCAATAACCTCATCTCCTACACGAATATAATCTGTAGTTGTAATGCCGGCTTTCTTGCTTGCAGCCTTTACGATGGATGCCGTTAAACGAACGCTGGTTGATTTACCGTTTGTTCCGGTGATTAATGCTAAAGGAATATCGCAAAGCATATCCCAGTCAATTTGATTGATATCTGGTAAATCTGTTACAGGGAATACCAGAGAGTTCGCACCATAACCAATAGACACGCAATCATCATCTGACAACAATGGTTTAGCTTTTTTGTTTGCTGTTTGGATTAACTGTAAAAGAAGTGGGTTTTCTTCATCCTTTATTAGTTTTTTTAATTCAGTTAATGTATTCGAAAAATTATTCGCAGACTCCAAGCCTAATTGAACCAGAGTGTAATGCCACGCGGCTTCATTAACTTCAGTTGCTGCATACAAACAATCTATAGGGGCACTGATGACTAAACTTGCACCGCCTTGATAAACTCGACTTGTGAGTTTTTCTTCATGCCAAGCAAGGGCATCAAGTAACGCTCTCGCCTGAGTCTTCCAGATTGCTATCACCGAGCTTTTATCGACCCCAGAAATACTGACATCAATTATCGCTCCTACATGATTCCAAAATAAATTTGGCCCGGTTAAACGACGACTATCATCAAGCTTAAGCTGCATAGCCTTAATCAGACTGCTCATCTTTAGCTATGCGTACCCCTCGTTCATCTTTAATAAGACGCTGGCCATCTGATAATTCAAATACTGCAGAATCAGCTGTTGCATAAGATGGTTTACTAGATGTGTCTTTTTCGCCTTGACCTGTATGTGTAGAACTTTCGAAATGAATAATTTGCTTCCAACAACGGGTAATTTCATCTCCAAAGATTAATAATAAATCGCCTTCTTCACACAGCGCTAATGCATGGTTCACAGAGTCTAATTCCGAGGCAACGATTTCTATATTATTAGCTTTAACACCAAACTCTATAAGTGTTTTTTGCAACATTTCAGGAACTTCTCTTTCATCACGTCCACGTTTATGGTCATCTGCACGACAAATATAATGATCAAAATGGCCAGCTGCTTCTTTGGCTATTTCTTGAATGTCTTCATCACGTCTATCACCCGGGGCTGCAAGTACACATATCTTTCGACCAGGGATTTCAAAACGATCAATGGTTTCACACATGGTTTTAATCGCCGCTGGATTATGTGCATAATCGAGTATCACTTTAAACGGATGCTCATCAAATACATTCATGCGACCGGGCGCTTGGAAGAATGTAGTATTAAAGGTGCGTAAGCCATGCTGGATATTATCCAAAGACTTGCCAAGACTGAATGCCATAGCCGCTGCAAACATGGCATTTTGTACATTATGTGACGCTCTACCTTCAAGCGTTGCTGGAATTGTGTGTGTCCAAAGCAAGGGTATATGCCTACCTTTATCGTAAATTGTGATCATGTCACCATTTATACCTGGTTCTAAAACCACGGCTCGACCACCTGCACGAATATGCTCTCTGACTAATACGTGTGATGGATTCATAGTTACATAACAAAGATGTTTGGCTTTTGCGTAATCAGCCATTCTTAAACAATATTCATCATCAGCATTTAATACGGCTGTGTCTTTGGCTATTTCAATCACTACTCGTTTAACTGCAGCGAGTTGCTCAAGTGTATCAACTCCACCTAAACCCAAATGGTCAGCTGTGATGTTCAAACAAGCCGAAACATCCGATTGCTGATAACCTAAACCCGAACGTAAAATACCACCTCTTGCTGTTTCCATAACGGCTATATCTACTGTGGGATCTCGTAAAACAATATGTGCTGAAGCTGGTCCCGTCATGTCGCCCTTTACACTTAAGTGCCCATCAATATAGACTCCATCAGTTGAAGTAGTACCCACTTTATGGCCTGCCGTTTTTAATATGTGTGACAGCATGCGTGAAGTTGTAGTCTTACCATTGGTACCCGTAATTGCCGCTATCGGAATACGACTAGGGGCATTGTCTGGGAATAACATATCGATAACTTTGCCAGCAACATCACGGGGTGTTCCTTCGCTAGGAGCAACGTGCATACGAAAACCTGGTGCTGCATTGACTTCTACAATAGCTCCGCCAATCTCTTTATAGGATTTAGAAATATCATCGGTAAGAAAATCAACACCGCCAATATCTAATCCTACAGCACCAATCGCTCGAACGGCCATTGCTCTATTCGCCGGATGCACAACGTCAGTTAAATCGATGGCCGTACCACCTGTTGATAGATTTGCAGTTGAACGTAAGTAAAAAACTTCATCCGTTTTAAGTACGGTTTTTTCATCATAGCCAGCTTTTTTTAGCAAGTCTTTTGCCTGCTTATCAAACTCTAACTGTGTTAAAACTTTTTCATGACCAACGCCTCTGCGTGGATCAGAATTTACAATCTCAACGAGTTCAGCAATAGTATGCTTGCCATCCCCTTTTACGTGACCAGGAACACGTTTTGCCACGGCCACTAACTCACCGTTAACCACTAACATACGGTGATCAAACCCAGTTACAAAACTTTCAACCAGTACAGCTCTACTGGTTCCTTGTTCTTGGGCGTGGTTAAATGCTGCTTCGACTTCGGAATCAAGATTTAGATTAATTGATACACCTCTACCATGATTAGCATTCAGTGGCTTAAGTACAACCGGGTAACCCATTCTTCGCGCGGCTCTTACCGCACGACTTTCAGAATAGACCATTTCTTGTCGCGGAACAGGTAAACCAAGATCTTTTAAAAGATTATGCGTATCTTCTTTATCGCAAGAAATTTCAACCGCAATATGCTTGGTTTCGCTGGTAATTGTTGCCTGGATTCGACGTTGATGTTTACCATGTCCAAATTGCACCAAAGAATATTTATTTAAGCGCAACCACGGAATATCTCTACTTTTTGCTGCATCTACTAATGATGCAGTACTCGGACCGAACTCTTTACGTTGGGCAAAACGAATAAAATCGTTAAGTTCTTCTTCAAAATCAAAATCGGCTTCGATGTCTGCAGCAAATTCTTTTTTAAGTTTTTTGGGTAATAAAGATAATAATAATTGATGGCCAATCCGAGCAGCCTCCAAACCTACGTCTCGCTGTTTATATTCGAATACCATATTGTATTCACCTAAGGTACCTGTACCCCTTGTTCGGCCAAAACTAACATCAGAACCAGCAATGTTTTGTAATTCTAGGGTTACGTGCTCCCAAATATGACCCATCCAAGTGCCTTCATCTTCGGTAAGCCTACGAACAAATCCTCCGGCTTCGCGATAAGAACAACCATGTTGATTTAACCCAGGCAAAGCTTGAATTAGACCATCAGTAAATTCAGAACCAATTTTTACCGAGGGCCAATCTTCCAATACACCAAGATCAATGCAGTGTCGTATGACTCTAAAATTTGCATATATATTTGGCCCAACATAAACATTTGTCGATATTTTTCTCATCTAACCTTGGCCATGTATTAACTACATAGCGCCCCCTAATGTTATTATTTCTGGAGTTCTTACTAGGTGCTTACATTTATTTATTTACTTTTTAGCAGCTTTTGTAAACCTACCAGATTTTTTTGTTGCTGTGTATCATTTAAAGAAATTAATGCAAAATTAACTTTTAAAGATTAATTACATATCGTCAGCCAAAGCTGTTCGAGTAGTCGTATCGTAACGGGTGCCTTTAGCTAAAATATGTAAACCCAGACCGAATAAACTAACCGCCTCTCCCGAGCGCACTGAACCCATGGAGGAGTACTGTAAATCACTTGGATCAACCACTGTTACTACACCTGAGCCGACTACTTCGAAGACACGATCTGGCCCTATAAAGGCCGCAGTATCCTCATCTAAACCAATTCCAATAGCAAAAGGATTAAATGACAATGCGGTTAGCAAGCGACCTAAACGATTACGCTGAGTAAAATGCTGGTCGATTATTAGCCTATTTGTTAAACCTAAGCCTGGCGCAAGTATTACACCATCTTCAGTTGGTGTTTTAGTTCCGCTCTCTCCACCAGCAATCATATGCTCAGGCATGATGGCGGCTCCTGCTGATGTGCCAGCAATATGCACGCCTTCAGCGTTAATGCGTCGCAACGTTCTAGCAACCGGCGTACCACCCAATATCGTTGATAAGCGCAGTTGATTTCCCCCAGTGATGAAAACGCCTGTAGCATTCTCTAACGCTTCAACATAATCAGTACGTTTAGCATCACCACGACCATCAATAGGTATAGATACGGCCTTTTTAACCCCAAGGTCTTTAAAGATTCTTTCGTAACGTTCGCCTGTATCTTCTAACATTGAGGCCGTGGGAATAATTACAATACTGGCATTTTCAGAGCCTGAAAGTGAACAGAAGCGTTCTAAAATTTCTGCATCAGCTGTTTTTTCTTCAGCTCCACCAATTGGAATAACGTAACCGCGTTGTGTATCTTCTATACTTTTTGCTGGAGGCATAATATTTAATTTTACTTATTTGATTGAAGTTTAAAAAAGGGCAAAAGACTCTGTTTATTCAAAAACGTCTTTATGCATGATAGTGTTTTCAAAATAATGCCAAGTTCCCAACACCATAACTGAAGAGATACTCAAATCATGATCAAGAATGACTAGATCAGCATCAGCTCCATTAGCAATATGGCCTTTGTTTTTGAAACGCAATAACTCAGCAACGTTACTGGTAAATGGTGGAAGTATTTGCTCTAACGGCCTTCCATCTTGATGCAGTTTTTGCACAGTTTGCACCAAGCTACGAGAACTACCAATATCCATATGCAACATTTCACCATTAGAATCAAACGTGGGTAGACACCCACCTCCATCAGAACTAACTGTAATATTTTTTGGATTAAAGCCACCATCTAAATAAATTGATAATGCTTCAGCTGCTGAATACTCATCGCTTTCAATCCCATCAGCAACTGGTGGAAATGCGGTTACATCAATTGAACAACCAGACTTAGTTAATTCGCACGCCTCAGCAAACAAGGCTTTACGACGATTAACATGGGTTGGGTTGTAAACACGTGCTGGAATTTCTGCTGTTGTTAAGGCATCTCTTATCAAGCTTAGTCCACGCTCTCCATCGCCCAAATGTAAATGTAATATCCCAGCTTTACCTGTAATCATTCCTGCCACATGTGCTTCACCAGCTAATTTCCGGATTTCTTCTTGAGTGGGCTGACTGGATCTATGATCGCTAATCGCTACTTCACCAACACCAATAATGGGTTCGATGTGAACAATATCTTTTAATACTGAACCTGTAAATGTGGTTGGAGGAAGATGGTAGCCGCCAGTATAACAATAGGCATTTAGTCCTTGTTCGCGTAGAGCATAAGTCTGAGCAATCAACGAGGATGTATTACGGGTAACGTCATCTGTGCCAAATAAACCAACAACTGTTGACACACCGTGTTGCGTAAACTGGCTCAACTTTACCGCAGGCACTCGACTAGAAAATCCAGATTCACCACCACCACCAGTAGTATGCGTATGTGCATCGATAAAACCTGGAACCAGGTATTTTCCGCCCACATCAACCACGCTGACATTCAAAGAATCATCTAAAGCTGGAATGTGAGAGCTAATGGAGAGAATTTTACTGGCACCAATCAATACATGCTGAATTCCCAAGGGCGTTGGGGAGAATATATTTGCATTGGTAAGTAATGTAAGCACAGGTTTAAATTCCGTTCTGAATAAGAGCGTTATTTTACAGTAAAACAATATAATTACTTCATGGATCTAGTCCTTAATAAATGGTCAATCTTTAGTAAAGATACGTATTTATAGAATTACATCATAAGCACAATTTGAAATCCTAGGTAATACCACAAAAGCTAGTATTTAAAACAACTCAATATTAACAAAAATAATTTCGTTTACTAATATTCAAATCAGTTATCATCACAATTAAAAATAATGACTTATCTAAAAAACTTCCAACTTAAAACTAGCACAGGCCTAGAATTAGACCTGTTAAATTATGGTGCGCGCGTTCACTCATTAAGGATACCCATTAATGGGGAAAAAATTAATATTGCACTTGGCTATGAGAATATAAAACACTATTTAGACGATGAGTATTATCTCGGCGCTACTATAGGAAGGTTTGGTAATCGCTTACATGGTGGAAAAATTACCTTAAATGGTCTAAATTTCAATTTACCAATCAATGAAATTGATAATGCAAATACTCTGCACGGTGGCCATAAAGGTTTTGACAAACAGTACTGGGACGTTATTGATTCTTCTAATCAATTTATAGAATTCAAATTTTTATCTCCTCATCTTGACCAAGGCTTTCCTGGCGCTCTAGATGTGCGGGCACGTTATAGCGTTGAAAACTTGGGGTTTACTGTTGAATACTCAGCAACTTGTAATCAAGATACTTTGGTTAATCTGTGCAATCACACATACTTCAACTTAGACGGATTTAATCATAATGGAACTAACAGTATAGTGGATCACCAGCTTTTAGTTTACCTTGATAAATTTTTGCAACTCAATAACAAGCAAGTTCCGAGTGGAGTTTTTCAAAATGTTACTGATACACCTTTTGATTTCAGAGTCGTCTCAACTGATTCTCTAGGTAATAAAATTTCAAAGACTTTAGAAAGTGAACACCCACAAATTAAACTTGCTAGTGGCTTAGACCATACTTTTATAAAACGCGCAGACTATAAAAACAGTTTCCAGAAAGTAACTCAGCTTTACTCAAGTAAGTCTAATATTGCCTTAAAGGTTTACACCACACAGCCTGGTGTACATATTTACTCAGGAAACTATCTACACAATAGATTTAATAAACACTCCGGAATTTGTTTCGAAACTCAGGGCTACCCAGATGCCCCTAACCACAAACACTTTCCAAGTTCTTTATTAAAAGCTGGGGAAAAGTACCATCACAAAACCACATATCAATTTGAGTTACTTAAGTAAAATTAGATTTAAGTACTGTCTTTACTCACTTCCATTTTTACTTGAGCTATTTTTGATGAGTGCTCAACATTATTATGCATTCTTATTAAGGCATTTAGCTGATACAAGGAAGACAACATAGAATAGATAGGTGGCAAATAACCTTTTTCATTAAGGTTTAGAAAATCTTCTTTGGGCAAGTCTCTAAGCTTGTCTTCATCAATGGTATATAAACCTTTAAGCACATTAATTTGCCCATAAGCATAATGCACTTTTAAATCTAAGGCTTTTAATAAACTATATTCATTCACTGTATTTAAAAACTGGAAGCTATGTACGATATCCGAAATATTAGCTTCAAGTATCGCTTTCATTTGTGAAAGATAAATTGAGGCAGCCCCTTTCTCATCAAAAAGAGCCTCACCCTCTGTTTCAGAAAAAGCTGAATTAGATTCTTCTATACCTAAGGTATAGTTTTTTTCTCCGCCTTCTTTTTGCATTAAAAATAGTGGGAAGGTTTGCATAGTAGATGGCAAATAAGTTGATAGCCATTGCCCTTTTTGCACAAATAAATTAGTTCCTGGCTCAAAACTTGTCATAGCCGATAAAGCTAAATCACCAGTTTCATCCACGCGAGTAAAGAATAATGGAAAATTACATGCGGCTTTACTTAATTCAACAACGCGTAAATTTATAGCGTGTTGGCTTTTTGCAATGTGTAAAGCACTATTTTTTTTAACTTTTAGATTTGCATGTTTTTCTTGATTTAGTTCAACTAATTGAGTCATTCTTTTCACTTTATTTATTGGTTTGAGGCCAGCCACTTTTCGATATATTCACGATGTGGAGGAAGAGTTTGGAGCATCTGTTGTGTAAGCTGCTGGTTTTGCTGAATTATACGCGTGGCTTTTTCTTTGTCTTGATAAAGATGATTTTGCACACTGAAGTCTGGTTTAAAACCCATGCCATACAATACATATTGATAACTGGCTGCAGGAAATAACTCTGCTGCACCTTCAAAATCTGATTTAATCGGACCACGCGTTGCCCATACGGCTAAATCATCTTTTAAACTTTGGGGAATACTATCAGGATTGGTATGAGCTTGCCAATATGGCTCTGGGCGTTTGGTCAACATGTAATGCAGTTTCAGAAAATCAATAATACGCGACCAACGATAATCCATTTGTTGATTAAAACGTTTTTCAGTAATACGCATAATCTCCGAAGTTGCAGGAATATTTTCAGCGATATAGCGTGCAGCAATTTCAACTAGCATGATTGCGGTTGCTTCAAGTGGTTCAACAAAACCCGCCGACATTCCCACAGCCACACAATTGTTTTTCCAATATTGAGCACGATGACCTGATTTAAAACTAATCTTACGTGGACTGATATCTTTGCCAGCACTACCTAGGTATTTTCTCAGATTAGCTTCTGCCTGATCATCACTGAGGTATTCGCTAGAATATACATGTCCAATGCCACGCCTATGAGTTAAGCCAATATCCCATATCCAACCTGCATTCTGTCCTGTAGCAATGGTATGAGTAGCCACTGGATCATTCTCACTCTCATAAGGGATACGCATTGCTAAAGCTGTATCATTAAATAAGACATCATCTTTTGATACAAATGGCACACCTAGTTTTTCACCAAGTAATAATGATTTAAATCCGGTGCAATCAACAAATAAATCAGCCTCTACATCTAGTATGCCAATTTCTGTTGTTAAGCTGACCGATTGAATATTGCCATTATCAGCTAAAACTGCATCTTGAACGGTTCCAATAATGTGCTGCACATCGAGTTTTTCACGACAGTGTTCTTTCAGCATTTGACCAAAAGCACCCGCATCAAGGTGATAAGCGTAATTGCATTGAGCTTGATATTCTCCATCAGTGATTGTGCGTGGTGCCAGACCAGCTTCACACACATGATGTTGGAAATTTGATTCTATTGCATAGTCTTCAATATTTGATACATAGGGTGCTAAATCAATACGCCCGTAGCCAAGAGGCACAGTAAACGGATGGTAATAAGAGTCTCCGTCAGCTTTGACCCAATTAACAAACTTACCACCTTGTTTAAATCCAGCATGGCAACGCTTAAAAACATCTTTTTCTTTTAATCCAATCATACGAATAGTATTACGCAAGGTTGGCCAAGTTCCTTCACCGACTCCCACGGTTGGAATATCAGAAGACTCAATTAAACTTATTTTCAAGCCTTCAGTTGAATCCGTTTTATGGTGGGCAGCGATAATTGCAGCTGTTAACCAGCCTGCTGTTCCACCACCTATTATTGCAATTGATTTAGTCATAATTCTTATACACGGATACTAATATGCCCAGCTACAAAAAGCTATCGCATAACGAAAAAAGGTGCTTGCAAAGCAAGCACCTTTAAGTTTTACTTTGTTAATCGAGTATTACCAGACTCCTCGAATACCAAATGCATAACGCGAACCATTGTCTTCAATACTATAAACTTGGTTTGCGAAACGGCCCGTTTGACGTAACTCTTCTTCAGTAATATTAATTCCTTCAAAGAATAGCGTGTAACGATCACTTAGATTATAACTAGCACTAATATCAATTTGACTGAATGCATCAGTATTAATAGGCTCACCATTAAAACCGTTATCTACTAAACGCAAGAACTCATCACGATTGTTATAAGCAATACGCGCTTGCATTCTTTCGTTTTCATAGAAAACGACTAAGTTTTGTGAGTCGCCTAAGCCTTCAAGGCCAAAGTTAGAACTAGAACCATCACCTAAATCAAGATCGCTGTCTACAAAGGTACCGTTAGCCGAAACACCAAAGCCATTATCCCAAACATGTGTAAGAGCAATTTCGAAACCATCGACCACAGCAGATTCACCATTACGCGGGCGATTTACTGTATATGTTTCAAATTGACCATTAAGCTCTTCAGTATTTGCAATCACATCCACTGTTGGGTTAGCTGGATCAATGCTGCCAGGAGCGGCACAACTAGGGGTAGTTCCTGTACAACGGAACCCATCAGCTGCAGAACGATTAGTTAATTCGAATTGCTCTGTACCTGTTAAGTTAACAATGATGTCATTAATATCTTTTCTGAAATACGCTAAAGAGAAGGCACTGCTATCGTTGTAATACCACTCATATGATAAATCAAAGTTAGTTGCAGTAAACGGTTTCAATGCTGGATTACCACCACTCGCTGTCAAGTTCTGTCTACGCGGCTGACCAAAGTTAGTTGCCGGCGACAACTCAGACATTGTTGCACGAGTGAGTGATTCATAAGCTGCAAAACGCACAACCATGTCATCTCTTACATCTAATTTTGCACTGATGTTTGATAAGAAATTATTGTAAGAATCACCTTCATTAATATTAGTTGCAGGCCCTAATACATTAGAGAATAATGTTAAATCAGTGGTTGGTACCACATCAACAATAAAACTCTGAATGGCATCTACATCAATATCGGTATCTGCGTAACGAGCACCAGCATTGATTTCTAAAGGCATCCCACTAGCACCTATTTCAAAGCCGAAAGTAAAATCAGCATAGAAACTAGTTATATCTTCATTAATGGTATAACGATTATTCTGTAAAGCTGGAGTAATCGGAAAACCTTGGTCAGCAAGATACTGAACATAAGCATCGCCATCATAAGTATAGAAAGTATCAATTAAACCTGGGAAAAAGTTATTAGCTGTAAATTCACGAATATCAAGTGCTGCCACAGGGGCAACGGTACCATATCCACAAAATGCACATTGGTTGCCAAAAATTTGGAATTGTGATTTTTCGCGGCCTTGACGATAAGCTCCAAACTTAACGCTTTCTAATGAATCAGAATCAGGGGAATATTCAAAATCAAATTTCAACTCTGTAATATCATCTTCGTCCGTTGGTACATTGCCTTTTTCATTATAATGTAAACGACTACGATTAATATCTGGCAAGTTGCCATTATCAAAACCAGCATGAGTTACCGTTGGTAGAGAACCAGTGCCATCAAAAGAATAGTCATTAATAATACCAACTACGTTGAAACGGTCTTTACCCGCTCTATCATTTTCAGCTGATGATGTTGATAAATCAAAACTACCTTCTAGTCTCTCACTAATATCCCAATCAAGGTTAATTCCAAAGCCGTTCAGACTTGAGTCACGACTATTACGTGTAGTTGATACAAAATCAGATGCCGGATCACCACTACCTTGGTTTAAACCACGAATCTGGTTAAAAGCAATGGCTGTACCATTAGCAGCTACTGTTGCAGCACCAACACGGTCCGGTTCAAACCATGACGCTAAATCCGTAACCAAGGAATCCACTTCAAATTTAGAATAAAAGCCATCAACTGTAACGGTTAAGTCATCTGTTGCAGCGTACTGAAATACCAAATTTAGGTTTTTACGCGTGCGATCTTGTTGATCAACAACTTGATCCCAGTTACGTGGCAAATATGCATTGGTTGCAAGTACAGTAGACGTAGTTGGATCAGCATCACCTGCATTATTACTTAGGGTTAAACCTGGGCGCCAACCTGCAGTACCCACTTGGTTGATTTGCACGTCACGCTTTTGATAACTCACGCCAGCTAATAAACCAATACGGTCATCAGCAAAGGTATTACTGGCTAATAAAGAAACTGATGGGGAAATTTCTTCTGAAAGGCTCTCATACATGCCTTTTAAAGAACCAGCAAGCTGTAAACCTTTTTTATCAAATGGTTTTGCCGTTTTAACATTTACTGTGGCACCAATTCCGCCTTCTTGTAAATCTGAACGACCAGATTTAAATACATCGGCACCAGAAATTTGTTCTGCCGCTAATGTATCAAAATTAAATTCACGACCACCGCTATCATTAGCGATTTGTCTACCGTTTAGTAATACGGTATTAAACTGAGGTCCCAAACCACGTACTGTAATTGCTTGGCCTTCACCACCACTTCGGTCAATTGATACACCCGGAATACGCTGTAAAGATTCAGCCACGTTTAGATCTGGAAATTTACCTAAATCTTCTGCAGCAATTGAATCAACAACACCAGATGCATCACGCTTAACATCAATAGCTCGCTTCAAACTGCCTCGAATACCTGTAATTACCACTTCTTCTATAGCACCTTCTTGTGCTACAGCGGTTGATGTGACACCCATCGAAACCACACTGGCAACAGCAGCTGCAATAGCTGTTTTTCTGAAGACAGAGACGGATGAATTATGCTGTTTTTGCATGCTTAAACCCCTCGTTAAATTTATTTTATATTGTTACAAACTGTTAAAAATATTATTTATATGACTTACTTTAACAACTTGATTATCGGTCAAGCTACGTTCAGTGTCAAATATTATATTATTTATAATACAATATGATAATTAGGTAAATAATTACCATATTAAATCTAGCGTAACTAATTGTTTTTATTAAAACTTCTGTAAATTATTGAGAAACTTATAAGAGTTGTAATAATGCTACAAAACAGAGATATTCTTTAATAAAAATAGAATATTCGCAAAGATATCCTCATAGATTCTGAGATCTATGGCGGATTACTGCCCCACCTAGACATCACAAATTGGTAAGATGAGTAAAATCATTTCTAACAAGAAATTCATAAGAACTAGTTAAATCTCAAATACTAATTAGATCGTCCGCCTAAACGAGCGAAGCTAAATATAATATTATTTACAATACATGTAACTTACAAATTTATACCTATATACACTTTTAGTTTGCGACCATTCAGAGGCACATCTGTCTTTATGCTAAACGAAAAACAAAACGTAATTTTGATTTATGATAAAGAATGCCCACTCTGTCACGCCTTTTGTCGCATGTCACGACTAGGTGAATCGGTAGGCAGTTTGCAGTTAGTTGATGCACGCGAATCGAGCGCGATCATGGATGAAATCACTGCACTTGACTGGGACATTGATCAGGGCATGGTCTTAAAAATTAAGGATGAACTTTATTATGGCTCAGACGCTATTAATGCTTTAGCGCTGATGAGTAGTCGCTCAGGGATTTTTAATAGACTAAATTATTGGACCTTTAAATCTAAACGGCTGTCTAAAATTTTATATCCGATTATGAAGGCAGGTAGAAATTTATTCTTAAAAATATTGGGCCTATCAAAAATCAATAATTTAAACCTTGAGGATAATGAAAAATTTTAATCTTGCTGCTCAGTAATTAATTTATATTTAATTTTACTGATTTTAGCTTGAACAAAAGCCATTAAAGCTTGTAAACGTAATGATGTATCAATTGGCATAATGCTGGACTCTTGTTCTCTATTAATAATATTCTTACTAAACGATTCTATTTGAAATTCAAACCCACTGCCTAAGCGCCCGTCATCGAATTCGTCAACCACTTCTGCACCTTGATACAACTTACACTGACTTGCTCGCCAAAAATCAGGAATTTCAATGATTCCAGTTTCACCAACTAAGTACGCTTTATTAGGTAGTTCTTCTTTAAACGAAGTACTTAAAGTAGCAATAAGGTTTTCAAAAGCAAAGGTCATTTGTAGACTATCTTCCACACCGGTTGGTGCAAAGCTTGCATGTACTTTTAGAGCCTTAGGGTTCCCTTTAACAAAAAGATTCATTAGTGCAATGGGATAAATCCCCATATCCAATAAGCACCCGCCGGCCAGATCAGGATTATACAAACGCTTTTCAGGTTCATATTCCATAGCAAAACCAAAATCTACCTTAATATGCTTAACGGCACCTATCTTGCCATCGGCAACCCATTCTTGTGCTTTGTGAATCGCAGGTAAGAAATAAGTCCACATGGCCTCCATCACACTCTCGTTTGACTTTCTCATCTCACCCATAATCTCTAAACATTGGGCTGGATTTACAGTGATTGGCTTTTCACAAAGAACTGATTTATTTGCTTTTAAACTAGCTAGAGTTTGTTGTAGATGAAAATTATGTGGTGTAGCAATATATATTGCGTCGATATCGGGGTCTTCATATAGCTCTTGGTAACTGCCATGCGCAGTAGGAATTGCATATTGCAGAGCAAATTCTGTAGCCGACTCTAATGAACGCGAAGCGACTGCTTGCACCACAGCATCGCTCACATACGCGATGTCATTGACAAACGTATGCGCTATTTTGCCTGCTCCTAAAATTCCCCAACGTACCATCCCAATATAATACCAATTACAGAGACATATTAGGGAAATTAATGTGAATGGCGGGGAGCCTTTTTAACGATTTTGTTAAATTCAAGCATTTCCTCAAACACTGCACCCTCGCTTAAGCCCGATACTTTTTCACGATGAATCTTCTGCCACCAGGTTTGCGACTCTGGAATTTCGAAATTTAGCCGTTCACGTCGCTCAGCCAAGTCTTTATCTGAAATTAATAAATTAACGCTTTGATTATTCAAGTCAATTCTCACCATATCGCCAGTTCTTATGATTGCAAGATTTCCACCAGCAGCTGCTTCAGGAGTTGCATTAAGAATGGATGGTGCGGCAGAAGTACCACTTTGTCGTCCATCACCCATGGTTGGTAAGGCCTTAATACCTTTTTTCAATAAGGCTTTTGGTGGCTGCATATTTACAACTTCAGCGCTACCAGGATAAGCAATCGGTCCAACTCCACGAATAACCAATAAAGTAAATTCATCTATTCCTAACGACTCGTCATTTAATCTATCGTGATAGTCTTCTGGTCCATCAAAAACAACGGCTCTTAATTCGCAGGCATTCTCATCTCCTGGTTTTTGCAAATACCTTTGTCTAAAATCTTGATCTACAGCCGATATTTTCATAATGGCTGAGTCAAATAAATTACCGCTCATCAACATTAAACCTGCATTATCTTGCAATGGTTGTTTTACTGTCTTGATAACACGATCATCTATTGTTAGATGGTTTCGACAATTTTCTGCAATACTTTTACCTGAGACAGTCAGAGCATTTTCTTTAATTAAATTTTCCTTTAGCAACTCGTGTATCACCGAAGCTAAGCCACCTGCTTTGTGAAATTCCTCTGATAAATACTCACCTGTTGGTTGGCAGTTCACAATTTGTGGAATATGTTGGCCAACTTTTTGCCAATTAGCGATATCCAATTCAATGCCAGCATGTCGGGCAATCGCGTTAACGTGAATTGGCGCATTAGTTGAACCACCAATTGCAGAGCAAGCCACAATCGCATTATGAAAAGCGTCTTCGGTAAGAATTTTTGAAGGTGTTAGGTCTTCCCACACCATATCAACAATACGTTTACCGGTTTCATAAGACATCTGTTGTCGCTCTCTATATGGAGCAGGAATAGAGGCTGAGCCAGGAAGCATCATACCTAAGGCCTCAGTTAAGCAATTCATAGTTAGAGCTGTACCCATAGTATTGCAATGCCCAGTAGAAGGAGCTGATCCTGAGGCCATTTCAATAAATTCTTTGTAGTCGATTTCGCCTTTACTCAGTTTTTGTCGCGCATCCCAAATAACGGTACCAGAACCAACACATTGACCTTTGTAATTACCATTGAGCATCGGTCCTGCTGATAAAGCGATAGCTGGTAAATCAACGCTGGCTGCCGCCATCAACATGGCAGGTGTGACTTTGTCACAGCCTGTAGTAAGCACTACGCCATCTAATGGATAACCATGCAAAATTTCAATCAAACCAATCGTTAATAAATTTCTATCTAAGGCCGCGGTAGGACGGCGACCTGTTTCTTGAATAGGATGCACAGGAAATTCGATAGGAATGCCCCCCGCATCACGAATACCATCCTTCACACGTTGAGCGAGGAAAATATGGTGTCGATTACAAGGAGTTAGATCTGAACCGGATTGAGCAATACCAATTATCGGTCTATCAGATTGCAACTCCTCGGCCGTTAAACCGTAGTTTAGATAACGCTCTAAATACAAAGCCGTCATACCTGGATTATCAGGATTATTAAACCATTCACGACTACGTAAAGTTATCTTTTTATTGTCTTTACTCACTGTTTATTTTCTCTTTTATATATTTAATTTAAATCAAAGTGCTTTAAAAGCTTGCATGCTTACCATTGCACTCTGTTTAACGTTTTCGATAGATCTACCCGCTTTATACAAAGACGAGCCTAAACCAAAGCCACTAATTCCATAGGCTTTGTACTTATGTAAGTTGCTCGCATCGACACCGCCCACTGCATACATGGCTATGCCCTGAGGCAATACAGACCCCAGAGCTTTAAACAAACCCGGCGTCACTGCGTTGGCAGGAAAAAATTTCAAGGCATCAGCACCAGCATCTAAAGCGGCAAATGCTTCGGTTGGGGTTAAACAACCAGGCACCGAAACCATTCCTAGTTTTTTGGTGGCGCGAATAACGTCAGAGTTAGTATTTGGTGAAACAATTAGGCGCCCCCCTCTTGCATTCACTGAAACCACTTGATCTACACTAGTTACGGTTCCGGCTCCAATTAGATATTTATCGCCATACTTATCGGCCAATAGAGCGATGGACTCTAGAGGCTGCGGTGAATTAAGTGGAACTTCAATCGCCTGAAAACCCGTTTGAATTAGCACATCCGCAACATCTAAGACCTCACTAGGCTTAACGCCGCGAAGAATAGCTACAAGCGGCAAAATATTATTTAACGAACTTACTTTAGTCACTTTCTATTATTCCAATTAATTCTATATTAAAAGCTTTATGCCTTGTAAAAATGCCTCTTCACTATCTATTAACTTAACCTGCAAGCCAAAAGAGTCTAAAGCAATTTGGTAGGGTTGCGATAACTTCTCATCACTTATTAAAACCACTTGTTTTTTTAAATCAAACAAGTTCTGAACTGAAGCAATTTCATCTGCTAAAAGTAAACCTGACAAATATGAAAATACTGATGTCGCCTCTAAACTATTACTCACCGTACGAGCCCGAACTGAAAACAAACTGTGGGTTAAGCCCACTTTTGAATTGAGTAAATTCGACCCTTGTCTTTGATCTCTAACGCCTGTCAAAAATGATTTCTTATCAAAATCCGTATCAGTCACTAATGCCCCTATTGAACTGTATTCACTTACTAATGCGAATAACTCGCCGGTCATCAATGTTGCAAAACTTTTGATATTACCGTCTTGCAGTTCAACCCACTTAGAATGCGTACCAGGTAAACATATAAACGCTTCTTTTGATTGCGATATTTCAAGAGCCCCAAAAATCTGTACTTCCTCTCCACGCATTACGTCAGGAAAACCACTAGGGCTGAGGGCCTGAACACCTGGTAGTACAGTTATACGAATCCTCAAACGATTAGTAATATCCAATGCCGCTTGTCTATGTTGGCCTGCTGACACCGGACATTGTGAATAACCTGTTTCTAACCAGCCATTACGACTACCCGCCATCCCGGCCAATAAAACTTCTTCAACCCCATTCTCTCGCAGCCATTCGCCACAAGCTTCTTGTAAAGTATCTGCAAAAGAACTCTTTAGGCTAAAAACTCCATTAGCATTACTAATTTTATCCACACAATTCAGTTGCTCATCCAAGAGATAAGCTCGAAAAGATGAAGAGCCCCAATCAACGGCAATACGCATTAAACTCGGCCGCCATCCACAATCAAGGCTTGTCCAGTAATCATGGCTGACGCATCAGAAGCTAAAAATAATGCCGAATGAGCAATGTCTTCAACGCTTATAGTGGTTTTCAAACATTGCTGCTCTAAACATTCTTCAATCGCTTCTGGAGTTGCCCATAATTTCTTTTGTCGCTCAGTCATTACCCAACCTGGAATTAAACTATTAGCACGAATATTATGCACCCCAACTTCTCTAGCTAGTGCTTTAGTTAATCCAATAATCCCTGCTTTAGCTGTAACGTAGGAGGCATAACCTGCTAAACCAAGAATCGAAGAATTTGAACCAAGATTAATAATACTGCCGTGCCCTAGCTTTTTCATATCTGGGAGAATCGCTTGGGCTGTAAAAAAATGAGGGCGCAAATTTGTATGCATGGCCGTATCCCAATCGTCTTCAGAAAAATTTTCAATATCATGTCGCGTATCTCTTGCTGCATTATTTACAAGAATTGAAATTGCACCAAAGTGAGATTGTGTTTTTTGGATTGCTGTTCGTAAGGCTGCAAGATTTGTAATGTCGCAAGCTATAAAATAAGGACGATTACCAGTTTCCTTTTCAATTTCATCACATAATTCGTCGCCAGGTTCTTGAGATAAAGATACAAATGCGACTTTTACACCTTGCTGGGCAAAGGCTCTAACAAAACCAGCACCAATACCTGATCCGCCGCCAGTTATGAAGGCAACCTTTGCATGAAGGTCTTTGTACTCTGGGTATGACATTGAATTTTCCTAATGAGCTGGAGAGTTTACTCAAATTAATAGAAGGCTTTCTTCTGATATGAGCACACTTAGACTTAATTTTTGCTAATATAGCATATTTATATTATAAAAAAACAAGCAGTGTGCCTAATTAATAATAGAGCAGAATCCTTTAAATTATTTTCAGCAAACCTACTGGTTTAACATTTCGAGTAATACCTTGAATAATGCAATAAATGCTCAATTAATCAATCAGTTATCCGTTTCTAATATTTTGGGAGAAGGCATACAATCGCATCCTAATGGTCAAGAAATTTGGTGGACAGATATACAAAAGAATGCCCTTTTCCGCTACCGTTTTTCAGACAACAAACTGGAGCGGTTTCCCGCGCCGGAATCCATTTGTGCTTTTGCTTTTGTAAAAAACCAGAATGCTTTACAAGATGACTTGTTAGTGGCTTTTGCCTCTGGGTTTGCTTATTTCAATCCACAGACTCAAGACCAGCAATGGATTCATACAAACGTGAAAGACACCCAAAGCCAGCGTCTCAATGATGGCCGAGTAGATAGACAGGGTCGTTTTTGGGTGGGCAGCATGTCCTTATATTCTGAAGAATATTCGGGTGAATTAGGCCGAGGTGAATTACTTTGCTTTGACGAAAAACAAAATTTATCTACGCATGAGTCCAATATTCACATTTCTAATGGCGCTTGCTGGAGCCCTGATTCTAAATATATGTATTTTTCTGATTCGGCGCGCAATCAAATTTATCGATACCACTTTGATAAAAATAAAGGTGAAATTTCACAACGCACTGATTTTCACACAACTCCAGCTGGCGCCTTTCCTGATGGGGCATGCGTCGACGCTGAGGGATATGTCTGGAGTGCTCATTGGGGTGCAAACAAAGTCGTTCGATATAATCCAAATGGTGAGATTGATTACGAAGTATTTGTACCCGCTTCACAAGTAAGTTGTGTATGCTTTGCAGGAACAAATTTAGATTTATTGTGCGTTACAACAGCACGTCAAGATATGTCTGACGAGGCACTGAAAAAAGAGCCACAAGCAGGCGATGTGTTTATTTATAAAACCAATGTTCAGGGCTTACCTGAATCACTATATCTAAAAGAATAAACTTAAGAAGAATAATTATGGCTGACGGTTACAAAAGTTTAACAATTAGTATTGTAGAGCGCCTAGGAATGGAAATTGTGCGTGGAGCTTACAACGAAGACAACCCTTTCCCAACAGAAGCTGATCTTTGCACTCAATACGAAGTTAGTCGTAGCGTATTACGTGAAGCTGTAAAAATGCTTACCTCTAAAGGCTTGCTTAGTGCTCGTCCTAGGCAGGGAACAAAAGTACTTGATGAAACCAAATGGAACCTCTTAGACCCTAGTGTTTTACGCTGGCTTTTAGAAAGAGATTTCTCCTTAGACTTATTGAGCGAATTCACAGAAGTGCGTTTATCGATTGAGCCGGCTGCAGCAGCTTTAGCCGCTGAACGAGCGAGCACAGAAGACAAAACTAAAATTGAGGATGCATTAAAACGTATGCAAGCTGCAGAGGAAGGTATGGATGATCCTTTGTTATCTGACATTGCTTTTCATGTTGCTATTTTAGATGCCAGCGGCAACCGCTTCTTTAGTCAAATGCAAGATTTCAGTGAAACTGCTTTACGTATTAGTATTCGTTTAACCAATCAACGCAAAGGGGTTCGCTTGGCCAGCGTTCGCGATCACCAAAAAGTATTTGATGCAATTCAAGCTGGAAAACCCGAACTTGCACGTTCAGCAATGCATTATTTATTACAAGAAGCGATGGATTTAATTACTGATGCGCGTGACCAAAGTAAGTCTACGTAATACTGGTTCACTCAGACTTATTACTACCTAGAAACAATGCAATTATTATCTGGAGCCAAGAGGCTTATTCATAGCTAGCAAAGACACTAGACTCTCAATTGAATTGAGGGAATAATTACTTGGTTTTTAATAGATGTAATTTATCTGAATTCTCAACTAAGCCAAACACTCACGCCGAAACCTTTGATTTCGGCAGATCCAATAACAAATTTCTTAGCAGAAACATTCTCTAAAAATTTTGCTTCAGAGCCATAATTGAAGGCAAAAGTATATTGCCCACGCTGAGAAATCCGAATATCTTTATGTGTGCGTAAAGTATCTATGCCTAAGTCATTACAAATGTTCTCGAAATAATCTAATAAGAAGTCATCGCTAACTAAGCAACCAACATAATGAATATTTTTATGTTCAACAATCGCTGCACTAGCATCTTTATAAGTAGCTACTACTTTACATCGCGATACATCCAATTCTTCTCGCCAACCCCAAGAAGAATACTCTTTACCAGCAAAGTGCATTACTTCTTGTAAGTCTTTATGCGTAGTCTCTACTGATAAGACCTTGGTTGGAATTAACTCTTGTAGCTTTCCAGGTGCTAAATTTTCTGGAAGATTAAAGTCTTTTGTTTTAGAACCTGAACGCGGTCCAAACACCCACTTAGCTTTTGAGTTTTTACAAGCAGCAATAAATTCATCGCTCACTACTGGCAAACAAGGAGCAATGATTAAATCGTATTGAGAAAAATCACTATCTTGTGATACAAAATCAACGTTTATACCTAACTGACGCAAGGCGGTGTAATAAGCGAATTCTACTTTTTCAAAGTCGTAGGCAACACCTTGTTGTTCTATACGTGAAATCCAACGACCATCAGCATCGGTAAGAATAGCCACACGATTAGCTGGCAAAGCTGGTGAGCTAAAATCCAATTTTTTCAAATCTTCAAATACTTCTTGCGCTTCAAACCAAGCACGCGCTTTAGAACTATCATTTCTTAAAACACCCGCATGCATTTGCTCTTGGGCAAACGGAATTTGTCGCCAACGGAAATAGCATACGCATTCTGCACCATGTGCAAAAGCCACTAAAGACCACAAACGTACCATTCCATTTTCAGGACGCGGATTGTTTTGAGCCCA
>CAJQOG010000077.1 GCA_905479875.1 uncultured Gammaproteobacteria bacterium
AGGTAGATTAGCTTTTTGACGAGTAATTAAAGTATTCCAAATTTCATTTTCTTCATCTGTGTAATGGATAAATCCATTTTCATCAGGAATTTTTGCTGTGTATTTTGTGGATTTTTTTGCCATGAGGCAGATTGTAGCAGAATTATCAATTTGGTTTCAAATGAAACATAAAATAGAGTTATGCGATTGAATTCATTGCATTAATCATCAAGTAAACCGCTCAGCCACATACCTTTCAACCAATTCCTGAAACTCCTCAGCAATATTTTCGCCTTTCAAAGTGACATCTTTTTTGCCATCCACATACACTGGAGCGACTGGCTTTTCGCCAGTTCCGGGTAAGCTGATTCCAATGTCGGCGTGTTTACTTTCACCAGGGCCATTAACCACACAACCCATTACTGCAACGTTAAGGTTTTCTACGCCTTGGTATTTTTGCTTCCATTGCGGCATAGACTTTCTTAAGAAAATTTCAATGTCTTGTGCGAGTTCTTGGAAGTAGGTACTGGTTGTTCGCCCACATCCAGGGCATGCAATAACAGCTGGGGTAAATGCTCTTAAACCCATAGATTGTAAAATCTCTTGAGCCACCTGAACTTCTTTGGTTCTATCGCCACCCGGCTCTGGCGTGAGAGAGATTCTAATCGTATCGCCAATGCCTTCTTGTAATAGAACACTTAATGCCGCGGTTGATGCAACAATACCTTTGCTGCCCATACCGGCTTCGGTTAAGCCTAGGTGAAGAGGGTAATCACATTCGTTTGAGAGCCGGCGATAAACCGTTATTAAATCTTGTACGCCACTCATTTTGCATGAGATGGTAATTCTATCTTTACCTAAACCAATTTCATTGGCTTTAGCTGCACTGTTTAAAGCGGACATAATTAACGCATCAAACATAATATCTTTTGCAGACTTTGGTTCAGCGAGTTCAGCATTCTCATTCATTAAACGAGTCACTAAATCTTGATCCATGCTGCCCCAGTTCACACCGATACGAATGGCTTTATTATATTTAATCGCCGTTTCAATCATTAAAGCAAACTGTGCATCGTGTTTTTTACCACGTCCTACGTTGCCAGGATTAATTCTATACTTGGCTAAAGCCTCCGCACAGGCTGGCACCTCGGCAAGTAGTTTATGACCATTGAAATGGAAATCGCCAATTAGAGGAGTCGAGCATCCAACTTGATCAAGTTTTTCTCTGATTATAGGCACTGCTTGAGCCGCTGTGATTTTATCAACGGTGATACGTACCAATTCAGAGCCAGCTTCAGCAAGTGCTAGCACTTGTGCAACGGTGCCATCAACATCAGCCGTATCGGTATTAGTCATCGATTGAACCACTATTGGGTTATCACCGCCGATGATGATTCCGTTGACGTCTACAGCATGCGTTTTTTTGCGTTTAATCATTTATTGTTCTCATTTTTTATCATAAAGAGGAAATTACTCCCTAAGCTTGACTGAGGGTCTAGGGCCTTTCCTTATTCATGTTCTGGATCCTCAGTCGAGCTGAGGAAATAATAATATTCTTAAAATTTATGTTTTCTACTTTTTACTTGCTAACCAAGCATCAACAGTATCTTCCAAAATATTCAATGGAATAGCACCTTGTGAAAGTACTAAGTCATGAAATTCTTTAATATCAAAATCATTACCCAATTGTTTTTCAGCTCTAGCACGTAATTCTTTAATTTTTAATTCGCCAATTTTATAAGCCAATGCTTGACCAGGCCATGCAATGTATCGGTCAATTTCATTTACGATATCATGTTCGGTTTTTGCCGCATTGTCTTTAAAGAATTCAATCGCTTCATCTCTTGTCCATTGTTTTGCATGCATGCCTGTATCAACTACTAAGCGTACCGCACGCCACATTTCATAAGTGAGTTGCCCAAATTTAGAATAGGGATCTTTATACAGTCCTAAATCTGGTCCTAAGCTTTCTGAATATAAGCCCCAGCCTTCAACAAAAGCTGTGAAGCCGCCGCTGCGTCTAAAGTTTGGTAAGTCACCCAGTTCTTGAGCTAAAGCAATTTGTAAATGATGGCCGGGCATTGCTTCATGCACTGAGAGAACTTCTATTTCATACTTAGGTCGGGTTTCTGGTTTATATAGATTTACATAATAGAAACCTGCACGACTGCCATCAGCAGCTGGTTGGCTGTAATAAGCGGTGGTTGTGTCAGGCGCAATATTGTCAGGTATTTTTTTAATACCGTAAGGCATGCGCGGCAATTTACCAAACAGTTTTACTAACTCAGGATCTATACGTTTTGATGTGGCAAGATATGCGGTTTCTAATTCCTCAGGCGTTTGATAATAGAATTGCTCGTCAGTTCTTAAGAAGTTCAAAAAATCTGAAAAACTACCCTCAAATTTCAAGTCATCAATAATCGTTTGCATCTCAGCTCTGATTCTTGTCACTTCACTTAAACCTATTTGATGAATTTCTTCCGCGGTGAGTTTGGTTGTTGTGAATCGTTCAACTCGATGTTGATAGAATTCTAAGCCTTGCTTTGAATCCCAAACGCCAACATTATCGCGGCATGCCGGTAAATAATCATTTTGAATGAAATCAAAAAACTCTTGATAAGAGGGGATGATTTTTTCTGAAACAGCTTGTAAACCTTTATCGGATAAAATTTTCCATTCTAATTCTTCAACGTAATCAGGTTTAATTAGAAATGGTTTATAAAACCCACTTTGCTTTGCGTTATCCACTAATTGCATTTTAATTTGATCAGGTATGCGTTGCATGATGATTTTTGGTGGCAAGATTTCGCGACTTAATCCTAACTTCATTAAATCCATAGTTTGTTGCATGTAAGTTGGAAATGCTTCAAGTCTTGCAATCCAATCTTGATAGTCTTTTTTTGTAGTAAAGCGTAAGCTTTCCAGAATTGTATCTTGACTTTGAATGCCGCCACGTTGATTCAGTGGGATGAGGTAACGCTCAAAAGAATCTTCGCGGATGGTGATTTCTAATTGTTGTTGAGCGAGTTGGTAATTTAATTGGTCAGCGGTAGATAAGTTGTTTTTATCAAGACTAAGTAAATATTTTAAAGCTTGTTGATCTTTGCTTTGGCTCTCAGCAATTGCAGTGAGACTTAAATCAGACCAAAGATGGTTATAACGTTTGTCACCTCGAAAACTTGCTGATACAGGGTTTTCTTTTAAACTACGTTCCCATTCATTATCAAAAAACTCATGTAAGAGTGTGCTGGTATCTTGTTCATCAGGTTTTTTTGGTACGGCTTCAGAGCTAGTTTTTTGCGCATTGTCCGCAGAGCTTTCTGCGGATATTGGGGCTTCTGAGCAAGCAGCTAAAGACAAAACTAGGCCGATGATTGCGATATAAGCAGTTTGTATATTGAGTTTTTTCATCATAATTAACTTTAAGATATTGAGCCAAGCTAGCGTTATTTGGCTGTATGGAAAATTTTGCATAATAAGCAAGCAATTCATTAGTAAGCGATAAGTAGATTGTAACGAGAATTTACATTTAATTCCCTAGCTTTTCACTTGGAGCTAAGTCTTGAATGAGCTATTATCTCGGCTCGGTCATAAGCACAGCAAGAGAGAATTTGAAATTTCTTTTAAATTAGTAATTTCAAATCACCGAAGACGCAATTCACCCAGAAACGCTCAGGTATATCGAAAGATTGGGGATTGTTGTTGCTGACCGACTCTGGAGAGAGATGCATGTTTATTTATTTAAACATCGGCTATCCACCGAAGGGGTAAGAACAGTATGTTGCATATTAAATATATGGACATAGTGTTTGATCTCTCAGGTTACCGGACAGAGGGGTGGCAGACTATTGTGGTCTGCCACCCTTTTTTTATTGCAGAGAGAGAAAAAACATGGGTTCAAAAACACCTTTATACGACGTTCACGTAAATGCTAAAGCTAAAATTGTAGATTTTGGTGGATGGGATATGCCTTTGCATTATGGTTCGCAAATGGATGAGCATCACTTTGTTCGCAAACATGCTGGTATGTTTGATGTATCGCATATGACCGTTGTAGATTTGCACGGCGAGCGTACTAAAGAATTTTTACAAAAACTTCTGGCAAATGATGTTGCTAAACTTCGTAATACAGGTAAAGCCTTATACAGCTGTATGTTGAATCCTCAAGGCGGTGTTATTGACGACTTAATCTGTTATTACTTAGATGACACTTTTTATCGCCTAGTAGTGAATGCATCTACCCGTGATAAAGATATGGCGTGGATTACTGAGCAAGCAAAAGAGTTTGCGGTTGAAGTAAAAGAGCGTCCAGAGGCTGCGATGTTAGCAGTACAAGGGCCTAATTCTCGTGAACTGGCGGTTAAAGCTTTATCTCAAATTGTACAAATAGATGCAGAGGCATTGTTAGCATTGAAGCCTTTTAATGGTGCTGATGAGCCAGAGACATTCGTGGCGCGTACCGGTTATACAGGAGAAGATGGTTTTGAAATTGTACTTAATGCTGATAAAGCAATTCAACTTTGGGATTT
>CAJQOG010000078.1 GCA_905479875.1 uncultured Gammaproteobacteria bacterium
GGATAGATGGATTGGTGCCTTAAAACAAACCGAATTGCCCCTGCATATTCTGTGGGCTGAAGACGATCCGGTTGCTGTTGTGGAAATGGCGCATGTGATTGAGGCCGAAACTAAAAACAGTAAAAAAACTATCATTCCAAATCTTGAGCATTTCCCGATGCTTGAAGATGCTGAAAAATGGTCTCAATTAGTATAAAGATACAGATTTAAAAGGTTTAGCTATGTTAAAAAAAATAATACCAATTTTGTTTTTAGTTGTATTGCTCGCTTGCGAGACAACTGATGACAGGATGCAAATAATTCCTGCCGTAATTCTAAAGAAAGCAGCAGCAGTATATCCACCAGATGCTGCTTCACAAAATATAGAAGGCTGGGTTTGGGTGCGTTATTCCATAACCGAAAATGGAAATGTGATTAATGCTGAAGTGACGCAGAGTAATTCTGAGGTTCTATTTGGGCCAGCTGCAATCGCAGCAATTCAACAATTTAAATATCGTCCGCGAATAGTTAATGGACAAGCAACCTCTGTTAATGGTGTTACATACCGTTTCGATTTTACAAAATAAACTGATTAAAAATAATTTTAAAACATGGAGAAGTAAATGATCAATGCATATGCAGCACATAAGCCTGGTGGGAAATTAGAACGGTTTGAATATGACCCGGGGATACTGGCGGATGATCATGTAGAAATTGATGTTGAGTATTGTGGAATATGCCACAGTGATTTAAGTGTATTGAATAATGAATGGGGTTTTACCCAGTATCCGTTGGTGCCTGGGCATGAAGTTGTAGGTCTGATCAGTTCAGTTGGCAGTAATGTGAAAAATCTAAAGCTTGGACAACGAGTAGGTGCTGGTTGGCATGCAGGTTATTGCATGACCTGTGATAAATGCATGAATGGAGAACATAACCTGTGTAGCAAAGCGCAAGGAATCATTGTAGGTCACCATGGTGGTTTTGCCGATAAAGTTCGTGTGCAATCCGCCAGTGCAATCCCATTGCCAGAAGGTATGGATGTTGCCAGTGCTGGACCATTGTTCTGCGGTGGCATCACGGTTTTTACACCAATATATGATTCAGGCTTAAAGCCAACCGCAAAAGTTGGTGTGATTGGGATTGGTGGATTAGGTCACATGGCACTAGGTTTTCTTAATAAGTGGGGTTGTGAAGTAACGGCCTTCACTTCTAGTGAAGATAAGATGAAAGAAGCCATAGAACTTGGTGCACATAAAACCGTAAATTCACGTGATCCTGAAGCGCTTGCTGCTGTAGCAGGGCAGTACGATTTAATAATTTCTACTGTAAATGTAAAACTCGATTGGAATGCATATCTTCAAACGTTGACTCAACGAGGATGTTTGCATCTTGTTGGCGCAGTTTTAGAGCCATTAGATATTAGTGTGTTTAATTTAATGGGTGCACAACGATCGGTTTCAAGTTCACCTGTTGGTAGTCCGGCTACTATTGCCACAATGCTAGACTTTGCTGCGCGACATGATATCCGTCCTACCATTGAAGAATTCCCTATGTCGCAAGTTAATGAAGCCTTGGATCATTTACGTAGTGGCAAAGCTAGATATCGAATTGTTTTAAAAAATTCTTAAATATTTTTTATGAATAAAAATTTTCGATATATTTTAGGTCTTGTTCTCAGCTGTCTATTTCTTACTGCTTGCGGCGAAAATATAGAATCACAAAATTTTTCTGGTATAGAGTCATCAATCAAAAAAGAAATACGTGAGAAGCTTGAACTTGCTAAAGAGGGCGATAAAGATGCTCAGATGTTGCTCTCACATATGTATTTAGGACGCATGGCAAATCCTGATTATCCTTTAGATCAAGAAAAGGGTGTTTACTGGTTGGAAAAATTTGCTGCTGATCAACATCCGGTTATTTTAGAGCAAGTCGGTGAAATATTTTACATTGGAACCCTAGGTGTAGAGAAAAATCTAAATAAGGCTTTTAAATGGTATAAAAAATCTGCTGAATTGGGGTCTGTTGATAGCATGGATTTTATAGGACATTTTTATTCAAAAGGCTATGGTGATGTTGATCAAGATTGCGACCAGGCCCTTATATGGTTTGAGAAATCAGGAGAAGCCGGCTCCGAAAATGCTGCTAATAATATAGCGTGGGAATATGCAACTTGCCCTTTAAATAATTTTCGTGATGGTGAAAAGGCTTTAAGTCTTGCTCTTGGAGTTGTTGGAAATGATGACTATGATAATTTTGCTCATTTAGATACTTTAGCCGCAGCCTATGCCGAAACAGATGATTTCGAAAATGCAATAAAAACACAACGTAAAGCTTTAGGCATGCTTGACAAAAAAAAGTCAGCGGAATTGTTTGAGGATTTTTTAAAACGCTTGAAAATTTATAAAAGTAATGAGAAGTGGCGAGAACCATTAAAAAGTGAACGTTTGCTTATGGAAAAAGAGTCTAAATAATTTCATGCTGCATACTCAGCTAACACATCGTTCAAGTGACTTGACACCAAAACGTACCCCAATAAGTCTTATATTGCATGACTTTGAAATCAGGTTAAATATAGGTAGTGTTTTTCGTTTAGCAGATGCTTTTGCTTGCGAGCATATTTATCTTACTGGCAATACAACAACTCCGCCACATAGGAAAATTACTAAGACTTCACGCTCTGCCGAAAAATACGTAGCTTATTCTTATCATGAAAACCCTTTAGAGCTGGTTTCACAAATGAAGCAACAGAATTATAAAGTTGTTTCATTGGAATTAACTGATAAAAGTATTTGTCTTGCTGATGTGCAATTGCATCCCGATGAAAAAATTTGCTTGATACTTGGTTCTGAAAACACTGGTGTAAATCAAAAATTATTAGACCAGTCAGATTTAATTGTACATATTCCTATGCATGGGCATTTGTCATCTTTAAATGTCTCTACGGCAGCTGGTATTGCTTTGTACCAACTCACTCAGCTCATTAATAAGTAAATTATCACGGGCAAAGTAATCATAGACAATAATGTAGATAACATGATTGTTGTAGTAGAAAGTGGAATGCCTGTTTTATATTGTTCAGCAAAAACATAAGCGCTCACTCCTGTTGGTTGTGCGGCAAAAACTAAAGCAGCAATTAACCAAGTTTTTTCTAACTCGAATACATAAGTTCCAAACACATAGACTAGAGCAGGTAAAAGTAATATTTTACTTAGGCTAATTGTTAGTGATGCGCCAATTTGTCCTGATAGTTTATAGTGGCTCATCGTGGCGCCAAGAGCAAAGAGTGACACCCCCGTTACTGTATTTCCCATGATTTCAGCAATTTTATCCAGTGTATACGGAAGTTTTAAATTGAGTAAATTCATTATTAAACCTAAAACTATTGCTACTAAAATTGGGTTGCGTCCTAGCGAACTAATTAAGTCCACAATACTTCTCAATGTTGAAGGAGCGTGTTCTGGTAGGCCTTCAAATTCTATGTAATTCAGTCGTTTTGCACGTTCCAATAAAATGGTACTTACAGTAAAAAGGCTGAGGCCATGGAATGCGAGAATAATAAAATAAGGTACAACAGGTTCTTCGCCAACCGTACTTAACAAAACAGGTAAACCAAGTAGTACACCATTCCCAAACGTTGCACTTAAAGCGGTAATGACACTTTTGGAGCGGTCGTGTCTAAATGGTTTGGCAATAATAAAAAGACCCAGAAAGTAAACTATGCCAATGGGAATATAATAACTTCCTATTAAATCTAGAGGTAGTTGTTCTGGTAAATCTGAATCTACAAATTTGCGTAATAAGAATAGAGGAACGGCGAAATAGAAAACAAATCGTGTGAGTACCTTACTATTATTTTCGCTTACCCATTTGAATCGTGCCGAGATATAACCAAAAATTGCAATCCCGAAAATGGGTGAAGCGATAAGTAATGTTTGTAGCATTTCGAGACTTTCTTGTGTGCGGTGCGTCATTATAAACTAATAAGTTATTCTGCGAACATTCATCAAAAAATACCTCAATTTTTGTATTTATTTGGAAAAATTATATTTACATGTCCTTAAATTTCAGTAACTTGGGTTTAGAGTCAATGTAAGTAGACATTGAAAGCTGTATTTTACAAAAAGTGCATGTAAGGTTTGCTTATAGATAAGGATAATAATTATTTGCAAAGAAACTGAACAAGGAATTTGTAATGAAAACTATAAA
>CAJQOG010000079.1 GCA_905479875.1 uncultured Gammaproteobacteria bacterium
TTTAATATTAAAACCATATAAAACAATTACTTATGATTCTTCGCTTAGGTCTTTTTCATTCTCTATATTAAACTGGGATGGCGGTAATAATAGACGCTCAACCACTTTGCCATTGAGTAAATGCGAGTCGATAATCTCGTCCACATCAGTTTCGTCTAAATAGTTATACCAAACCCCTTCTGGGTAAACCACAATTACTGGTCCTAACTCGCAGCGGTCCAAACAACCTGCACTGTTAAGGCGCATTTTGCCTTCACCCAGCATTCCCAGGTCTCTGACACGCTTTTTAGCGTAAACATAGACATCTTCCGAGCCTACACCTGCACAACACTGTCGAATAGCTTCAGGCCCACGCTGATTGATGCAAAAAAACACATGATAAGGATAAAACGGCTTATTAGGGACTAGATCTGACATTTAAAGACTTTCTTCTGTTTAGTAATATAAAAAGGCGTAATGAGTTATTCCCACGACGCCTATCAATTATAAACACTTCTTGCCCTATCATTCCGAAATTCCGAAATGATAGTCTATTTAATATTAGAAGCTGTATTCCAAGCTAATAGCAGTAAATGTATCTGTTTTTTCAATGCCAACTGGTACATCGCTATTATTTTTGATGCTGTAAGACAAACGCACGCCAATATCTTTATAAACTTGTGCTTTTAATGATGTTACAGACTCCAGAAAAGTATTTGAATCACCGGCTTCAATACCAACCGTTTGCTCAAACAAAGCTGTTTCACTCAAATTCCAATGATAATCTGTGGCTAAACGCAGAATAGCATCGCTAATGTCCTCACCAATAATAGGTTCTAACTGAGTAGCACCAACACCAATTTCTACATTCCATTGTCGAGTATCAGTATTAATTAGTTTACGTCCGTAACCCACGGTTTCAGTCGTACGTAAATCATAAGCGCTGAATTTATCTTTATCTGCATCTATAAGACCAAAAATATAGCTTTTATCATTAATAGCCCAATCAGATTTCAAACCCAAGAAATAACGTTCTGCGGTTGTAAAACCACTCGTTGAGCCACTAATAGCCAATGCCGTTAATCCATGCGTCCAGCGCCCAGTTTTATAAGCCACACCCAGATCAGCGTTAAGACTGCTAGTTTCAGAGTTGCCATCAGTAGATAAAAATCCAAAACCAGCTTTACCGGACCAAGGACCTTCAATTTCTTCAGCAAGTACCGCAGCACTAAAGCTCATAGCTAAAACTGCAGAACCAAAAATTAGATTTTTTAAATGTTTCATGTTTATATCCTATGTTTAAATACGAAAAAAATTTTACGGCACTATACCGACTTGAATTACTTATCGCTAATGCTTGTAACAAAAATTCATCTCAATCAGTTTTATTTCATGCTGATATAATGACAAGCATGCGTAAATTAAGTTTCTTTGACAAAGCCCTAATTGAGTTAGATAAAGCTCTACAAACTCGTGCCAGTGCTCAACGTATGGCGCAACGCCCTACTCCGACACCGGACGTTGAAAGTCTTGAAAACACCCAAGAAATTAGTGATCAAGAGAAGCAACAAGCGGCACGTTTAATGCGAGTGAATCATGCTGGCGAAGTATCTGCTCAGGCCTTGTATCAAGGCCAAGCCTTCACCGCAAAACTTCCGCATATACGTGAAAAAATGCAGCACGCCGCTGAAGAAGAAATTGATCATCTAGCTTGGTGTGAAGACCGTCTAGACGAGCTGGGTGCAAAACCAAGCGTGCTTAATCCGATTTGGTACGCGGGTTCTTTTGCTCTAGGAGCGGTTGCCGGATTAGTTGGTGACAAATGGAGCTTAGGCTTTGTTGAGGAAACCGAGAAGCAAGTGGTTGAACATCTACAAGAGCATTTAGATAGATTACCTGAACATGATTTAAAAACTCGCAGTATCATCGAACAGATGCAAGTAGATGAAGCCGAACATGGTGATATGGCCAAACAAGCTGGAGCAGCTGAATTACCTGCCCCAATTAAGGCTGTTATGAAAGTGACATCTAAAATAATGACTAAATCATCATATTGGATTTAGCCCCGTCTAAATCTCGTCCGCATTACCTTTTTGCATATTACGGCCATAGAATATTTCTAACATTTCAGTCTGAATACGCTCACGAATATCATCTTGCCCAGCATCATCAAAAGCCGTTTCGCCTTCGCCGAATAAATAATTATCTAAGTCCAAATCTTTAACCATCATTTTGGTATGGAAGATATTTTCCTGATATACATTCACATCCACCATGCGATATTTCTCAGTAATATCGTCAGGTAAAAAGTTTTGAATAGAATCAATTTTGTGATCAATATAATGTTTATCGCCATTTACGTCCCTAGTAAAACCACGAACACGATAGTCCATAATTACAATGTCAGATTCCAAACTATGAATTAAATAGTTCAAGGCCTTTAGAGGTGAGATTTTTCCACAGGTGGAAACATCTATATCGGCTCTAAAAGTACTAATACCATTATCTGGATGACTCTCAGGATACGTATGTACTGTAATATGACTTTTATCTAAATGAGCAACCACAGATTCTTGTGACGGGCCGGGCGCTTCAGAATTTGATTTAGCAAGTGCGTTTTCAATAGGCTCTTCAGAAATAAGAATAGTTACACTTGCACCCATTGGGTCATAATCTTGATGCGCAATATTTAAAATATTAGCACCAATGATTCTAGTAACGTCCGTTAAAATTTGCGTCAAACGCTCAGCGTTATATACCTCATCAATATACTCGATGTACTCTTCTCTATTTTTTTTATTCTTTGCATAGCAAATATCATAGATATTAAAACTAAGAGTTTTTGTAAGGTTATTAAAGCCATGTAGCTTGAGTTTCTCAACCATTAGAATTGCTCATATAAATCAAATTAGCTTATAATTATCACCTATTTTTAAAGCCTGAGAAATACTCGGACTAAGTATTTTTTTAATGCCGAGTCATAAGGTATACAATTCGTACTAGTAATAAGCTGCTAGGGTTGATAGCCTTAGCTTAAGTTTTCAGCAGGATCAAATAATGTCAGCACAAAACGAAGCGATTCAAATATTTCTAGAAAAGTGCCGTACCCGCGAATTAAGCAATAAAGCTGTGGTAATTCACGCTGGTGATGTGCCCGATAGCTTGTTCTATATCGTTGAAGGTTCGGTAGAAGTTTTAATCGAAGACAAGGACGGTAATGAAATCGTTTTATCTTATTTGAACAAGGGTGAGTTCCTTGGTGAAATGGGTTTATTTGAAGATAGAGCTGAGCGTAGCGCTTGGGTACGTACACGCACTAAATGTGTACTTGCTGAAATGACTTATCCACGTTTTCGAGAATTGGTAAAACTGCATCCTCAAATTCTATTTGAATTAGCTAGTCAGCTTGCAAACCGTCTAAATAAAACTAATGTCAAACTTGGTAACCTTGCCTTTGTAGATGTTACAGGTCGTATTGCACATACACTTATGGAGCTCTGCACGGAACCTGACGCAATGACTCATCCCGACGGCATGCAAATTAAAGTTTCGCGCACGGAACTCAGTCGCTTGGTTGGGTGCTCGCGTGAAATGGCCGGTCGTGTTTTGAAAATTTTGGACGAAGAAGGCTTAATTGACGTTAGTGGTAAAACTATCGTGGTGCACAATGTTCGTCCTGGCGAGACCATCGTTATTCGCACCTAGTGTCCGTTATTCAATAAGCTTTAAAATGCCTTAAAAAATTCTCTAAAATTGCTTTACCTTCCACGGTGAGAATAGACTCAGGGTGATACTGCACCCCAATCATTGGCCAGTGCCTGTGTCTGAACCCCATCAGCTCATCAATAACGCCATCTTCTGCTTTTGTCCATGAGCTGACTTCTAAGTCTTTTGGAAACGAGTGAATATCAGCAACTAGAGAATGATACCGCGTAGCTTCAAAGGGTTGAGAAATTCCATAATACTCAACAGCTCCATCATTCATCATCATTGACGTTTTACCATGCATCACTTGTTTGGCATTAATCACTTTTCCGCCAAGCGCTTGCACCATGCACTGAAAACCCAAACACACACCAAACATTGGAATTGTTGATGCGAATTCTTTTATGACCTCTAAACACAAACCTGCTTCATTTGGAGTGCAAGGGCCAGGAGAAAGAACAATGTATTGCGGCTTCCATCGACGAATATTCTCTAAGCTAAATTGATCATTACGAACAACTTTTACATCACCTATAAAGTCTTCTATAGATAATTTTTCTTGTAGCTCTTCAAGATACTGCACCAAGTTATAGGTGAAAGAGTCGTAATTGTCGATCATTAGAATCATGGTGGAATTAGCTCTGATGCAATTAAGCGATTGCCACGTCGCTATGCTCCTCGCAATGACCCTGAGTTAAGAAGTTTGTCATTGCGAGCGAAGCGCGGCAATCTCGTTTTTGATGTAAACCTAGCCTTTAGCTAACTCAGCACGCATAGCTTGAATTGTTGCGGCATAGTCATCAGTATTAAAAATTGCCGAACCGGCTACAAAAGTATCCGCCCCAGCTTTTTTAATCTCAGCGATATTATTTACTTTAACGCCACCATCCACTTCTAAACGAATGTCGTATGGGCTTTCATCAATCATGTCGCGAACCATTCTTAATTTATCTAAGGTAGATGGAATAAAAGATTGTCCACCAAAGCCTGGATTTACTGACATAAGCAATACCATATCCAACTTGTCCATCACATGCTCTAACCAGGTAATTGGTGTCGCCGGATTCAGAACTAGACCGGCTTTACATCCCGCATCACGAATCAGCTGCAAACTTCTGTCTACGTGATTTGATGCTTCAGGATGAAAGGTGATTATTGAAGCACCTGCGTCTGCAAACATGCCGATTAAACTATCAACGGGTTGAACCATTAAATGCACATCAATAGGAGCTGTTACACCATGCTTACGCAGAGCCTTACATACCATTGGTCCAATAGTTAAGTTTGGTACGTAATGGTTATCCATTACGTCAAAATGCACCATATCTGCATCGGCGGCTAAAACATTATCAACTTCTTCGCCTAATTTAGCGAAGTTGGCCGAAAGAATTGATGGGGAAATTAGAAGTTTATCTGATTCAAAAACACTCATGAAAATATCCGATATGGGTTAGTTGTAGACAGCATTTTACCTTTTTATGTCGAGCCAATTTGGCCGAATCTAAAATTTTCTACGTTCTTTGATGAGTTCATAGGCTTTACGAATCTCAATTGTCTTTTTATTAGCTCTTTCACGCGCTGCCGAACTACCACCCTGTCCAATCACTTTATCAGGGTGATTTTGACTTAGTAAACGTCTATATGCTCGAGTAATATCTTTAGGCGTATCCGCGCTGCTAACACCTAAAACAACATAGGCTTGCAGTAGCTCATTTCTTGCGGGCGGAGCAGACCTTGTACGCTGCTGCTTTGAACGGGATGAGAACTTTTCATCATGGGCATTTTCATAGCGGCTGTAATTTCGTTGTTTTTGACGTTGATAATAATTACCCGCTTTTTTACGCTTGCCATATACAGTAAACGAATTATGAATGCGTGCTTCACGAATCAAATCACTTACACGAGAACTAGGAATATCTAACTGACCCGCCGTAGCCATTATTAAATTAGTCACAATGCCTGATAAGCCATCACCAGCCAAAGCTACCTGAATTTGTAAGCGCACAAACCATTCGCGTAATGAAACATTAAATCGAAATGATTTATAAAAAATTTGCAAACTGGAAGCCAGCGGAAACTCGGGATTTTTGCCACGAGTAAAGGATCGTTGAGCTAATTTTTTCTCAGAGGCTGTAAGCTTCAGCTCATTCATTAAGGCTTCAGCAATTTCAATCTCTTCAGAACTCACTCGGCCATCTGCTTTAGCAATATGACCCATTACGTTATAGAAAAGGCGTATAAACAATTCACGTTTTTTTGGTGAAAATTTATCTATTCCCGAAAATTTCTTTTGCGAATCACCTCGTAAACCTATGTCAAATTGCGCGCCTAGAGCAATGCCTACAAAAAAAGCAAATACATCTTTTGCCCAAAACATTCCTATTAATCCCCCTACAATCTTGCCAAAGTGATTTTGTATAAAACGAAAGGAGTTTTTGGCCCTGTGTAAAAATTCTGACATTAAGCTTGTTTATAAACCATAACTGAGTATGCCAAGTCTTGGCATGTTAAAATTGCGAAATATTTATGAACCAGAAGCCCACTATTAGAGGCCAAGGTTCAGAGCAACCACTATAGCAAACTATCGGATTTCCATGAAAGATTCAGCCAAAACAACTGTATACGAAACCAAACTTACAGGCCTAGAGGCCATTTATCAGGGCAAAGTACGTGACTTGTTTGCGATTGATGAAGAGCATATGTTGATTGTGGCCAGCGATCGCTTATCAGCGTTTGATGTAGTTCTGCCAGAACCGATTCCGGGGAAAGGTCAAATTCTTACTCAGATAACAAACTTCTGGTTTGATAAAACCGACGCAATTATCCAAAGCCATAGAGCCGACTTGGATATTGAAGAAGTATTAGAAAATAAAGAAGATCTTGAGCAGGTTCGTGGTCGCAGCATGGTGGTTAAGCGCCTTAAAGCCTTACCTGTAGAAGCTGTAGTTCGTGGTTATTTAATCGGTAGTGGTTGGAAAGACTATCAAAAGACTGGTTCAGTTTGTGGGATAGCACTCCCAGCCCAATTACAAATGGCGGATAAACTTCCGCAACCAATCTTTACTCCAGCGACTAAAGCCGCAAAAGGTGATCACGATGAAAATATTGATTTTGATACCGTTGTCGAATTAATTGGCTTAGAGCTTGCTGAAAAAGTTAGAGATGTTTCTATTGAAATTTATAACTTTGCTTCAGAGTTTGCAGCAAAACGTGGAATTATTCTTGCCGATACTAAATTTGAATTTGGTTTAGATAAAAATGACAACTTAGTATTAATTGATGAAATTCTCACTCCAGATTCATCTCGTTATTGGCCAGCAGATAGTTACAAAGTGGGCATCAGCCCCCCTAGTTTTGATAAACAATTTGTTCGTGACTACTTGGAAACTTTGGACTGGGGAAAAACGGCGCCCGGGCCTTCGATTCCTCTAGAAGTCAGAAATAAGTCTGCAGATAAGTATGAAGAGGCTTTAGTTAAGCTTACTGATAAGACTTTGGATGAGTGGCTAGGTTAATTACCTAATTACCTAATTACCTAACCACTTCTCTAAATTCACTTGCTGCTCTTCACTAGAATCTTTTAACTCTTTTAGTTTCCAGTCTTTAAGTGGCTTCTCAATGGTTGTAGATTTCAGTGAAATTAGCCTTCCTCTACGAGAAATTAATAACTCGACCTCAGTATTTGGTCTATAAGCTTTCATACGTTTATCAAAGTCTGACTTTTTAACGCGAATGTCATCAATGGCAATCAATTCATCTTGAACATTAAGCCCCGCTTTATAAACTGGGGTTTCTCGCAAAACCTTGCTCACAATTAAATCATTACTAGACTTATCAAAGTTTAGTCCTAAAAAGGCAATGGGCAAAGACATATCATCTTCTTTTTTCTCTTTTTTAGTTTCTAAGTCAAAACCAAAATATTCAATGGCTTCAGCAAACGCTAGGAACTCAGCGTTTTCAACCAGAGATTGTAGATATTCACCCGTATCTGCTGAATCTAATTCATTTGCTAGATTATATATATCCTGATTTATATACCCTACATCCCCCGAATATAAGTCACTTGCAGAACGCATAAGATCATCTATACTTTTTTGATTATCGGTATTTTTTCTAATTCTTGCATCTAACAAAAAACCTATCATTGCACCTTTAGTGTAATAACTCACATTTGCATTGTCAGAATTCTCATCAGGCCTATAAGAACGAATCCAAGCATCAAATGACGAATCAGCCACCGACCTTGTTGTTTGACCAGCTATATTACTCAATGATTTCATATTTCCAGCAAGAATTTTAAAAAATTCTTTTTTAGTCGTCAAGCCTGCTCGTTGATTAAGTAGAGCTGCATAATATGAGGTTAGTCCCTCTGAAAACCATAATTCTTGGGTGTAATTTTCATTCTCATAATCAAAAGGGCCTAGGGCTTTAGGGCGTAAACGTTTTACATTCCATGAATGAAAATACTCATGCGCAACTAAGTTCAACCACTTGATCCAGGTTTCTCGTTCTTGCATTGCAAATCGCGTGCTTATTAAGGCTGTAGAGTGCTTATGCTCTAATCCTCCACGCCCTTGAGTAATTAAATTCAAGAAATAATACGGCTTTGTAAATGGATCAGTTCCCCAAAAGTCCAACTGACTATCAACTATTTTCGCAACATTTTCACCTGCCTTATTAATATCCCAAGAATCAACAGTTCCAACATTAACTAAGTAATGCTTTTGTTTAGAATTTGTGTTTAATTCTTTAATATCTAAATTACCGGCAACAATTGGGCTATCGACAAGCTCATCCCAGTTCTCAGCAATATAAAAGTGTTTACGACTACTAATTTTACTTAATGATGTCGCTGAATCTTTCCATTCGCTTGGAAGCTCTATCCCAACGTAATGCGGCAAATCATCTTTACCTTTTGGACGCATAAAGGTTGGAGCACCATTAATAAATGCAAAGTCTTGTTCAACCCAGCTAGTACGCACAGTCATCTCACGAGCATATACCCGATATTTTAGACGAAGTGTAGCCCCTGTAAGTTCTGACGCTTTCCAAATATTTTTAGATATTTTTTCTACATTTCCAGTTTGTTCTAATTCAACATTTTCGATATGACGAGAATAATCTCTCACCAAATATGAACCAGGCGTCCAAGTTGCCATCACTAATTCAAGCTCTGTTTCACCTTCTGGTAAATCAAACTGACTTTCTACCTCAAAATAATTATGCGCCTTATCTTTAAAAGTTATGGTATGGGTAATTTCTGCAAAATTCGTAGTTGCAAGTAGAATTGCACATATAGCAATTAGGCTTTTGATTTTCATAATAAAAGAAGTTTAAGTTTTATAAATAATAGATTAAAGGATTTTACTCTAATTAAGATGTCTTGCAGAGTAAAGCTTAGAAATTTGGTTCTACTGTCGAGATTAACGAATATAATTTCTCGAGACCATCAGTCAGTGCTGCAGGACCTGGTTGAAGGATAATTGGAGATTTAATTTCGTGAATTTGATTATTCTTAACCGCAGGAATAGCATCCCAACCTTCACGTTCTCTAACATGCTCTGCTCTAAATTTTTTACCGCACCATGAACCAATAATAATATCCGGCTGTCTACGAATAACTTCTGTAGGGTCGGCAATAATTCTATTTTTACCTAAAGACTCTTTTGCCAGTTCGGGAAAAATATCTTCACCGCCTGCAATCTCAACAAGTTCTGATACCCATTGAATCCCAGAAAACAATGGTTGATCCCATTCTTCAAAAAACACTTTGGGTCTAAAACTCCTTTGTGCAACCTCAGCTTTAATTTGATCCACACCAGCTTTTAATTTTGCAATCAGTGCTTTCGCTTTTTCTTCGCAACCAATCATGCCACCTAACATCGCAATCATCTGATAAATACCGTCTACACTACGATGATTAAATACATGCACATTGATGCCTTGCTTGACTAAGTCTGCTGCGATGTCAGCTTGTAAGTCAGAAAAACCTAATACAAGATCAGGATTAAGCGCAATAATTTTTTCATGCTTGGCTGAAGTAAATGCCGACACTTTAGGCTTCTCTTTTCTAGCTCGTGCAGGACGCACAGTAAAGCCCGAAATACCAACAATTCTCCAGTCTTCTTCTAATAAATACAGAGTTTCGGTTGTCTCTTCGGTTAAACAAACGATTCTTTGCGGATAATGCTGCATTGCATCAGACTCCAAATGAAAATTGTTAAAAATATAAGCTATTTTGTGTAAAACTGTGAACTGGTAGACAGTTTTTTACAGCAGCTAGAGTATAAAGGGAAATGCTGTAGTTTATATATCAAGGAGAGAATTATGGGCGAATTAATACTTATCGGCGTCTTTGCTGTTATTTTTTCAGCATTGGTTTATGGTTTTTCGGTTAAGTCTGAAAAGAAGAAAAAATTTGAAAGTGTAAAACCACCAAGCCAGAGACCATTCCAACAACACACCAAAGAATACACTCTCAGCAGCAAAAATGCTGCAGTAACTATCTCGCACGAAAAAAATGCTTGCGAAGCAGTAAAGGCAGTCGGGCATAAACGATATTTAGTAAGAGAGGCACCAATCTTGCCGTTAAAAGATTGCACTCAATCAACCACTTGTAACTGCCAATACCTTCATCATACTGATAGACGTAAAATATCACGTCAGCATGAGACTCCTGAAACTAATGAACTTAATACGAAGTTACGTAAGCAAGATTAATTATCTTCAGTATCTGGCTAATTATAAATACAGCTTGAAAGTTCAATAAAAATAAATTTAAATAGCATAAGCTGTAAACTATTGCTATGAATAAGTCGCCACGTAAATCTTTTAGACATATATTACAGCAAAAACTTTGGTCACCCTCATGGCAAAAGACCGCATTGCCAATTCGCGTAATAATTAATTTCCTGCGTTATGTGGCCGCATTAATTCGCGATATTTCTCGCGGACAAATCACCTTGCATGCTGTAAGTTTGGTTTATACCATCTTACTCTCAATCGTGCCCGTTCTAGCCTTGTGTTTTTCAATTTTAAAAGGGCTTGGAGTACATCGTAATCAAGACGTTATTAATTTAATCGACCAATTCTTGCAGCCCCTAGGCCCCAAGGGCTCAGAAGTTACGCAACAGTTATTAGGTTTTGTAGAAAATATGCGTGGCGACATTCTAGGCCTTTTTGGAGTTTTATTTTTGTTTTTTGTAGCACTTAGCTTAATTAGAAAAGTTGAGAATAGTTTTAATAGTATTTGGGAAATTCAAGGTCATAAAAATTTTGCTAAACGCCTAACTGAATATGTAGGCGTATTAGTCATTGCACCAGTACTAATGCTCAGTGCTTTAGCCTTAGGCACAACCATTAGCAGTCATCACCTTACCCAGCAAGCCTCGCAAATTGCTCCTATTGGATATTTGGTACAAAATTTTGGAAAATTAGTTCCCACTCTTTTAGTCATTGGTACCTTTACTTTTTTATACCAGTTTATTCCAAACACTAAAGTCAAATTCAAACATGCTTTAATTGGTGGCGCAATTGCTGGATTTTCGTGGTCTTTTATTGGGTTTTTGTTTGCCAATTTTGTGGCTAACTCAACACGTTATACCGCAATCTACTCGAGTTTTGCAATTTTAGTCATGTTCATGATTTGGCTATATATAAGCTGTATCATCTTATTAATTGGAGCGCGTTTAGTTTTTTATTTATCGCATTCACAACACCTTAAAGACGGCAGTGTACAAATTAACTTAAGTCCCTTACAAGAAGTTGGCTTTGCCAGTGAAATCATGTTGCAAGTCAGTAAAGATTTTGAAACTGGCTCCCACAGTTGGGATATCGACTCACTCTCGCGTTACTACCAGCTACCGTCAAAAAACATTTCTCAACTATTAGAAAGGCTGGAAGGTGCTGAACTTATTCGTCAAGATGAGGGTGGTCTTTTATTTCCTGGTAGGCAACCCACAAAAATCAGTCTCAGCGATATTGCAACTGCCTTATTCAATAATTCAAAGTGGTCTGGCTCGCATAAATTTGATGTCAGGCTTAAAGATTTACTAGAAGAATCGCAAACACAATTGATGCAAACACTTAGCGAACAAAGCTTGGTTGAAATTTTGGATAGTAAAGCTTGATAAGGACTGAATTTGTCATTGCGAGGTTACGATGGACTTAATTAAGTCAATACAAAGTGATAAATGAAGCACATATAGAGCGACGCGGCAATCTCTCACTCTATAAAATATACTTATTTCAAATTCTGATGCAATTCTGAGATTGCCGCGTCGGCTAACGCCTTCTCGCAATGACAACCACAAAACACATTATTCGCCAGCAATCATCATTTCAGAAATTAATACAGAGCCTGTCATTAGAGACGAATCGCGTTTAACATCATTTCCTACTGCAACAATATTTTGATACATATCTTTAAGATTACTCGCAATGGTAATTTCTGACACTGGGTATTGAATCACACCATTTTCAACCCAAAACCCAGCGGCACCACGTGAGTAATCACCCGTTACGCCATTAACGCCTTGTCCCATCATTTCCATAACAATCAAACCGGTGTCCATTTCTTTAATAAGTTCTTCTTGAGTTTTGTTTGACGTTTTAACTAATACATTTTGCACACCACCAGCATTTGCAGTGGTTTTGAGTCCCAATTTACGCGCGGAATAACTCCCCATCACATAGCCCTGGATAATTCCGTTTTTTACTAAATCGCGAGCATACGTTGCTACACCTTCAGAATCATAATTTGCACTGCCTAAAGCTTTTAAAAGATGCGGCTGAATACTTAAATCAATAAAGTCTGGAAAGATTTTTTCACCTTTAGCTTTAAGTAAAAAAGTTGACTCTCTGTACTGACTTGCTCCAGATAAGGCTCCAATAGCTGAACTAAATAAACCACGCGCCATTTGAGGAACAAAAAGTATTGGAGCTTTTCTTGTACTTATTTTTCGTGACCCCAAGCGATTAACAGTACGTTGACCTGCAATTTTTCCTATAGAAGTTGCTGACTCTAAATCTTGAGCATCACGTGCAACGCTATACCAATAATCACGTTCCATGTTTTTATCTAACTCAGCAATCACTGACACACTCATAGAGTGCATACTATTTTTTTGCTCTCCTACAAAACCATGGGAGTTTGCGTACAAACTAAAAGACTGCCCCGTGTTGAGGCTACTTCCTTCGGTATTGCTAATACGAGCATCAACATCTAAGGCAGCTTGCTCACAAGTTTGAGCTTGTTCTATTAACTCTGGTAAAGAGATTGTCCAAGGATGATATGTATCCAGATCTTTACATTCAGTAGCCATCAAGTCAGCATCAGCTAAACCCGCATATTCATCTTCCACAGTGAAAGATGCAATTTTTACAGCTTTAGTCACGGTTTCACGAATTGCCTCTGGCGTAATCGCGCTAGTACTTGCACTACCCTTACGTTTACCAACGTATACAGTTAAGCCGAAACCTTGGTCCTGTTGAGCTTCTAGCGTTTCAATCTCTTGCTTACGCACAGATACCGATACACCTTGTTCAATATTAAGGCCAACCGCTGCCTGGGTAGCACCTTCTTTTTTAGCTTGCGCAAGGGCATCAGCCACTAAATTTTTCAGTTTAGATTCATCCAGCTGCATTGGAGCAGTAATCGTACTGAGGCCTGTATTTAAACTAGAATCTTGATTGTTTTTGCTCATATGATGCCGTTGCACTTGTATTTCAGATAAGAATGCGTATTGTACTGACTTTAGCTAATTACGATAGTCCGCTTGCCATGGCCAAGAAAAAAAAACCTAGAAGAGATACTAACTCTAATGATGATTTGGTCGCTGAGATTGACCAAGATTTATACGACGAGGTCAGTAAATCGGCTCTTAAACGTGAAAGTGACGCCAAACAAAAACTTGGCGAAAGCTTAGCCTTGTTAACAAACAATCAGATAGAAGAATTAGAATTAAACGACGATTTAAGGCGAGCTGTTGAAGATTTAAAACGCTTACTATCTAAGGGCTCTAGAGCTCACGGTGGAATGAAAAGGCAGAAACAGTATATTGGTAAGTTGATGCGATACACTGAAGTAGAGCCTATTCAAGCAAAGATTGACGAATGGCAAAATGCGAGTGACGCCGGTAAAGTGTTTTTACACCGCATGGAACAATGGCGTGATCGTATTTTAAAAGATGGCGATCACGCCATCGAAGAAATGTATACAGCCTTTTCAATCAAAGAACAAAGTCATAGACAAAACTTACGTCAATTTCATCGACAAGCGAATAAGGAAAAAGCATCAAATAAAGCACCTAAATCTGCCAGACTCTTATTCAAATTTTTGCGTGATGAAGTGTTTTCAGAGCATGAAGAAAACTTAGATTAAACTGCAAAACCACTAAATAACTCACTTATTCTAGAAAACTGATAAAATACTCTTTTAGAAAAGGCTGGAAAAGCCTCGGGGACCACCCCTCATGTCAAAACAAAATAACTCTGCGCCAATCGTTGGCATCATTATGGGCTCACAATCTGATTGGGGCACGATGCAAAACGCAGTTAATATCCTTATCGAATTAGATATCCCTCACGAAGTTAAAATCGTGTCGGCTCACCGCACCCCAGATTTATTGTTTGACTATGCAAGCACGGCCAGAGACCGCGGCTTGAAAGCAATCATCGCTGGAGCTGGAGGCGCGGCGCATTTACCCGGTATGTGTGCAGCAAAAACCTCTCTCCCGGTGTTAGGTGTTCCCGTTGAATCAAAAGCCTTAAGTGGAATGGATTCACTATTATCTATTGTACAAATGCCAAAAGGTATTCCAGTAGGAACTTTAGCGATTGGTTCTTCAGGGGCAATTAATGCGGCTTTATTTTCTGCCTCAATTATTGCCAATGAGGATGCTGATGTCCGTTCACGATTAGATGCTTACAGACAAAAGCAAACCGATACGGTTCTAGCAAACCCAGAACCCGTTTAGTAAAAGAATTCTCATTTCATGACCATCAAAACAGTCGGTATCATCGGAGGCGGTCAGTTAGCAAGAATGCTTGCTTTAGCTGGCATTCCACTCGGTTATAAATTTATTTTCTTAGATACCTATGCAGAATGTCCTGCAGGTGATTTAGGTGAAGTTATCCTGGCGCAATACGATGATCAAGAAAAACTGATAGAACTTGCTAATCGCTGTGATGTTTTAACTTTTGATTTTGAAAATGTTCCTGCAAGCGCTTTAAACGAAATCGTCAAGCAAGTGAGCTTTCACCCTTCCGCTGAAGCGTTAAAAACTGCACAAGATCGTTTAAGCGAAAAAACTCTGTTTCAGGAACTTGGCATTTCTACTCCTGAGTTTTTAAATATCGAATCAAATGATGATATTGAAAAAGCAAAGGACTTTCCTTTTCCTGCCATCTTAAAAACCAGACGTTTTGGTTATGACGGAAAAGGGCAGGTAAGAATTAGTTCATCTACTGAATTAATTGAGGCTTGGAATGAATTAGGCAATACCGCATGTTTACTGGAAGGTTTTGTTAAATTCGATTTTGAAGTCTCGCAGGTTGCCGTTCGTGATGTTAAAGGTAATATTGAGTTTTATCCGCTGACAGAAAATCGCCATGAAAACGGAATATTAATTGAGTCAAACGCTCCTTATGTTAATAGCGTTTTAGAAAGCCTTGCTCAAACTTTTACGAAAAATTTATTAGAACACTTTGATTATGTCGGTGTTCTAGCTATCGAGTTCTTTGTTAATGGTAATTCATTAATCATTAATGAAATGGCACCTCGAGTACACAACTCTGGTCACTGGACTATCGAAGGCACGCTCTCTTCGCAATTCGAAAACCATATTCGAGCAATCACTGGTTTGCCTTTGGGTGATACGTTTGCAATATGCAAAGCCAAGATGATTAACTGCCTTGGCGAAATGCCTAATCGAGAAGAATCATTAAAAGATGCCTCTGCTCATTATCATGACTACGCCAAAGAGCCGAGACCAGGCCGAAAAGTTGGGCATATTACTTATCTTTCGAAATTGTAAAAATTTCGGAAGTCCTCGAAACAAATGTGTTATCGGGGATCTCTTAAAGATTGCACTGAATAAGTTTGATCTATATCCCGAGATTGCCACGTCGCTAAGCTCCTCGCAATGACAAACACTGTGTAATATTCAATGCTCTTGGCGTGTCTTCTTACTAATACAACAAGAAAGACAAACCATATGCTTAAAAAATTTATAGTATTCAGTAGCTTATTTTTAACTTTCGGCTTACAAGCTGAAACAATCAAACTTCAAAGCTCTACTTCCGTACCTACTTTTGTTGAACTTTATACTTCACAGGGTTGTAGTAGTTGTCCCCCAGCAGACAAGCTACTGAATAGCATTAAAAAAGACAAAAAACTTTTTACTGAAATTATCCCTATTGCCTTTCATGTGGATTACTGGGATAGACTAGGTTGGAAAGACCCGTTTGCTTCACCAGAGCATACTGAACGTCAACGTTACTATTATCAAACGTCCAATACTGGCCAAGTTTATACACCTCAGTTTGTAATTAATGGTGAAGAATGGCGTGGATTCTTTAAAGGTAAAAAAATCCAAAAGAACAAATCTGACGCGAGTATTTTAAATCTAGAATTTACTGGTCAAAGCGTTAAAGCAAACTATCCTATTAATGCAGCCTCAAATGAGAGCTATAATTTACATATAGCCTATTTAGGTATTGGCTTAGAAACAGAAATCAAGCGTGGTGAGAACCATGGCAAAACTTTAAAACAAGATTTTGTTGCCCTCACTCACGATGTTAATAATTCTAAGAACGGCGAATGGAGTTTTGATATTAGTCAACCGGCATATGAAGCCGAAGAATACGCCATTGTTGCTTGGGTCAGTCAGACTGATAATGCAACTCCAATTCAAGCTGTTGCCAGTTATATACCGAGTAAATAAAAATGAAAAAGAATCTATTTAAATTCACAAGCCTTATACTGTCACTTCTATTTATTAACTCCATATTGAGTGCAAAACCTGTGACTATAGTTGGTGAACCCCAAGAAAAACCTGTAAGCATTAGTGCAATTAGTCACAGCGACTTCGATGCACTCTTAAAAAAATATGTTGATGAAAACGGTGATGTGAATTACACCGATTGGAAAAAAGACGATAAAGAAACTCTAAAAAATTATCTTGAGTCATATTCTAGAGCTGATCCCAGTAAAAAATCATCAAAAAACCATCAACTAGCTTTTTGGATTAATGCATACAATGCACTAACCATCCATGGCATCTTAGATAAATATCCAACCAGCACTATTCGCAATCACACTGCTAAAGTTTTTGGCTATAACATCTGGAAAGATTTAAAAGTAACCGTGGGCGATGCTGCTTACTCTTTAGATCAAATTGAGCATGAAATTTTAAGAAAGATGGATGAGCCAAGAATTCACTTTGCGATTGTCTGTGCATCACATAGTTGCCCTAAATTATTGAATGGAGCATTTGATGCTCATAAATTAGAAGAACAGTTAGATCAGAATGCGGTAGATTTTTTTGCAAATCCTGAGAATTTCACGTTAGCAGGAAATAAAGTAAAACTGTCTTCAATTCTTGATTGGTTTGGTGAGGACTTTGGAGACAATAGACTTGAAGTATTAAAAGCAGTTGTTCCCTACTTACCAGAAGATGATGCTGACACAATCACTGATGCTGAAGGTGGTTTGAAAGTATCTTATCTGCCGTATAGCTGGAAGCTAAACGATTTAAAAACAGCTAAAAAACGTAGAAAGTAATTATTCAACACAGCAGTTGACTTTTTACGCAATAAGTACCAAGATATAATATCTATTGGTACTTATTGGTGATATATGGCTAAAAATACTTCAATTTCTTTAGGCTCACACTTCGACCTTTTTATTTCAGAGCAAATTCAAAATGGTAGGTTTGGTTCTGCCAGCGAGGTAGTTCGAGCAGGCTTACGTTTACTTGAGGACAAAGAAAGCAAACTAAATATTTTAAGAAAAATGCTGGAAGAAGGTGAAACAAGTGGAGTCGTTGATTATAGCTATGACTCTATGGTTGCTGAATTGGATGCTGAGTACGATGTATGAATTTTGTTTTATCACGTAAAGCAAAAAATGATCTACTCAATATTGCACGACACACCCAGAAACACTGGGGTAGAGAAAAACGAAATCAGTATTTAAAATCTTTTGATAACACGTTCTTAGTTATTGATAAAAATCCAAACATTGGAAAACCTTCAGACTATATAAAATATGCTTACCGCAAGCACCCGCACCTACAACATGTTATTTATTACAAAATATTAGAAGACAGTTCTATTTTAATTGTTCGCATATTACACCAAAGTATGGATGTCGGAAGGCACTTATAACTATCAACCGATAACGCATCCCATGTATCTAAGCAACAGTACAAACAAAAACTGTTGATCTCTCGAGATTAAAGAATAAGTGTATACTTAAATGCTTAAATAATTCACATAAGATAAAAATCATGAGAAAAGTACTCTCATTACTAAGCCTCCTTACAATATTCGCCTGTAGCTCTACAGTGC
>CAJQOG010000080.1 GCA_905479875.1 uncultured Gammaproteobacteria bacterium
CCAGTCCAACCACCTTTTGTTAAAACCTCATCGCCTAAAGACTTTGGCGCTTCTTCTAAATCCGTTGCCATCGAGTCATTCCAACGATTTAAGAAACCATACAAACTAACGGCAGCAAGCATTTCAACAATTTGATCATCACTCCAATGTTCACGAACTTTAACCATCAATTCTGGAGTAACACCATTAGGAATTGAACCCGCTGCTAAAGCGTAATCCATTGCAACTCTTTCAGCATCAGAATATAAAGGGCTGCTTTGATAATCCCAAATAGCTTTTACTTTTTCATGCTCTACATTATGAATTTCAGCAGCAATTAGTGAATGCGCTTCACAGTACTGGCAACCAGCCGCACGACTGGCGAAGTGAGCTAAAATACGCTTAAAACCAGGGTCTACAGCACCATTTGGGTCCATCACTGCTTTGGTTAACACTCCAAAACCTTTCACAATCGCCGGACGTCTTTGCATGGTTAATAGACTGTTAGGTACAAAACCTAATATGTCAGCAAAGATTTGAAAATCGTCTTTTAAGTCTGGGTTATGGTCTGCAGGTAGAGTTGTCATATGTGCCATTGGAGCACTCCTAATCAGTTTTTAAAGGGATATTTTACAGAAAATATTAGATTAAAGTTTTTTTAAACCTAAGGCTTGTTCTATCAACGTATTTTTAAGCGGCCGTACTTGATTAAGTAAACCCATACCAAACCGTCGGGCTTGTTGTAACACAGGGTTAGTTGATTGGAACACCGCCAATAGGCTATCAAGCACGGTCATCATTTGTACATTATTGCCTTTACGTTTTCTTTCGTATTGACGCAATAGACTCAAATCACCTAAATCGAAATTTGCTTTCCAAGCATCAATTAAAACATCGGCTAAAACAGCAGCGTCTAAGAGGCCAAGATTCAAACCTTGGCCGGCAAGTGGATGTACAGCATGTGCGGCATCACCACACAGCACAACTCGTTCACTCACGTATTGACGTGAATGTAATAATTGTAATGGAAATATCTGTGCACTTTGAGCTACGGTGATGTCACCTAAAATGCCTTGATTAAAATCGGATATCTCATCACCTAATTGCTCATCTGATAAATTAAGTAGTTTTTCAGCCTTAGTTTGGCTACAAGACCACACCATAGAACAGTCTCCATTGGCCAGCGGCAGAATTCCTAAAACATCTTGATCATAAAATCGTTGATAGGCAGTTTGATGATGCGGCTTTTCTGTTTTCAACTGAGCAACTACACCAAACTGGGCATGCGAACGTGACACTTCTGAAAGATTAAGGCTTTTTCGAGTGACTGAATTAGCGCCATCTGCAGCTATAACTAACTTAGCTTTAAGTTGAATTTCAGATTGTAGTTGTATCTCAGCATGAGTTTCAAAAACTTCAATTGAAGATAATTGATCAGGGCAATACCAAGTGATTTTTGCTTTATGTAATTCATTATTATTAAGAGAGGTTTTTAATTCTGAACGAATTAAAGCATTCTCAACAATGCAGCCTAAGCTCTCTGTACCTACATCATTACTAGAAAAATGTAAGGCTTCAGATGCATTAATTGCCTTTTCCCATATTCGCATATCGGAGTAGATGCTGATGCGCTGCTTAGCAATGTGAGGCCATGCTCCAGCCTTTGTTAAAGTTTGTTGGCTTGCTGTTGATATTGCAGAAACACGTAAACTATATTCTTCAGAGTTCCATTCAGCAACCTCATGCGCTTCTACAATTGCAATAGATAGCGGTAATTCAGCAAGCAGATTAGCAATACTCAAACCAACAATGCCTGCGCCGATAATAACTATGTCATGTTGTTTTTGCATTGCGTAATCTGGGGATTATTAAGCAGCTTGCTTAGTACGTGCTGCTTTACCTTTGGCCATTAAGGCTTCCACTTCATCCACTGTACGCGGCAGGCCTTTTGTCAGAAGGTCATATCCCTTACGTGTTACTAAAACATCGTCTTCAATACGCACACCTATATTCCACCATTTTTTAGCAACACCTTTGGTGCCTGCAGGAATATATATGCCCGGTTCAACCGTTAAAGCCATACCAGGTTCAAGCACACGCCAATTTTCTTCAACTTTATAGTCACCCACATCATGTACATCCATACCAAGCCAATGACCGGTTTTGTGCATGAAAAATTTAAAATAGCTTTCTTTTTTCATGATTTCACTTAAAGTTCCATCAAGTAAACCAATTTTCTTTAAGCCTTTAGCTATGGCTTTTGCAGCAGCCTCGTGAGGTGCTATCCAGCTATTTCCAGGAACTATTGCTTCGAAAGCGGCTTCTTGAGCAGCAAGAACAATATTATAAATAAGCTTTTGCTCTTCAGAGAACACGCCATTTACTGGAAATGTTCGGGTAATGTCTGATGCATACATATCATGTTCACAACCAGCATCAATTAATAACAAATCACCATCATTAAGAATTTGATTGTTTTCGTTGTAATGCAAAATACACGAATTTTCTCCACCACCAACAATGGGGGTATAAGAAATATCGGCACCATTCTTTTTAAACTCATGAGCAAATTCAGCTTCGACTTCCCATTCGTTCATTCCAGGCTCACATACCATCATTGCTCGTTTATGAGCAGTTACTGCAATACGCGCTGATTGACGCATGGTTTTTATTTCGGCCTGGCTTTTGAATAAACGCATGTCATGTAGGTAATGATCCAAGGCAACAAATTCTTGTGGCGGGTGCATGCCCGATTTATTGTTTTGTTTAAGCGTGTTAACTAAAGTAATAATGCGGTGATCAAAATCAGCATCATTGCCCATGGTGTAATACACCCGCTCAAACTCTCCAAGCAATTGAGAAAGATGCTCATCTAGATCATTTATTGAATAAGCCTGATCAGCACCGTAGTTATTAATAGCGCCTTTTTGGCCTGCACGTCTGCCATCCCAGGTTTCACGTACTGGGTCTTTATCTCTACAAAAAAGAATGTACTCATAGCCTTTACCATGCGGCACAAGAACCGCGACTGCTTCAGGCTCAGGGAAACCCGTTAAGTAATGAAAATCACTATCTTGACGATAACGATAATGCACATCACTATTGCGAGTTTTCTCGGTAGCCGAAGGCAGGATGACAATTCCGTTAGGATCAACCATTTGCATTAAGGTTTTACGGCGTTTGGCGAATTCTTTTAAGTCCATAGTTATTCTTTTAGGTTATGTATTGTTAATTGATTTTATCTGTTCTTACGTTTAATTCAATGCAAAGTCTCATCATCATGATCGCCAGAGTTATTAAAATCTGTCATAAAGTCTGAATCTACAGGAATTGCTTCTTGCCTACCGGCAAGTTTCTTACCGGCCATTTCTTCAAATACCAGCTGTACACTTACGCGTAAGTACTCTAATACTTCCATATAAGATGCTTCATCGCTTTCATCGAATACATCTTCTGTATGCCCTGCTTTACTCAACTCAGCGAAATCTTGCAGAATTTCAGCCACAGTTTCCGGAAGCTCTTCAGCTTCTTCCTCATCATCGTCGGCAATTAATGGTTTAGTAATTAATTCTATACCGGTTGGGATAGCAACACTCTCTCCGTCATCATCAATCTCATAAGTTTCAATTTGACCAAATTCATCAGCAAAGTCATCGGGTTCTTTATAACTAGAAAAACCATATAGATAGCCTTGAGTCCATGCGGCCATCTCGTTAATGCGAGTTTTTAAGCTTTCTTCGTCATCAGGCAGAATAGGATTAAACTCTATCTCTATATGATTTAGCATATGCGATGAATGCCGTAGTAAATCTTCAAGTTGTTGGCGCACCATTTGAAAACCGGTATCACCAGGCTCACCCTCAAGTTCCAACACGTCAACCCAGAGCTTTGCAGGGATATATGTGTCGCGAGCCAATAGGCCACAAAAAATACCGTGTACTTCAGCAACCGACTCCGCTTGCTCGCAGTAATCACTAATGCTCAAAAGTTCGGCGTAAATAGGTACTACATCATTATGATTCATAGGGGAAATTATCCAATTCGCGGTTGTTTACTCTTTATAAACGCTGGCATGCTAACATTAGCACGCTACTTAACCCAGACCCTTAGGGCAAAAAGCCTACTAAAAACTAATATTAGATGGTCTTGAGTCATAAAAACACTAGAATTAGCCTTAAGTCATTGACGTAAGCGAGCTTGCAGCCTATATTATTTACTATGAATACAACTTCACAACCCGCAAAAATTACTACGCAATTTGAGTCTGAACTTCAACGTTTAGAAGAAAAGCTCAATGATTTGCTAACTCAATGCGATAAATTGCGCGAAGAGAATGAGTCTCTTAAAAAGCGTCAAGATAGTTTAGTCACCGAACGCGCTGGCCTATTGCAAAAAAACGAACAAGTTAGAACACGAGTTGAGGCTATGATTAATCGTCTCAAAGGCATGGAACAAGGTCTTTAATCACTTAGCTTTAAAGTAATAGCATAATTTTCAGCGAGAGAAACCCTTATGAGCGGTAATACTAAAATTAAAATTAAAATTCTTGAAAAAGAATATGACATCGCCTGCCCTTTAGATGAGCGCACAGAGCTGCTCGACTCTGCTGAAATGCTGAATGAACAAATGCGTGGCATACGCGATAGCGGCAAAGTGATTGGTTTAGATCGCATCGCCGTTATGTCGGCTCTAAATCTTGCTCACCAAGTGGTTAAGATGCGTAATACTCAGGGCACATTAGACGAAGACAAAGATAATGAATTGACCCAACGACTACGCGCTGCACGTAGTCGTATTCAAGATGCACTAGGCGAAGAGCCTAGTAACACCAGCTTAGACTTTTAAGCACACTACTTTCAATTCTTCAACATTTTTATTTATGAGCAAAAGTTTATTGCTCAGGCTTGTCACGCGTATAATAAACACTAGTTCTTCCTGCAGTGTACGAAACTTGTCTTAGAACTGTCGACCCTAATTATTAACTTCGGGGTAAGACTCTGTGTATGTTATTGAGCACATCTGGTTTCTGATTTTATCAGTTATCAGAAAGCCTACGATGTCACGGTTTTCCCCACCTTTTGCTCAGGCTCGAGAGCAAAGGCGGGTTACGGCACAGGCGGGAAGCACTTTTAAATTCAAATTTTCGTTTCATGCTCATCTGAGTAAAAAGAGGCGTAAATTTAAATAAACATTATTCGATTAGCACATTGACTAAAGCCAGAGATAATAAGCGAGCACTTCGCAAATATTTTCGCGGACTTCGCCGTGACCTTCCCGTGTCTGAAAAACATCAGGCCGCTATCAATATTGCTCAACAACTATTAACACTCCCCGGTTATGAAAAAGCAAAACATATTGGCGTATATTCAGCCCTAGCCGAAGAGGCATCATTAGACGTTTTTAGTGAACTTGCTTGGGAAGATGGGAAGTCACTCTATTTACCAGTGATTAATCAGAGTTCAGAGAACAATCAGATGGATTTTCAGGCTTGGTTCCCTGAAGCTGAATTACACTCAAGTGCACTTGGTATTTCCGAGCCAAAACCTAGCCTCAATTCAAGCAATTTTGAACGTGAACTAACTCAACTTGACTTAATTCTTTTGCCACTGGTTGCTTACGATAAAAGCGGGCATCGATTAGGAATGGGAGCCGGTTTTTATGATCGTTACCTAGAGAAGAAACAAGCCAACAACAGTACACTTATCGGGATTGCTTTTTCTTGCCAAGAAACTCAAGAATTACCTCGTGATGATTGGGATAAAAATTTACATATTTTGGTAAACGAAAAAAACATTCTTTATTTTGATTAAATGAATAAGCAGTTTACACAATAGATTACTTACGAGAACAGCATGAATTATTGGCTAATGAAATCTGAACCAGATGTATTTGGTATTGACCACTTAATGCAATGTGAAAACCAAACAGATAGCTGGGATGGTATTCGCAACTATCAAGCAAGAAATTTCATGCGAGATGATATGAAAATTGGTGACCAAATATTTTTTTATCACTCAAATTGTAAAGAACCAGGCATTGTAGGAATCATGCAAGTTGTAAAAGAAAGTTATTGCGACCACACTGCCTTAAATAAAAAATCAAAATACTATGATGCAAAAAGTACAAAAGACAATCCAAGATGGTTTATGGTTGACGTCAAATTTTTGCGCAAATTTAAACACCTAGTAACACTAAAACAAATGCGTTCAGATGCAGTATTAAGTGACATGCAACTACTACAAAAAGGTAATCGTTTATCCATCTTGCCTATTGCAAAAAAACACTGGACATACATAAAAAATATAGGCGCATAACTAATCAGCTAAATAATGCTATGAAACACATACAACATACCAATTAACTTTGTATGTTGCCTTAAGAACAACGCACGCAAACCAAGCAACAATAAACATCTTTTCGCGTCACATAACTTTTGCTTTTTGCAAAGCCACATAAGGTAATATGCTGCAGTTTTTGCAAGCACTAACGCATTCGCTATACTTTGCCACGGACAACCCGAAAATTGGAGGATACCCAAATGGCTAAAGCCAAAAAGAAAGCAGTAAAGAAGAAAGTAAGCCGAAAGAAAACGGCTGCTAAACGTAAAGTAACTAAGAAAAAAGTTGCTAAGCGTAAAGTAGCTAAAAAAACTACTCGTAAAAAAGTAGCTAAAAAGAAAGTAGCTAAGAAAAAAACTACTAAGAAAAAAGCTAAAAAGAAAGTAGCTAAGAAAAAAACTACTAAGAAAAAAGCTAAAAAGAAAGTAGCTAAGAAAAAAACTACTAAGAAAAAAGCTACTAAGAAAGTAGCTAAGAAAAAAACTACTAAGAAAAAAGCTAAAAAGAAAGTAGCTAAGAAAAAAACTAC
>CAJQOG010000081.1 GCA_905479875.1 uncultured Gammaproteobacteria bacterium
TTTGCAGTGAGTCGGGTAACTATTCGCGAAGCTGAAATTGCACTACAAGCATTAGGGCATATCAGAATCAAAACTGGTTCAGGAGTATATGTTCTAAAAAATAAAGAACCAGATAACGCCGGTATACCAGATATAAGTGCATTTGAATTAACTGAAGCACGTTTACTATTTGAATCAGAAACGGCGGCGCTAGCCGCTCGCGATATTAGTGATGAAACACTTGATTTACTTGAATCACAAATTGAAACAATGCAGAACGCTGAAGATGAAGATGAAGCCGAAATGGCTGATAGAGCTTTTCATTTAACCATCGCTACTGCTGCTGGAAATACAGCGGTTCGTTATATGGTTGAAAAGCTCTGGGAAATTCGCACAGATCTTGAGCCTGTTAAAGAAGTCTATGCATCAGTGTGCACGCAAGACATGGCTACGCGTTCAGATGAGCATAGTGAAATATTAGAAGCATTACGTAATCGTGATCCAGATGGGGCCCGTAATGCAATGCGTAAGCACTTCAGACGACTTTTAGAAGCATTGATTGATGTTAGTGAAGAGCAGGCATTTGAAGAGGTTCGGCGTAAAGTTACTGAAAGCCGTCAACGCTTTTTAGAAGTGCCCAGCACAACGCCTCATTAACTCAAATTTTATTTAATTGATTCTCTCACTAAGTATTAACAAACACGGCAACGATAATAAAAATTATGATAAAAAATATTGCTAAGTTCAGCCAAATCTTTTTAGTAGCATTGCTTTTAACGGCTTGTAAAGCTGAGACTGCACAGGCTGTGTCTTCAGATTCAGAGGTTTCAAAACCTGAAACTCCACATGGCGAAGTAACAAAGGATACGGTAGTTGATCAAAACGAGTTTAATGAAGCGGTAAAAAATGCTAAACCTGGCGATATTATCGTTATGAAAAATGGTGTTTGGAATGATTTTGAGATGGTCTTTGACGCACAAGGTACAAAAGAAAAACCCATTACATTAACTGTAGAAGAGAAAGGTAAGGTAATTATTTCAGGTCAGTCGAATTTACGCCTTGCCGGTGAGCACTTAATTGTTTCTGGTCTTGTGTTTAAGAATGGTTATACACCAACTAAAGAAGTTATATCCTTTCGTCGCAGTAAAACTGAGTTAGCTAATAACACTAGAGTGACGGAAGTAGTAATCGATCACTTTAATAATCCAGAGCGCTTTGAACGCGATTTTTGGGTAATGATGTATGGCAAGAATAATCGTTTTGATCATAATCATCTTGAAGGTAAAAGCAATGCTGGCGTAACCATGGCCGTGCGTTTGAATACAGAGGAAAGCCAAAATAATCATCATCGCATTGATCATAATTATTTTGGTCCGCGACCCATCTTAGGTTCGAATGGTGGAGAGACTCTACGCATAGGGACAAGTCATTTTTCTTTAACTGACTCTTATACAGTAGTTGAGAATAATTACTTTGATCGCTGTAATGGTGAAGTTGAGATTGTTTCTAGTAAGTCAGGTAGAAACACCTTCAGAGGTAATGTTTTCTTTGAGTCTCAAGGCACATTAACCTTGCGTCACGGCAATGATAATTTAATCGAGAATAATGTATTTCTTGGTAATGGCGTTCCGCACACGGGTGGGTTTCGTGTAATTAATAAACGTCAAACCATTCGTAATAATTATATGCATGGTTTAAAAGGCTATCGCTTCGGTGGAGCATTAGTGGTTATGAATGGTGTGCCTAATTCGCCAATTAATCGTTACCATCAAGTTGAAGATTCAATTATTGAAAACAACTCTATTATTGATAGTGATCATATTGAGTTTGGAGCAGGTGCAGATAGCGAACGTTCAGCACCACCAATTACCTCAAGCTTTAAAAATAATTTAGTTATAAATCGTTCTGCGAAAGACTCCATTGGCGTGCATGACGATATTAGTGGTATTGCATTCTCAAACAATGTTGCCTCAGGCGTCACTAAACTGCCAGTTTCAACGGGTTTTGCAGATCAGTCTATTAAGCTTGTTAAAGCTGCCAATGGCTTAGAGTATCCCTCTGATCCAGCACTAGCAGAACTTGGTGTATCAAAATCATTAACTATATTAGATAAAAAACTTACCGGTGCTTCTTGGTACGCAAAGCCAGACAATGCTAGCCGTTTTTCTGGTGGTAAAACAATTAAAGTTAAAGCCGGTGAAGATACTTTAACTCAAGCAGTTGCAGAGTCATCTCCTGGTGATGTTGTAGAACTTGCTGCCGGTAATTATTCGGTGTCTAAAATTATTCAATTACCGCATGCAATAACAATACGTGGTTCAGGTTCTGATAAAACACTTATTAAGTATGACCGCACCACATTATTTGAAATTGCAGACGGTGGCAGCCTTAAACTAGACTCACTTTCTGTAGATGGTGTTGATGCACCTGATGCCTATGGTAATTCTGTAGTTAGAACTACTAGATACTCAATGTTGAGTAATTACGAATTATTAGTGAGTGATTCAAAATTTATCGACTTAGACAAGAATCATTCTTTTAATTTTTTAAAAGTAGCTAGCCATACTTTTGCTAGTAATATTGTTATTGAAAACTCTGAGTTTAAAGATGTAAGTGGTCATGTAATTGCCTTAGAACGTGAGATTGATGATTTAGGTATTTACAATGCTGAATACATTACTGTTAAAAATTCACGTTTCGAAAACGTAGGCAAAACTGTAGCAAATATTTATCGTGGCGGTACAGATGAAAGTACTTTTGGACCGCATTTAGATTTTAGTGGCAATACTCTAATTAACATTGGCAAAAACAAACGTAATAAATCCAAAGCCTCTATCTTCTTGCAAGGTGTTCAGGTTGCTTCTTTGAAAAATAATGAATTAAAAGAAAGCACACCAATTACAGTTGTAGAAACAGTTGGTGACCCTATAACAACCGTTGTGAATAATAAATTAGTTTCAACACCAGAGACTTCAATTAAAGTCTTTGTGAAGTAACAGTATTTAAGTAAATAATTTTAAGCAATACGCAGATTCAATAGAGGAACGAACAATGTCAAAGTGCAGCGACAAGTTTTTAATATGCAGCGAAAGACCCAAAGAAGATATGGGCGGCGGTATTACTCGCCAAATCTTAGGTTATGATGAAACCTTGATGGTTGTACGTGTTTGGTTTGAAGAGAATGCTATTGGTTATGTTCATGATCATCATCATGCACAAGTTGCATATGTTGAGAGTGGTGTATTTGAATTTATGGTTGATGGCGAAACCAGAACCTTAGTTGCCGGCGATAGTGTTTATATTGCTCCGCACGCACCACACGGTGCAACATGCACATCTGCTGGGGTTTTATTAGATACCTTTAGCCCTGCACGTGAAGATTTCTTGGAGAGTAAATAATAATGAAAAAAATAAAAAATTTACGTTGGTGGGTTGTTTCACTTATTGCTTTAGCAACAGTTATTAACTATATCGATAGGCAGGCTTTAGGTGTCTTATGGCCTGAGATTGCAGTGGATCTTTATCCTGATAAGACCAATGATGAACGCAAAGTGATATATGGAATTATTTCTTCGGTCTTTGTTTTTTCTTACGCATTTGGCCAAGCTATCTTCGGTAAAATATTTGATTGGATAGGTACGCGGTTAGGCTTTGCTTTATCGATTGGTGTCTGGTCTATAGCCACAGCATTACATGCATTTGCACAGGGTTTGTTATCGTTTAGTATTTTCCGTGGATTATTAGGTGTGGCTGAGGCAGGTAACTGGCCTGGTGCAACTAAAGGCAATGCTGAGTGGTTTCCAACTGATGAGCGTGCATTTGCTCAAGGTATTTTTAACTCAGGCGCTGCCATAGGCGGAATTATCTCGATTCCGTTAATCGCATTTTTGACTGTTTTCTTTGGTTGGAAGATGATTTTTATCCTAGTTGGTTTAATTGGCTTATTGTGGCTTATTCCGTGGCTATACCTTGTCAAATCTCCTCCTAAAGATCACCCATGGATTACTGACGATGAAAAAGAATTCATTTTAAGTGGACAGAGAACACAGGATTCGGGCAGTGATGAAGGTTACAATCCTTCGACTAGTCAGCTTTTGTCACATAAAGAAAGTTGGGGAGTTATTATTGCATCCGCAGCAATTGATCCTATTTGGTGGCTTTTTGTTTTTTGGATACCAATTTACTTATCTGAAGTATATGGCATGGATGTTAAAACTATTGGTATCTATGGCTGGGTTCCATACGTGGGAGCAATGTTTGGTGCATGGTTTGGTGGTCTGTTAGCTATGAACCGTATTAAAGCCGGTTGGAGTGTGAATAAAACTAGAAAGACGGTGATTACACTTGGTTGTTTGATCATGTTACCAAGTCTTCTAATGATGTCGAATCCTGGCTCACCAGTTAATGCTGTATTACTTATGGCAGTAATTTTATTTGGTTTTCAAACTGCAATTGGCAATGTGCAAACATTACCTAGTGATTATTTCGGCAAAAATACGGTTGGCACACTTGCCGGATTTGCAGGTATGGCAGCAAAATTCGCTGTATTTGGATCGACATTATTCATTCCTTGGTTAACTCAGGGTAGTAATTACACGCCAGCATTTGTAGTTGGTGCTGCTTTAGCGGTAGTAGCAATGTTAAGCGTCTGGATACTATGTCCTAAGATTGAACCATTGAAACCTAAGAGCTAATAAAATAATAATAATTTAAGAATTAAAGAAGGAAGGAAGTGACATGAATTTTAAAAACAAAGTAGCAATCGTTACTGGCGGTACTCGTGATATTGGACGATCGTGTTCAGTAAAACTTGCAGCCGAAGGTGCCAAAGTTGTTGTTAATTACTGTAATAACAAAGCAGCCGGTGACGAAACACTTGCTCTTATCAAGGCCGCTGGTGGTGAGGCTATTTTAGTAAAAGGTGACATGACTAAAAAAGCCGACGTTGATAATCTTGTGGCTGAAACGGTCAAAGCCTTTGGTAATGAAATTCATGTTCTCGTTAATAATGTTGGTGGACTGGTTGCCAGAAAGAAATTAGCTGAAATGGATGAAGAGTTTCTTAATCATGTTATGTCGCTTAATGTGAATTCAACATTTCTTGCCACACAAGCGGTAGTTCCACACATGCCTACTGGTAGTTCTATTGTAAATCTGGCTTCATTAGCTGGACGCGATGGCGGAGGCGGTGGTGCTTCTGCTTACTCACTAGCAAAAGGTGCCGTTATTACCTTTACTCGAAGCATGGCGAAAGAATTAGGCCCACAAGGCATTCGAGTTAATGCACTGTGTCCCGGCATGATTGACACAACGTTCCATGATACATTCACGCCAGATGCAGCAAGAAAAAATCTAGAAGCCAATGTGCCATTGCGTCGACAAGGTCTGTCTGATGATTGTGGTGATGCTGTGGTTTATCTTGCTTCAGACGGCTCTTCATATATCACAGGTGCAAATTTAGATAT
>CAJQOG010000082.1 GCA_905479875.1 uncultured Gammaproteobacteria bacterium
GCCTGAGCAAAGAATGCATTTGGAATTGCTCCACCAAAATCATTGAATAAGTCAATTGATGAATACACATCGGTATTGGCTTGTGTTACGCGTACTTCTTTTTCATCGCGTGTGTAGTTTAAGCCAAAAGTTGCTACCAGAGAATCACTTAACTGCCAGTCAACCTGTCCAAATAATGATTGTGATGTATTATCTTGAGATGATGTATCGACAGCTCCAGTACCATTAGCTTGGAAAACATTTCCTACAGCTGCAGGACCAAATAAAGCACCCTCGATAGCACCTAAAGCTCCAAAAGCAGGGTTGCCAGTTGTGTTACCAGTAAGTACATCCGCGTAAGCACGGAAATCGCGTCCAAACTGAATGTCTGTCACTGCACTAACGTCTTCTTTTAATAAAAAGTACCCAAGCATCCAGTTCACATCAGTGTCACCTGCTGAAGATAAACGAATTTCTTGAGTGAAAGTGTCAATATCTTGGTCTAAGGTGTTTTTTCCAAGTATATCTAATGAAGTAAAGTCAGAATCTTGAGCTGTATTAAGTCTCTGGAAACGTTGAGAAGTAATTGATACCAAATCATAATCATCAGAACTAAAATCAGCTTGTAATGAAATACCATTATCTTCAAGAGCATTAGCACTTGGCTCATTGATTGCATAAGCATAAGAGAAGGCATCATCAGGAACTAACGTGCCGCCTAGTAATGCTACTGCACCACCAGTAGGGCCATTTTGTAAATTGGTTACGCCACAGCAGTTTTCATCAAGAGAGTTGTGATCTGCAATAACACGAAACTCTGCATTGTCTGATGGAGTCCAAAGTAATTGACCTCTAACACCATATCTGTCACGTTCATTTGCTTCTTGGCCTGATACCAAATCATCAAAATAACCGTCACGTTGGTTAACGCTTCCTGAAAGGCTAAAGGCTAGATTTTCAGTGATGCCATTAGTAACGTCACCACGTAAAACTGTTTGGCCAAAATTACCTAATGTTAATTCTGCTGAGCCACTAAAATCTTGGCTAGGCTTTGCGGTAACAACACTAATAACACCAGCTGATGCATTTTTACCAAATAATGTGCTTTGAGGCCCGCGTAAAACTTCAACACGCTCTAAGTTAGGTAAATCAGAGATTGCTCCAGCAGAGCGTGAGCGATATACGCCATCGATGAAAACACCTACTGATGGCTCGATACCAGCGTTATTAGCGCCATTACCGAAGCCACGAATAACAAAGTTAGTATTGGCAGAGCTTTGTAGTTGAGTAATACGTAATGAAGGTACCACTGATTGCAAATCTTGAATATCTAATATTTGAGCTTTTTCAATAGTATCGGCGTCAGTTACGCTAACCGCTACTGGTACTTCTTGAAGAGTTTGTTGGCGCTTAGTAGCGGTAACGTAAATCTCTTCAATTGTATTTTGTGCAGAAGCAGTAATTGTTAGTGTGCTTGTTAAACAGCCTAAAACTGCCAAGCGGATGAGTTGATTACGGATGGGTTTCATCGTTCCTCCAGATATGTTGCGAAATAGATAGTATTTTAATTTTATAACTGAGTAGTAATAATTAAGCCGTAAAAGCCCAAAATTAAAATTCTGTTGCTCTAATAGTACATTAAAAACTATGAAGCTTTGGTTTTATTTTTATTTTTAAGCTTATGAAAAACATAGAATTTACACGATTCAGAAGTGCGAGACCAAGATATTTAACTTAAGTTAAACTAAATATATGTTCTTTTTTTGCAACGAAATAGAAAAAACCTATAAAAACCATGGGTTTAAGCTCGCGTTATTGAACTCTTGTGTTAAATTATAAATTATCAAACCTGCAAAACACGTTTACTGAGATTTTAGGGCAGATTGTCTATTCATTAGACCAAATGGTTTACCTACAATTAAAAACTACAACTTTGTCTATTTGTAATACAAATATGCGATTATTATCGTTAACAAATCTATAGTTTTTATTTTATCTAAGGAACTTTGTGGCAGTTATACAAGAGCTATAAATTCGCAAGCCACTACATTTTTATATCAACTTGGCTATTCTATTAGTGTTTTATTAATGGGTTTGAGTATTTGCGCTGTAACCTTAAAATTGTAATTATTGGTAACATATAAAATGTAATTTTAAGTTCTTAGTTACTCTTTAATAGCTCTTTATTTTAAGACAAAACCTAAAGACTGGAAACTACGTATTTAATATCAAAGTGGTTTTAGATTAGTTTGATGAAAGTAAGTGTAAATAAAGATGAATTTTATTCCGATATTATGTCGCATCACTCATTAACATGGCATAATAAGCGATTGAATTTAATATAATTATTGCAAAGTAGATTGAAGAATGAATCAGGCCGTTAAAAAATTAAGCTTAGCCGAAAGCTCGGATAAACATTGGCTTTATGAAAAGTCAGTACAAGATGTCGAAGTAGAAGTGGAATTATTAACGACTACTTATGAGGCAGTACGTGGAAAAAAACCATTATCATTACGCGAAGACTTTTGCGGTACGGCAAACTTATGCAGAGAGTGGATTCAAAGCGATAATAAGCGTTCAGCAATTGGAGTTGATATTGAACCATCTGTTTTAGAATGGGGCAAAATCAATCACATGACAAAGCTGTCAAGTGAAGAAAAACTACGTTTAAAGTTAATTGAAGGAGATGTACTTAGCTCTGATACTGAAAAAGTTGATATAAATGTAGCAATGAATTTCAGTTATTGGCTATTTAAAACTCGTAAAAGCTTGAAAGAATATTTTATTCAAGCTAAAAAACACATTAAAGATGATGGCCTATTTATTCTAGATTGTTTTGGTGGCTCTGAGTCTTTTGAAGTATTAAAAGAAAAAACTAAACATAAAGGATTTACCTATGTTTGGCATCAGGCAAAATATAATCCAATAAATGCCGATTATACTTGTCATATACATTTTAAGTTTCCTGATGGTTCTAAAATGAAAAAAGCATTTACTTATGAATGGCGTTTATGGACTTTGCCGGAAATTCAAGAAATTCTATTAGAGGCTGGATTCTCAAAGGTTGATGTGTACTGGGAAGATGAAGATAAAAAAGGTAACGGCTTAGGTACCTATAATGCAACTAAAGTGGGATTGCCAGACGCAGGTTGGGTTACCTATTTAGTGGCTCAAATCTAAATGAACTTTAGACTTATAACGCTCCAAATAATAATTAGATAATTTATGGTATTGCAATCAGAAGTTTCAATCGTTTTTGCTGACATAGTCGCTAGCACTGAGCTATTTGACTTGCTTGGTGAGAGTCAGGCGCGTGAAACAATAAATTATTGTTTACATATTATGAGTAGGGCCGTTTTAGATAATGATGGCAGCGTCATTAAAACTATCGGTGATGAAATTCTAGCAACGTTCAATTCTCCTGATGATGCCATTGAGGCTTCACAGCAGATGCATGAAAAAATATCTGATACTTTGGTTGTTAAAGGACGCTCAATAAATTTACGTATTGGTGCTCATCACGGTGTTGTTACACGTGAAAAAAATGATATTTCTGGTGCCTCAGTTCATCTAGCTGCACGCATGGCGGGCCAAGCTAAATCAGCTCAGATAGTTATTAGTGGTCACATGCGAGAATTACTAGGGGCGGTTTGGAAAAGCTCAAGCCGACAAATTGATGTGACCAAAGTTCAAGGAATGAGCGAAGACATCGAATTATATGAAGTGCATTGGAAAGTTGAAGGTGTAACCAGTTTAGTACCAATCGGAAACTTTAAAGACTTTGAAGTAGAAAAATCAGTTTCGTTAAAATTAACTTTCAACGGTAAAGATATTTTTGTTGATGAAAATAATCCTGGTGCAAATTTAGGTCGATCAGAAGAAAACGATATTTCAGTGAACCATGATTTAGTCTCTCGAGTACATACAAGAGTTGAGTTGTATAAAGGTAAGTTTCGACTGCAGGATAAAAGCACCAATGGCACATATGTTAGACCTGCTTCTGGACAACCAGTATTTGTAAGAAGAGATTATCTAACCTTAAATGGCAGTGGAATGTTTGGCCTTGGGCAAGACGTTACCGCAAATTCGCCCTATGCAATACGTTATATAATTAGCACTCAAAAGAAGGACTAATTTTGCCCCTAAGATTTTTCTATATTTAGTAATTATTCTTCACGCATTTTTTCAATATCTTCAACTGCAGTAATACGCGCGATGATTCCAAAATAAGGGTTGTCTATATAGTGCGTTGTCTTACTTCTTAATCTTCTCTTTTCATTTAACAAAGTGACTGTGTTGTTATCTACACTTCTCTCAATATTAAAATCAAGATGTAAGTATCTATTTAGATAAAGAGCCACTGTGCCTTCTAAACCTGGAATCCAACGATTTATATTAATCGATCCAGCTTCTTCTTTACTAAGTCCTTCTTGTATCCAGGAAATATGTTTAAGTAGGCGAAAATTCCGGCTTCCTTTAATGCGTTGTGCGTCCTCTTTAAGTTGTAAATCTTCAGTATTCACATCAGTGAAATTTACTAAGCGCGGGTATTCAAAGTTATCGTATTTAGCCTTAGCTTGGGCTTCCGGTGAAGGGCTAGCGTATATGTGATCAAACACAAGTAACTCAACTTGAAATTCTTTGGCTTGCAGGCTAAAGCTAGCAATTGAGTAAATTGAAAAAATGAATGAAAGTAAAACGATTTTGTAAAGTTTCATATGTGCTCGACGGAGTAGATGCTGGTTAATATTCTAGCGATTATTTTAACGCTTGTCTTGTGAACTTGTTTCTTATTTTTCAAAACGATTAAAGAGGTAGTTGAATTTGCTTAAGCATAGCAAACAAAAAATCAAAACGTTCTTGGGTTGAGTCAAATTCAGCATAAAAGCGTAAACGATCCGCACCAGTGAATTTATACATACTTGGTTCACTCTGAATTAAGCGAATGAGTTGCATTGGGTCAATACTTGTGTCATTGGCAAAAAATAAAGTACCTGCCGAATCACCGACGTCAATTTTATCAATACCAATAGCGCTAGCGCTTAATTTGAGCTTGCTAATTTGTAACAAGTTTTTTACTGGTTCTGGCAGCGGTCCAAAACGATCAATTAGTTCGCTATGCAATTCTTGTAATTCTTCTTCACTACTAACACTAGACATACGTTTATACAAAATAAGACGTAAGTGAACATCAGGCATGAAGTCCTCAGGTAATAAGGCTGGAATGTGTAAGTTAATTTCAGGACCACGATTGAGCGGTTTGTCTAAGTCTGGAACTTTACCCGAACGTAATGCATCAACGGCTCGTTCGAGCATTTCCATAAACAGGGTAAATCCAACTTCTTGGATTTGACCACTTTGTCCTTTACCTAATAACTCACCAGCGCCTCGAATTTCTAAATCATGCGTTGCTAGCATGAAGCCCGTACCAAGCTCATCCATGGCTTCAATTGCAGCGATGCGTTTTTCTGCATCGTCACTAAGTGCCGTCCGGTTTGGAATGAGCATATAAGCATATGCACGATGACTAGAGCGTCCAACCCGACCGCGCAATTGATGTAACTGAGATAAACCAAATTTATCGGCTCTATTTATCAGAATGGTATTGGCACTTGGGTTGTCAATTCCTGATTCAATAATGGTGGTACAAAGCAAAATTTGAAAACGACGATGATAGAAATCAAGCATGACTTGTTCAAGCTTGCCCTCAGTCATTTGCCCATGCGCTACTTGAATATCCGCTTCAGGTAACAGTTTTTGTAATTCGTCAGCAAGATTTTCTAATGTTTTGACTTCATTATGAACAAAATAAACTTGTCCGCCACGGCGAATTTCACGTAAGCAGGCTTCACGAATTAGGTTTTCATCCCAAGTGCTAACAAAGGTTTTCACCGCTAAACGGTCAACCGGCGCTGTAGTTATTAAAGATAATTCTCGAATGCCGCCAAGAGCCATGTTTAATGTTCTTGGAATAGGTGTAGCAGTTAAAGTTAGTACATCAACTTCGGAACGTAAATCTTTTAAACGCTCTTTATGTCTTACACCAAAGCGATGCTCTTCATCAACTACAATTAATCCTAAGTCTTTAAATTTAATATCTTTTGACAATAATTTATGTGTGCCAATGACTGCGTCCACTTTCCCTTCTATTAATTGTTTAAGAACTTCTTTAGTTTCTTTTGCCGAACGAAAGCGTGAAAGCACTTCAATCTTAAAAGGCCAATCAGCAAACCGATCTCTAAAACTTTGATAATGTTGTTGAGCCAATAAGGTTGTTGGAACAAGGATGGCGCATTGTTTTCCAGCATTGATACAGGCAAATGCAGCGCGTAATGCTACTTCTGTTTTACCAAAACCTACGTCGCCGCACACAACGCGATCCATGGGTTGTTCGCTGCGCATGTCATCTAATACATCAACAATGGCTGCAGCTTGATCAGGGGTTTCTTCATATTGAAAAGCTTCGGCAAAAAGGTGATACTCATGGTCATTGATCGGAAATGCAAAGCCTTTGCGTGCCGCTCGACGTGAATAAATATCTAAAAGTTCTGCAGCCATGTCATGGACTTTTACCGCCGCACGTTTTTTGGCGCGTTGCCAGTTGTCACTGCCTAATCTGTGTAATGGGGCTTTGTCTGGGCTACTGCCAGTATAACGAGTGATTAAATGAAGCGCATGCACTGGAACATAAAGCTTATCGCCACCCGCATAATGTAAAAGTAAAAACTCGTTTTTAAGACCTCCAAGATCTAGTGTTTCAAGTCCCATGTAGCGACCAATACCATGTTGCTCATGTACTACTGGACTACCTGGCGTTAGGTCAGTTAGGTCCCTGATAATAGTCGCTGGGTCACGCTTTTTCCTTTGACGTCGTGATTGTTTTACTTTTTCACCAAATAATTGAGCTTCAGTAATTAAGCTAAATTCTTCAGTTAGCAAGCCAGCATCCAAAGGGCAAACTGTTAAACCCAGCTTAGGTCTAGTTTGTGTGAATTTATGCCAATCCTTAACTTCAGAAAAACCGATGTGATTTTCTCTCAAATACTCAGCAATAATTTCTCGCCTGCCTGCCGTATTTGCAACAATTAAACAGGGTTGAGTATGCTCTAGTAAAAAACTCTCGAATGCATGTAATGGATGTTCATGTCGTGCGTCTATTCGTAGGCTAGGCAAGGCTTTGCTTGAAAAATTTTGCCATTGAGATTCATCAATATTATTAATTTCTTGCTTGAGAGGGTCAATCTCTAATGATTCGGTGTAAATCCTAGGGCTACTGTTAATGGCATCTTCAAAAACCTTGCGTTGAATAAAAATCTCATCGGGACGTAAGATTGGGTACTCAATGTCATGGGCACGCTGTTCGTATCTATCTTGAATTTCTTGCCAATTGTCTTGCATTTTCTCCTGTAGAAATTGTGGAGTGGTTTGATGCAGTAATAAGGAGCAATTCTCAGGTAGGTAATCAAAAAGTGTATCTGTGCGTTCAAAAAAAAGGGGTAAGAAATACTCGACACCCGGTGGCGTGTGGCCATCCGTTACGTCTTGATAGATTGGACTTGTAGTTGGGTCACCTTCAAAGCGCTCTCTATATCGTTGACGGAATTCTTTACGGGCCTCTTCGTGTAATGGAAATTCTCGTGCCGGAAGTAGTTTTAATTCTGGGAGTTTGGCAATTGTGCGTTGTGTGTCTACATCAAAACTGCGAATGCTTTCAATTTCCTTATCGAATAAATCAATGCGAAATGGCACCTGGTGCCCGCTTGGAAATAAATCCAACAAGCTCCCTCGTACTGCAAATTCACCTGGTCCACGAACTTCTGTAACTGCATAATATCCTGCACGTTGTAGTTGGTGTCTAAAACCACCTAAGTCAAATTCATTGCCAGGTCTAAGTAATAAGCTATTGGCTTTAACATAACTGCGAGGCGGCAGTCGAAGTAATGCATTATTCAGACTGGTAACAATAATCGGTGGGTTTTGTGTAGTATTTTTAAGCTGACTAATTTGATAAAGCGTTTTTAAGCGCTGGGACAAGATGTTTGGATGCGGTGAAAAGCGATCGTAGGGTAAAGTTTCTAAATCTGAAAAATGTAGAACTCTAGACGCAATTGCATTTTTTTGACTTGAAGATCGTGCTTGTGAATCTTCGCTTAAAAAGAAGCTCAATGCTTCTTCTAATCGAATTGCTTCATGAGTATTCTGACAAATAATTAATAAAGGTTTATTAGAATTTTGCACTGCATGAGCAATTGCCAATGCATCTGAATTACCATAAAGCTGTCCCCAGTGCTGAGGCTTATCCGCTTGTTGTGAAAGCGTAGATTGTGAAAAAACTGAAGTCATTTGATATAGAGTTTTACTACGAAAAAATAAAAACAAGCCCTTAAAAAGAGCTTGTTTTATTATATAAAGTTGTTATTTATCAGGTATTTATTTAAATATTCTAAGCTGATGTATATGAAATTTAGCGATTGCGAACTCTAGAGTTATTAACGGCATGTACAACATGATTATATTCAAAATACACTGTGAACTCTGCAAATTTCCAACGTGTTATTGGTGGTTCTCCAATGGCCGAATAAGTCTTAATTGGTTCTCCGTAGATTTTACGAACCTGAGCTTTAGACATGCCTTTCTTTGGTTTTTGAGTACTGTAAAACTGGCCTGTGTCTTTAATAACTAAAGTTTCAGCCTGTAGCGAGGCGTAATTTGTGCCTAGCAAAAAGCTTGCAGCAAATGCTGTTGCACCAACAATTATTAGGTTTTTAAACTTAGGCATAACAATCTCCTTAAAATACGGTTTATATCATAGCACTCACACACTTAATTAGCAGCTATGTTGTGCCATATTGTAACTCTTTATTGAAAAATTGAGCTCAGTATTTAAACAATCTAAAGCTAATTTTATCAGCTAATTCAATAAGCTGTGAGTAAGGCCTTATAATGTCTTTATGTCAGATCAGCAACAAGCATCTACTTCAGATGCCTTATCAACACCATCTTCGATGCATGGCCCTCTCGAGATAGCTCTGGGATGGCGTTATTTTCGTAGTCGGCGCCGAAATGGATTCGTTTCATTTATAGCATTGGTATCTTTGATTGGCATCATGTTAGGAATAGCCTCGTTAATTGTGGTGATCTCAGTTATGAATGGTTTTGGTAATGATTTGCGAGAACGAATTCTTGGGTCAAGTACACATGTTGTTATTACTCCAGCAACTAATTCAGATGCTAACACTGAACTGTCCTTAGACAAATTGCAGCTAATGTTAACTCCTCAAAACTCAGGGATTAGTGTTGCACCTTATGCAAAAGGTGTTGGCATGTTGGCTAATAAGGATAAATTAGCTGGTATAAATATACATGGCATAGAACCAGACTATGAGGATGCGGTTACCCAATTAAGTAAACGTATGTTGATTGGTAAGGCACAAGTTTTACAAGCCGGAAGCGATAAATTATTAATTGGTGACGCGCTTGCAGTAGAACTGGGTGTTGGTATTAATGATGATGTCACATTAATATTGCCCCAAAGCCAAGCCCAGTCAGCTGATTTGACACCAAAATTACGGCGTTATCGCATTGGCGGAATTTTTCATTTTGATCATCCACAAATTAATCGCCGTGATGTTTATATGCATAAGTCGGATTTACTTCGTTTGCAGTCAAAATCAACCAATACCCAAGGCTATCGTTTACGCTTGCAAGACCCATTTTTAGCTCCGGAGCTGAATGCTCAATTAAGTAATTCCACAGATCTTAGTAATTTTAAAGTCACTGATTGGACCAAAGAGCAGGCCAGTATTTTTCGAGCTGTGAAAATGGAAAAAACAGTCATGTTTATTTTACTTTTGTTAATCGTTGCCGTAGCGGCTTTTAATATTGTGTCAACTTTGATGATGGTGGTTAAAGATAAACGTCACGACATTGCTATTTTTAGAACCTTGGGAATGACGCCAAATTCAGTAACACGCATCTTTTTTACTCAAGGCTTATTTATCGGAATTATAGGTACTTTTGCTGGGGTTATTCTTGGGGTACTTATTACTATAAATGTAAATATAATTTTGCCGTTCTTAGAGCGAAGCTTTGGCTTTAGTTTGTTTCCCAAAGACTTAATGTTAATACAGGGTTTACCCTACGAGATTCAAATTTCTAATATAGTATTCACTGTAATACTTGCTCTGGTGTTGACTGCTTTAGCGGCTATTTATCCAGCAAGAAAAGCTGCACTCATAGAGCCTGGAGAGGCTTTACGATATGATTAAAATTGTATTTTCTAAGCTCTTAAAGCTAGAGTCTTCGGTATGAAATGGTTTGAAGCAAATATTGGCTGGCGATACGCGCGTGGACGCTCAAAGCGTGAGAAAAAAAGTAATTTTATAGGTTTAATTTCTAAAATTGCTATGACCGGTATCGCTGTTGGCGTTATGGTTTTAATTACCGTTTTATCAGTTGTGAATGGTTTTGAAAATGAACTGGAAAAGCGTATTTTATCATTAGCGCCACATGCCTCAATAAGTGGAACTCAACAGACATTGGACAATGCCGAACAAATAATTCAAATCGCGGCTTCTATTCCAAATGTGCATAAAGCAACGTCATATATTGAAGACTATGGCATGCTCACTTTTGGAGATGGTTTAAGTGCGGTACAGATTCGTGGGGTTAATCCAAAAGATGAGTTGGCGGATTTGAAAAATCAGAATCAAATTAAGTCTGGCAATTTTGATAACTTTGAGAACCGTTCTTATGAAATTGTTATTGGCTCACAATTAGCTGATGAATTAAATGCAAAAGTCGGTGATAAGCTTGTGCTTTTGATTTCTCAAGGAACTATCACACCAGCGGGTTTAATACCACGTATGCGTCGCTTTACGGTGTCTGCAATTTTTGAAGTAGGAATGAGTGAGTTTGATAAAAATATCGCTTTTATACATATTGAAGACGCAGCAAGGCTGTATAAATTAAAGGATCAAGTCTCTGGTGTTCGCTTGTATGTAGATGATCCATTTAAAGCTGGTGAAACAGCAGTGCAAGTCGCTGAATCTGTCGGTGGTCTTTATTATGTTCAAGACTGGACGCGTAATAATCGAGACCTGTTTCGACAAGTTGCTGCCACCAAACAAATTTTGTTCATCGTATTACTTTTGGTCATTGCTATAGCAGCTTTTAATATTGTGTCTACTTTAATGTTAGTTATTGATGACAAACAAGGTGATATTGCCATTCTCAGAACCATGGGGGCTCGGGCTAGACAAATCATGAGTATATTCATGACACAGGGAGCCATAATTGGTTTGATAGGAACCTTATGGGGCGTTGTACTTGGTATATTGTTGGCATTAAATATTGAGAAAATTCTTTCTGGTATTGAATCGTTATTTAATATTGATATCTTGGCAGATGATGTTTATCTGATTACCGACTTACCTTCAGCAATACACTGGCCAGACATTTTTTTAATTGCACTTATTTCTATTGGTTTATCCTTGCTTGCAACCCTTTATCCTGCATGGAAAGCAGCACGCACAGAACCTGCACAGGTATTACGACATGAATAAAAGCGTTTCAAATACAGTCCTTAGTTGTCAAAATCTCAGTCGAAGTTTTATCGATGGCGAAAGAGAAATCAAGGTGCTACAAGGTATTAATTTAGACTTGGCACAAAGTGAATCTTTGGCAGTAATTGGTGCATCTGGTTCAGGAAAAACTACTCTCTTACAGCTCTTGGGCGGATTAGACTCTCCAACATTAGGAACAGTAGAGGTGTGTGGAAACAACTTAAGTGCTGTCAATGAAACTAAGCGTGGAGATTTGCGTAATCAATATTTAGGTTTTGTGTATCAGTTTCATCATCTTTTAGCTGAGTTCTCAGCATTAGAAAATGTGGCAATGCCTTTTTTGATACGTCGTGTAAAACCTAGTGATGCGTTTAAGCAGGCAAGGGAAATTTTAGAGCAAGTAGGCTTGGGTCATAGACTAGAACATAAGCCTGGAATGTTATCGGGAGGAGAGCGTCAGCGAGCAGCCATTGCAAGAGCTTTAGTGACTAAACCGGCACTTTTGCTTGCCGATGAACCTACAGGGAATCTAGACAGTGAAACAGGTGATGCAGTGATGCAGTTACTTTTAGATCTCAAAAACAACTATCAGACAAGTATGGTGATAGTCACTCATGATATGCAGGTTGCTGGAAAAATGGATAGAACTTTAAAGCTAGATCATGGAGACTTGATAAGTATTTAATCGTTTTCTTTTTTCTCTATATTATCTTGACGTAGGCGTGCAGATTCACCAGCATTAAAAATACGCTTCTTACGTTTATTTAATACATTCCATTTCCAAAACTCATTAAGTCCAAAGCTGCAAATTAAAGCAAAGAATAGTCCAGTTACAAAGCAACCAAGCATCAAAGGCTGTAAATGTATAGTGAATAATTCTTTTATAAATTCTAGCTTTGTCGTATCTTCTGACATTGCAAATGCTGGTACGTTGAGAATGGTGCAACCTACCTTATAGCCTAAGTAATACATAGGAACTAAAGTGATGGGGTTATTAAGAAGAGCGGCTGCAACTGCCATAGGAATATTGGCTCTTAACCAAATGGAGAGAAGAATTGCTGTTAAAACATGCGGAATAATAGGTTGGAAACCTATGAATAATCCAATCGCTAAACCCCATACAATATTCCGCCGCTTAGTTGTCCAAAGCTGTCTATTTTCAGCAAAAGACTTAAAATGACGCATATAAGACGCATTTTGAACCTTAATGGGGTCGGGGAGTATTCGTTTGAAAAAGCGACGTGGCATGGTGCTATTCTAACGACTTAGTTATACTCTGGCTAACAATCATTTGATTTAATAAATTGCAAGGAAGCAGTTTTATGTCTCACTCCATGGATGGCTTAGACTCAGAGTCTGGTCTAGGTTTTGAACTCGTTGCCAAAAATGGCAATTCTTATACCCGAAATTTTTTGTTATTACTCTCTACTGCAGCCTTTGTATTGGGTAATTTGTTGTTACAGACAAGCTCAAAATTAATCTCGTTTGAATGCCTGCTGGTAATTTTCATTGCTTTACTTAGCCTGGGCTTTGTATTTGCAAAATTAACATATTTTTCAAAAAGCTATTTTTCTTTATACATACTCCTTAGTATGGTTTTATTTGCTTGTTTTTCTGGCTATTCAAGGGCGTGGTTACAGGCTGGTAATTATCTAAAGCATTCTTTAGCTGCCGATGTGATTTCCCAAGATATTCGGATACCAGCCTGCATAAGTTCACTTACTCAAAACCAATCTGATTTTGCTCGTTTCATTATTAAACCAATAACAACCACTAGTTATCCTTCTAAAATAACACATGTAAAGCGAATTCGAGTCAGTGCAAACATCAAACAGATTGGAAAGAATAAATCTGAAATCGAATTTAATGCTGGTGATTGTTGGCTCTGGAATTTGCGTTTAAAGACAACTCGCGGGCTTCGTAATAAACACAGCTTTGACTATGAAAAATGGTTGTATTTACAAGATGTTGGTGCAACAGCGTATCTACGAGCCTTGCCAGAAAAAATTGAATATAAAAAATACCCCTGGCTTAGATTTAGGGCAAATTTAGCTAAAGAGATTAAACGCGAATTGCCAAGTAATTCGCAATTTTCCGGTCTAATCTTAGGGCTAGGTTTAGGAATTCGTGATGATATCACCACAGAACAATGGCAGGTTTTACAAAATACTGGCACAAGTCATCTACTAGCCATTTCTGGTTTGCATATTGGAATAGCTGCAATATTTGGTTTTTATTTGGGGAAGTTACTTTATCTATTTTTAGTAAAAGTAAGAGTACTGAAAAAAAATACACGACCTATACCTCTCTATCTAGCATTGTCTATAAGTATGTTATGTGCTTGTTTTTATGCTGCAATGGCGGGATTCTCTGTGTCTACACAGCGTGCTTGTATAATGCTTATATCTCTTACTATATGCAGTCTTAGCGCAAGAAAATTTAAAGCAAGTAGCATTTTGAGTATTGCCTTAATTGCGGTATTACTTATTGATCCCAAGGCTATATTGTCGGCTGGTACATGGTTTTCATTTTTAGCGGTAGCGATATTGCTACTTTTGATTTCTCGCGAAAAAATGTTATTAAGCTTTGAACCAAATTTTATTGATTCTCAAAAATCTAAATTTAAACAAGCAGCAAAATTACAATTTTACTTAGTTTTTTTTATGTCAGTACCAGTGGCATTTGTCTTTGCTAAAATCAGTATTATTGCACCTTTTGTAAATTTTTTATTAATACCGATTTTTACATTTACAGTAGTACCTGTTTTGCTACTCAGCTTAATGTTAATAAGAATATTTCCAGAAATTGCATATACATTGATTAATTGGCAACATAAGTGGCTGGGGTTTCTTTGGGAGAAAATTGAAAAATGTTCTAATTTCCCTATTTCTCAGATTGACTTGCAAATGAATATTGCGAATGCATTTTTATTTTTTATTTTACTTATCCCATTCATTATTCCAAAAAGTGTGCTTTCCAGAAGATATAGTATGGTACTGCTATTGCCATTTGTTTTTGGTTTTTCGAGTAAAAACGTAAATTCCAATGAATTATCAATTACTGTTTTTGATGTTGGGCAGGGACTCAGTGTTTTTTTGCAAACAGCCACACATCATCTTTTATATGACACTGGTCCTTCTTTCAGTAGCGGTAGTAGTTCAGCTGAACGAGTTATTACCCCTTGGTTATATGCTGAAAATATTCGTAATATTTCCTATTTAGTTTTAAGTCATAGCGATAATGATCATGCAGGCGGTTTTGAACTTATTAGGGAGAATTTTAAGCCACAGGAAATTATTGCTCCAAGTGCAGATAGTATTAGTTTTACAAAGGCTTGTGAGGCTGGGTATTCGTGGAATTGGGATGGCGTAGATTTCAAGTTTTTGTACCCATACAAGAACTTACAAACCCAAAATACTAATAATCATTCATGTGTTTTACGAGTAAGTTTGCATGGAAAGAGTATTTTACTTACAGGTGATATTGAAAAAGAAGCTGAGCGAGTATTAGTCGATAAAAACAATGACTTACAAAGTCATATCGTATTAGTCCCCCATCACGGAAGTGGTACTTCATCAACTCAGCAATTTGTTAATGCTGTAAGTCCTCAAATATCAGTTATTCCAGCTGGTTTCGCTAACCGTTGGCGGTTTCCTAAGGAAGATGTACTGGAAAGGTGGGAATTAATGAGTGAAGATGTTTATACCATTGCAGATACTGGCCAGCTTAATTTTTATATCAATGTTTATGGTGAAATTTCCACAGAAGCATGGATTGATACTGAATGCCGATATTGGCATCAAGATTGTCAGAAATGAAGCTAAGAATGTTAGCATAAAGTGCTGTTTTAACTCGAAATAAGTTGCATATTTGGTCCTATAGGCTGTTAAAATGTTTCAAATAAATAAAAATGCAACTAAGCAAATAGCGAGATTATATGTACGAAATTTTTAGAGCGGGTGGTTGGATTATGTGGCCACTATTGGTCTGTTCTGTTCTAACCGTTATTATTCTTATTGACCGTCTTGTTGCTCTGCGTAAAGATAAAGTCATACCACCCAAGCTGACAGAGACTGTTTGGAGTTGGATTAAAAACCATCAGATAGATGAAGAGCGTTTACGTGCATTGCACAATAGCTCTCCATTAGGCCGAGTATTAGCGGCTGGTTTGGTACATAGAAATCAATCTACCGAAGTAATTAAAAGTAGTATAGAAGACACTGGTAGGCACGTTGTACATGAGATGGAAAAATATCTAAATACCTTAGGCACGGTTGCTGAAACAGCACCATTGTTGGGATTACTTGGTACGGTATGGGGAATGATTAAAGTATTTAATGCCATTGTTACCCAAGGTGTAGGTGACCCAGGAGTGTTAGCTGGTGGTATATCGCAAGCACTTATAACCACAGCTGCGGGTTTATCAGTTGCGATTGTTGCAAAAATTGCTTACCGTTTTTTGCATGGTCGAGTTAGCGAGATTGTGGTTGATATGGAAAAAGAATCTATACGTTTATTACAGAGCATGGAAGGGAAATTGCCTCTTGCTGGTATTGAGCCAACCGCAACTAAATTAAGTAACTAGTAAGTATTATGAATTTACACCCACGAAGACTTAATGAACCAGAAGTGAATCTTACATCTTTGATTGATGTTGTATTTTTACTTTTGATTTTTTTCATGGTTTCAACTAGTTTTACTAAAGAGTCTGAGTTAAAAGTTAATTTGCCAGAAGCCATAACTGAAGTTCCTGCAAGTCTGGATCCTTCATTGGAAATTGTAGTGACTGTTGATGGTAAGTATTTCGTTAATGAAAAAGAACTTATCAATAGTGATCCGTCAACTTTGCGTGACGCTTTAGAAGCTGAAGTTGGTAATGATAGAGGCATGCCTGTAACCATTCGTGCCGATGGTAAAGCTACCCATCAATCAGTTGTCAATGCGATGGATGTGGCAGGGCGACTCGGTTTTGCTAATCTTAATATTGTAACGGTAACTGGTAAAAAATAAGCCAGATGCATTAAATATGCAACCCTCAAGCAATCCACTTTAAAAGTAAACTGCTTATGCCTTTTATTCATTTAGACCCACCATCAAAAATAATTTTTAAGCGACTGCTTGGTTATGTTTTTCGTTTTAAGTCTTTATTTCCATTAATAATTATTTCTCTGGTATTTTTATCTGCTTCACAAGGCTTATTAGCCTTAATCATTGAAGATGTTGTTGATAAAGTAATGATAGAACGTGTCCCGTTTTGGTTGAAATGGATACCTCTATTTTTGTTTATGATTTTTGTTATCAGAGGTATATCTTCAGCGGGCACTACCTATTACATGGGTAAACTAGCTCGTAAAGTTATTTTTACCTTACGTAAAGAACTGTTTTCTAAATACACATTACTTGATAACACATATTTAGACAGTACCAACGACGCAGAACTTACGGCAAAAATGACATTTCATATTGAGCAAGTGGCACAGGCTTCAAGTAGAGCGCTGCGTTCTTTAATTGAAGATAGTGCAACAATCGTAGTCCTTTTGGCTATTATGTTTGTTAAAAGTTGGCAGCTCTCGCTTTTTGTTTTTGCTGTTATACCTTTCTTAATGTTGATAATAAGACTGGTAAGTAAGTTATTTAATCGCTATAGCAAGCGTATTTTAGGCTCAGTTTCAGATATTACGCAAACAACTGAAGAGGTAATAATTGGCCATAAAGTAGTTAAAGCATTCAATGGACAAGCAATTGAGAATTCAAAGTTTGGCATTAGCAATGATCAGAATTTTAATGGAAATATGAAAGTTTTGTTAACTAAGGCTGCAAGTAATATTTTGATTCAGCTTGTTGCTGGAACTGCGGTTGCATTAGTAGTGTATTTTGCTGCTTGGCATACCAACTTAACAACCGGCGAGTTTACCTCGTTTCTAACGGCGCTTATTCTCATAAATACACCCATTAAAAAATTACTGAATATAAATGAAGTGATTCAAATGGGAGTTGCTTCAGCCGGAAGTATTTTTGAGGTTTTTGATTCAAGCGCTGAAACAGATCAAGGAACAATTACTACAGTGCCGACAGATACTAGCCTTACTTTTACAGACGTTTGCTTTGCCTATCCTGGTAAAGATGAACAAGTAATTTCTAAGCTAGACTTTTCGTTGCCCAAGGGAAAAATGCTGGCTTTTGTGGGAAGTTCAGGTAGTGGAAAATCTACTGTCGCAAGCTTACTGCCACGTTTTTATGATGTGCAATCTGGATCAATCAAGTTAGCGGGTAAAGATATTCGTGAGTATAAACTCGAAACTCTGCGACGTGTAATATCATATGTTGGACAAGATATATTTTTATTTAATGACACTATAGCTAATAATATCGCATACGCATATGACGGAGACTACTCTCGTGAGGATGTAATTAAAGCGGCTGAAGCAGCGCATGTTATGGAGTTTATTGAAGGGATGCCTAACGGTTTGGATACACAAGTTGGTGATAGAGGAGTGCTTTTATCTGGTGGCCAACGCCAACGTATTGCCATAGCTAGAGCGATTATGAAAAATGCACCAATATTAGTATTAGATGAAGCAACTTCTGCGTTAGATACAGAGTCAGAGCGTTTAGTGCAAAACGAATTGCAAAGACTCATGCAAGAGTGCACGACCTTAGTGATAGCTCATCGTTTATCTACTATTGAAATGGCAGATGAAATTCTGGTGATGGAACAGGGTAAGGTGATAGAGCGTGGTACGCATCAAAGTCTGTTGTCAGTAAATGGTCAATACGCAAAGCTTCAACAATTGCAGTCGGCTGATCATTAAGTATATCCATGCGTAACAAACTTGAAAACTATTTTACGAATCTTTGGTACGGAGAGAAAAAACCAAATGTTTTATTACGTGGTTTAAGTAAAGCATTTGACACAGTACGACTTTCTCGTGAAAAAAAATTAAAAAAATCCTATAGCGTTAACCATCAATTTAGTGTTCCTGTTATTGTTGTTGGGAATATCTCGGTAGGTGGAACTGGTAAAACTCCAGTTGTACTATTTTTAATTCAAGAATTACGCAAATTAGGATATACAGTTGGTGTAATTAGCCGGGGTTATGGTGGCTCAAAATCAAAACAACATTCCGTAGTGCTGACAGAATCCTCAACGGCTGAAGAAGTAGGTGATGAGGCTCGTATGATTCATAAGCTTGCCTCGGTACCGTTTGCTGTAGGTAGCAATAGACTTGAAGCAGCACAAATGCTGCTCGATCAGAACCCAGAAATTAGTTTAATACTTAGCGATGATGGTTTGCAGCATTACAGACTACAACGTGATGTTGAAATCCTAATTATTGATGGACAGCGAGGCTTTGGTAATCAGCACTTATTACCAGCTGGCCCTTTGCGTGAGCCGTTAAGCCGTGTTGATAGTGTTGACATGGTATTGGTGAATGGTGAAGCTACTCATGAGTCTTTAATAGATGTTCATGGTATGCAGTTTGATTTGCAATCTAAAGATCTTAAAAAATTAAACTCGGAAGCTGAAGTGTGCGACCTAAAATGGTTTCATGGTAAAACAGTGCATGCGTTTGCTGGGATTGGAAATCCAGAACGGTTTTTTACACTATTAGAAAGCATGGGCATAGAGGTTATGCGTCACTCACTTCCTGATCATGCCTTAATGCCAAAAGATTTTTTTGTTGAGCATGAAAATGATATATTAATTATGACTGAAAAAGATGCAGTAAAGTACCCTTATATCTTTGCTGAGAATTTTTGGTATCTGCCGGTTGAAGTGAAAATGAATGTTGATGATCAAGCTAAACTTATTGAAGTTCTTGGCGTAAAACTTAGAGAAAGAAATGACCTATAAATTAGTTATTCCAGCACGTTTTGCTTCAAGCCGTTTACCGGGTAAGCCTCTTAAACAGCTACAAAATCAGACAATGATTGAACATGTAATTGATAAAGCTCTTAAGTCAAATGCTGAAGAAGTACTTGTTGCAACTGACGATGATCGTATTAAAGAAGTGGTTTTACGAAAGGGTGTAGCTTGTGAAATGACTTCAATGGATCATCAAAATGGTACTGATCGTATAACCGAAGTTGCCCTTAAAAAAGCGTGGCCCTCAGATACTATAGTGGTTAATCTGCAAGGTGATGAACCTTTAATGGTTCCTTCGCTGCTTGACCAGGTTGCCAATATGCTAGAACTAGACTCTAATGCAGCGATTGCCTCTTTATGCCTGCCTTTGCATGATTTTGATAGTTTGCAAAATCCCAATATTGTTAAAGTAGTTTTCAATAAAAATAATTATGCACAGTATTTTAGTAGGGCTGCAATTCCGTATCCTAGAGACAATGAAAAGTTTACTGCCTATAGACACTTAGGCCTTTATGCTTATAGAGTCTCTACTTTAAAGAAGTTACTAACTCTTAATCCCACAGAGCATGAGCAGACAGAAAAGCTTGAACAGTTACGAGCTTTAGATTACGGATTAAACATAAAAATGGCTATTGCTAATGGTGTTCCTGGTCATGGAGTTGATACTCCAGAAGACTTGGCTCGAGTAGAACGTATTCTTAATTCTATGTAATTTATGATTTCCCTTAAAGTGAAGCCTAAAAGTGTTCTCTTTGTTTGTCTGGGGAATATTTGTCGTTCGCCAACGGCGCATGCTGTATTTGAGAGTATGTTACAAGAGGCTGACCTGAAAAATAGTGTCCTTGTCGACTCTGCAGGTACTGGTGCTTATCACGAGGGTAATAAGCCTGATGCTCGTATGATGAAAGCTGCAAAACAACGTGGTGTTGATTTGAGTTTTCTCTGAGCAAGAGCGGTGCATCAAAATGACTTTGAGAAATTCGATTTGATTTTAGCAATGGATAAAGCTAATTATGAAGATCTTATTGAAATATGCCCAATCGAATACCAAGATAAGGTAAAAATGTTTTTAAGTTTCTCTAATAATATATCTCTGCACTCTGTTCCTGATCCATACTATGGTGGATCAAAGGGCTTTGAAGATGTTTTAGATTTGGTAGAAAAAGCATGCTCCGGATTATTCAAACTTTTTTTTAATTTAAAAATTTTCTGAAAATAAAAAAGCCCGCATCAATGAACTGAACCCCATAAGTTGGACACAACTTATGGGGTTTTTCTATGAAGTATGATTTAATCTTTAAGCAATCTGTGATTGCTTATTACGATGCAGGCAATGGCTTACAGGCCACAGCTAAGCACTTTGGTATTGCTTATAAAAGCACTGTTGATAAATGGGTAAAGCAATATAAGTTTGGTGGTGTTGAAGCCATCAGGCCCAAACGTAGTAAGGCAGTCTATTCAGCTGATTTCAAGTATCAAGTTCTGACCGTCATGGAGCAAGAGGGCTTAAGCGAAGCCGATACAGCACTCCAGTTTAGTATCACGTCACCCAGTTTAGTCGGTGTGTGGCGAAAGCGGTATGCAAGCGATGGTATGCTAGGTCTCATGCCAAAACCTAAAGGAAAGCGTCCTATGTCTAAGAAAGCCAAGAATGCTTACATTGCTGACAAACCTGACGATGAGAAAACGATAGCTGAGCTAAAGCGTGAGCTTGACTATCTACGTGCGGAGAATGAGTATCTAAAAAAGCTCGATGCCTTGCCAGCGACACCAAGCAACCCGAAAAAGCAAGGCTAATTCAAGACCTACGTGTTCGTTATGCACTGCCTTTGCTGTTGTGCGTTACCAACATGCCAAAAAGCAGTTTTTATTATCAATCCAGTCGCTTAAGTTTGGTTGATAAGTACGAGGGTCTTAAACGTTTGATTCGCAAGATTTATCACGCCCACAAAGGACGCTATGGCTATCGACGAGTTACCTTAGCGCTTAGGCACCAAGGCCATAAATACAATCATAAGTTAATCTATAAACTGATGAAGCAAATGGGTTTACGAGCAAAAATCAGAGTCAAGAAATATCGTTCTTATAAGGGCGAAGAAGGCAAGATTACTAACAACAAACTTAAAAGACGATTCACGGCCTCGCGCCCACAACAACGGTGGTTAACGGATATTACGGAGTTTAAAGTCGGTCATGACAAACTCTATCTGTCTCCGATACTGGATTGCTACAACAATGAAATCATCAGCTATACCTTGTCCCGACGCCCGGTCTTTACGCTGGTGAAAGACATGTTGGATCAAGCCATCAAGTTATTGCCGACAAAGCGCAAGAAAGCGCTCATGCTTCACTCTGACCAAGGGTGGCATTATCAGATGAATGCGTTTAGCAAAACCCTTAAACAGCATCACATAACGCAGAGTATGAGCAGAAAAGGAAACTGCCTGGATAACGCATTAATGGAAGGCTTCTTTGGTACCTTGAAGTGTGAAACTATTTACCTAAGTAAGCCCAAGTGTATTGAAGAACTGGAGAAGCAGATTCATGATTATATAAAATACTATAACCATGAACGAATACAGCTTAAACTAAAAGGACTGAGCCCTGTGCAGTACAGAACTCAGTCCATTGTTTAAAACTAAACTGTCCAAGGTTTGGGGTTCAGTTCATTTGGAGTCTTTTTTATTTCCTGACTATTAGCTATTTATATATTTTATGCCGCTTGCTTTTGTTCTAAAGCTTCAAACTCTTCAGCTTTCTCTTTATACAATGGAAAGTTCTCACGCATGGTATTTTCCATCCATGCAGTTGCCTCTTCAAGCATTTGATCTGCGGTTTTACCTTCAGGCAAAATTGGCTCTCCGATAATCACTTTAATTTTTCCAGGATGCACCATAAGAGACTTCCCACCCCAAAACTCACCTGCATTGTGAGCAATTAATACTAATGGAACATTAGCTTCTTTTGCCAAGATGACACCGCTTTTACCAAAACGCCTGGTCTGACCAACAGGCATACGAGTGCCTTCAGGAAAAATAGATACCCATAAACCATCAGCCAAACGTTCACTACCTTTTTCAATTACTTGAGTTACTGCAGAGGCACCGCTTTTCCTATCGATATCTATAAACTTTAAACGACTTAAGGCTTGACCGAAAACAGGTATAGCCATTAACTCACGTTTAAGAACAATAACAAACTGAGGGACTATTCTAAAAATTAACATAGTTTCCCATGCTGATTGATGCTTCATCAACACCACACTTGGGGTTTCAGGCAAGTTTTCTTTACCTTCAATTTCATAACTCAAACCTGTGAGACCGACCAAAGCATAGTGCCCAATATTGGCCCAGCTACGTGCAAAAATATATTGTTTTTTATGGCCAAATGGAATAGTTAACACCACCATTAAACAATTTAACATAGTGCTTGGAATAATAACCGCACCTGCTAAAGTAGAACGTACAGCTGTAAATGCTTTATTCATAAAAAAATTTCCACTATTAAATCTTTCGACTGTCTTCCAAATCACCCGAGGTATCTTGATCTCCCCGCGCCTCATAATATGCTGATTTTTTTGCATATAATGGACTTATTTCTTTCTGGGTTGCTTCAATCCATTTTTTGGCTTCGGCAGTAATTTCATTAACTGTTTTATTGCTTGGATCAATAGGTTCACCTATCACTACCTTAACTTCACCTGGATAAATAAGTAAATCTTGACGACGCCAAAACTCACCTGCATTATGTGCAATCGGAACAATCTTATGCCCAGTTTCTTTTGCGAGGTACGCTCCACTGCGGCCATATTTACGTGTTTTACCTATGGGCATCCTCGTACCTTCGGGAAATAACATCACACTAATCCCATTGTTCAAACGCTGGCTTCCAATTTCAATTATTTGCTCTACCGCAGAGCGGCCACCTTTTCGATCAATACCAATGGCTTCTATTGCACGCAAGCCCCAACCAAAAAACGGCACCTGTAAGAGAATTTTTTTAAACACCCAGGTATGACGAGGCATAAAATGCTGCAATGTATAAAGCTCCAAAATTGATTGATGCTTAGACCAAAATACACAAGTTTCATTTTCTGGGAGATTTTCTTTGCCTGAAACGGTATAGCTAACACCTGTTGCAAATCGTAAAGAAAACATTACCCCATCTGTATAACGATCTACAAAAAACCATTGAACTTTACGCCCAAAAGGAAAAGTGATAATGACCAGACTTCCAAAAAATATCGTACACAGCACCAACAACAGGTTGAAAAGCATGGAGCGAATAAAGATAATAAATTTCATACTTTAATTATATATATGGTTTGGGTGTAAATGATTTTGATAACAAATGCTGTGTAAATTCATGTAACTCTGTATAAATCGGTATTGCTTGCTTAACTACTAGCTCGTGCTCAATGAATTTAGATCCTTTTCCTGTAGTAACTAAAATAGGTTGAGCATCAATGGATAGGGCCACCTCAACGTCTGTAATTTTATCACCTACATAATAAGACTGCGATAAATCAATCTCATATTCCAATGCTAATTGTTGAAACAAACCTGGCTTAGGCTTACGGCAAGCGCATTCATTTTTAGGATGATGTGGACAGTAATAGATTGCTTGAATGTCACCACCTAAAGCTTGAACTTGCTTATAAAGCTCAGCATGCATTTGGGCAAGTGTTGCTTCGTCATAATAACCGCGCTCTATACCTGATTGATTGGTCACGATGAATACTGGCCAGCCAGCCTTATGAAGATCTACAATAGCTTGTACGCTTTTAGGCATAAGCTTAAATTCATCTAAACTCTTAACGTAACTATCAGAATCAAAATTAATTACTCCATCTCTATCTAAAATGACAGCTGCCTGCTTAATCATAGAAGCAGTCCTAGTTACTGATCTTCACTTGGGCTTAAATCAAGTAAAGATAGATCAGCGACATTAGTTGATATAGTGTGGAAATCTAGCAAAAGACTAAGACGATTATTTCTTTCAGCTGGGTCATCCGACATTACCATCACATCATTAAAAAAGTTATCGATCGGATCTTTTAGACGAGCTAAACGCAGCAAGACATCCGTATAACGTTGTGCTTGCATCAAACTATCCACATCGCCATGAACCGTTTGTAAGGCCTGATAAAGTACATACTCAGATTTCTCAGTCATTACATTGATGTCTACTTTGCTTAAATCTTTAATCGCATCAGAATTTTTCTTAAGGATATTAGCAACACGTTTATTTGCTGCAGCTAAATTTGGAGCTGCAGGCATTTGTACAAATTTTTGCAAGGCCTGTAAACGTTTTTGCATATCTAACGGACTACCTGTCTTGGTTGCAAAAACCGATGCGATTTGATCGCTAGTTGAATTATGGTCTTGAAAATAACCACGAGCTCGTTCCTGTAAATACACAAAAACCTCATCAATAACTTCAGGCTTACGCAATGCTTCAGGCATATACCGTAAAGACGCTGTAACCAAATTACGTAAATCAAAGTCTAATTCTTTTTCGATAATAATACGTAAAACACCAATCGATTGCCTACGTAATCCAAAAGGATCGCGTGTGCCCGTTGGCTTTTTACCAATTGCAAAAATTCCAACAATTGTATCCAATTTATCGGCAATTGAAATTACCTGCCCAAGAATATGGCCAGGTAATTCATCGCCAGAGAAACGTGGTAAATAATGCTCATCTAGGGCTAAGGCAACATCTACATTTTCTTTTTGATGGATTGCATAGTAACGACCCATAACGCCTTGCAATTCTGGAAATTCTCCAACCATATCACTAAGCAAATCGCATTTACATAAACTAGCCGCACGCCTTACTTGGTCTTCACTTATTTTTGGTGATTTTTCTAAGTTTTGCAACATATGCAAACTAAGAGACTCTATACGTTTAACTTTTTCACCCAGTGAGCCCAGATCTCTTTGAAAAACAACTTTGTCTAAATCAACGATGCGGCTTTCTAAACTACGTTCTAAATCTTTTTTATAAAAGAACTCAGCATCAGCCAAGCGAGGATGTATAACACGCTCATTACCTAATCTCACCTGCTCGGGTTCCTTGCTGTCGATATTACTGATGGTGATAAAATTATTCAGAATATCGCCGTCTGCAGAACGAAGTGGAAAATATTTTTGATGTTGTTGTAATGTCTCAATCAATACTTCTTCTGGTAACTCTAAATAACGCTGATCAAAACTTCCTAAAACTGCATAGGGCTTTTCAACTAACGCCGTTACCTCATTGAGTAAATCATTATCGACAACCGCTTGTCCACTAACACTCTCAGCTGCAGCATTAACCTGGTCTTCAATAAATTTTGTACGTTCAGAAAAAACCGGAACAATTTGGCCGACATGAGATAGTAAATTTTTATAAGCTGAAGGTTGTTCAATACTAATTTCTTGTGGCGCCATAAAACGGTGGCCATAAGTAAGTCGGTCGGCCGACAAGCCTAATATTTCACATTCAACTATTTCATTTCCTAATAGCATTAACAACCAATGCACAGGCCGCACAAAGCTCTCACTACGATTGCCCCAACGCATACGCTTTGGAATTGGCAACTGATCTAAGGCCTCTTTAACAATGCCTGGTAATATCTCTTTACTGGCCTTACCCGATTCAAATCCACGAAAAACCAAGTAAGTACCTTTGCCCATTTTCACATGGTGCAAATCATAAACATCCACACCATTACTCTGTGCAAAAGCATTAGCCGCTTTTGTAGGAAGTTTATTTTCATCAAAAGCGCGGTCAAGAGGCGGGCCTTTTCTTTCAATGGCTTTATCTTCTTGTTGCGTCACTAAGTCATGAACCAATACAGCTAAACGTCTTGGCGTTGCAAATACTTCCACTTCACCATGCTGAAGTCGTTGCACTGCTAAACCAGCTTGTATACTGACTTTAAAAGCATTGGATAAGTCACGTAATGCCTTTGGTGGTAATTCTTCTGTGCCTAACTCAACTAAAAAATCTTTAGAATCACTCATTCTGACTCTCCAATTTGTTGATTGTTAAGTAATGGAAATCCTAAACGTTCGCGACTAGTTAAATATAACTCGGCTACTGCTCTAGACAAGGTACGTACCCGTAGAATAAACCGTTGACGCTCAGTTACCGAAATTGCGTGCCGAGCATCCAATAAATTAAACCAATGCGAGGCCAAAATGACTTGCTCGTAGGCAGGCAAGGCTAATTCTTTTTCTAAAAGCAGATTTGCCTCTTTTTCAGCATGATCAAATGCTTTAAACAAATGATCAGTGTCTGCAATTTCAAAATTATAAGTAGATTGCTCCACCTCATTTTGATGAAAAATTTGGCCATAAGATACTGGACCATTTGGACCAGTTGCCCAAACTAAATCGTAAACACTTTCTACGCCCTGTAAGTACATAGCCAATCTTTCTAAACCGTAAGTAATTTCACCAGTTACTGGCTTGCACTCTAATCCACCGGCTTGTTGAAAGTATGTGAACTGGGTTATCTCCATTCCATTCATCCATACTTCCCAACCTAAACCCCAAGCGCCCAAAGTTGGTGACTCCCAATTGTCCTCTACAAATCGGATGTCATGCACTAATGGATCAATACCTAAGGCTTTAAGAGAATCAAGATAAAGCTCTTGAATATTATCTGGTGAAGGCTTAAGCGCTACCTGAAATTGATAGTAATGCTGCAATCGATTTGGGTTTTCGCCATAACGTCCATCAGTTGGGCGTCTGCATCCTTGCGCATAGGCCGAGCTCCACGGCTCAGGACCAATTGCACGTAAAAAAGTAGACGGATGAAATGTTCCCGCACCCATTGGTAAATCCATAGGCTGCATAATGACGCAACCTTTTTGTGCCCAAAATTGTTGCAGGCGAAAAATTAGTGATTGAAAGCTTTTTGGTTTAGTCACCGGCTTGGCTTGCTGCGACATAAGTGTTGGTTTCCGTTGGAAAATTTAGCATTGCAGTATAACCGTAAAGCGCTAAATTTTCAGCTTAGCAACAAATTTCACTACGTATTTTTGTCTTTAAATAAGGCTTGATTCGAACGATAAGTGTCATTATTACACCATACCTCGCACCAAAAAGGTGCTTGCCTAAGATTCTTTGCATTATTAAAGTGCATAATTATTGGAACTAGCTGATTTATAATGACTTTTAGATTTAAAAACTGTCTTATAAGCTACTTTAAAGAGACAAAAACTAAGCTTTTCAGATGGATTCTGGCAAAGCTAGATACTTGGCATGGTTTCTGCACTGTTATAGGTAAAAACCCGCTACAATAGCGCACTATTTTTCAATGAAAGAGCTCGCAGATAGACGTAGGCTTTATCAAAAACAGTTTTACCATTAACCAATCTTAAATTTACTCAGGAGCCTGTTATGTCCGCCGCGGATATTTTAAAAACCATTAAAGACAAAGAAGTACGTTACATCGATTTACGCTTTACCGATACACGCGGTAAAGAGCAACACGTAACCGTACCTTCACACACTATTGACGCTGATTTTTTTGAAGAAGGCAAAATGTTTGATGGATCATCAATTAATGGTTGGAAAGGCATTAACGAATCAGACATGATTTTGTTACCTGATACTGAAACAGCTAGGCTTGATGTGTTTTCTGTAGACACAACTTTGAACATCACTTGTGATGTAGTTGAGCCTTCGGATGGTCAAGGTTACGGGCGTGATCCACGTTCTATTGCTAGACGTGCCGAAGCCTATTTGCAATCTACTGGTATTGGTGACACGGCATACTTTGGTCCTGAAAACGAATTCTTTGTCTTTGATGATGTTCGTTGGAATACCGATATGAATAATTGCGGTTTCAATATTGATTCAGAAGAAGGCTTCTGGAATTCTGGTACTAAAATGGAAGGTGGCAATATGGGTCATCGTCCTGGCATTAAAGGTGGTTACTTCCCAGTACCTCCAGTTGATTCACTGCATGATATTCGTGGCGCTATGTGTAATGCCCTTGAAGAAATGGGTTTAACAACTGAAGTACATCACCATGAAGTAGCTACAGCTGGCCAATGTGAAATTGGTGCTGTATTCAATACTCTAGTTAAAAAAGCTGATGAAGTTCAGTTATTTAAATATGTAGTTCATAATATTGCTCACAGCTTTGGCAAAACTGCAACCTTTATGCCTAAGCCATTAGTTGGTGATAACGGTTCAGGTATGCACGTACATGCTTCAATCATGAAAGATGGGGTTAACTTATTTTCTGGTGACGGCTATGGCGGTTTATCTGACATCGCTCTCTACTACATCGGTGGTGTTATTAAGCATGCTAAAGCCATTAACGCTTTCGCAAACGCTTCAACTAACTCTTACAAACGTTTAGTTCCAGGTTTTGAAGCCCCAGTAAAATTAGCTTATTCAGCTCGTAACCGTTCTGCTTCAATTCGTATTCCTTACATCGCTAACCCTAAAGGTCGTCGTATTGAAGTTCGTTTCCCTGATTCAACAGCAAACCCATACCTAGCCTTTACTGCTATTTTGATGGCCGGCCTTGACGGAATTAAAAATAAGATTCATCCTGGAGAAGCTTCTGATAAAGACTTATATGATCTACCTGCTGAAGAGTCTAAAGCGATCCCAGAAGTTGCTTTCTCTTTAGAAGAAGCTTTGAATGCTTTAGATGGTGATCGTGAGTTCTTAAAAGCTGGCGACGTATTCAGTGATGATGCGATTGATGCATATATCGAATTAAAAATGGAAGAAGTGACTCGTTTACGTATGAGCACTCATCCAGTTGAGTTCGATATGTACTACAGTGCTTAAGCGACAATAGTATTGTCGTCCTGAACTAGCTTCAGGATGTTGTAGCCTTAAAGAATTAAAGCCGATGCAGAAATGTATCGGCTTTTTCTTTTCACTGCTCTAAAAAAGAATACAATACCCTAATGAATTCACTTAGTCCTCTCAGCCGAACCCTAGCTTATGGCAAAGAATATAAGCTCCGCGCCTTATGGGCTACTGTTTGCTCTGTTCTTAACAAATTATTCGACATAGCACCAGAAATTCTGATTGGTGTGGCTTTGGACGTCGTTATTCGAAGAGATGATTCCTTTGTTGCAAGTTTTGGAATTATTGAACCTGAAAAACAACTTATAACTTTAGGTATATTGACCTTTTTAATTTGGGCTTTTGAATCTTTATTTGAATACTTACACCTCAGATTGTGGCGTAATCTAGCTCAAGACGTGCAGCATCAATTTCGTAATGATACATACCAACACGTGCAAAACATGGATGTGGCCTATTTTGAGGACCAGCCCTCTGGACGCTTAACAGCCATTCTCAATGATGACATCAATCAACTAGAACGATTTTTAAATGTTGGTGCAAATGACATCTTGCAAGTAATCACGGCTGTAATTGGTATTGGCGCAGTATTTTTTGTGCTCTCACCTAAAATTGCAGTCTTCGCGTTTTTACCTATCCCGGTTATTATTTTTGGGGCCTTTTACTATCAATCTAAAGCCGAACCCAAATATGCCATCGTACGCGAGTTGGCTGGCAAACTTGCCGGAGCAATAAATAATAATCTCATTGGTATAGCTACTATTAAAAGTTTTACTCGTGAACATGAAGAAGGGAAGCGAATACAAGATATTAGCCAAGATTACTCACAAGCAAATACTAAAGTCATCGCCTTAAGTTCTGCGTTTATTCCTTTAATACGCATGGCAATTCTAAGTGGTTTTTTAGTAACCTTTATTTTAGGTGGCTTAGAAACTTTAAATGGTGTTTTAGAAGTTGGAGCCTACGGGGTATTAGTCTTTTTAACTCAACGACTATTGTGGCCTTTTACCCGACTCGCTGAAACCATGGACTTATATGAACGTGGCATGGCCTCAGCACGACGTATATTTCACTTACTAGATGAGCCAATTCAAATTAATGACCGTGATCATGCTTTGCAGACAGACTTAAATGGCGATATCGCATTTAAAAATATTAGTTTTAAATACGCAAAAAGTCCAACTAATATTCTGTCTGAGCTTAACTTCAATATTCCGGAAAATACCACACATGCTTTTGTAGGGCAAACAGGCTCGGGTAAATCTACCCTAGTGAAGCTGCTATTACGTTTCTATCAGGCTCAAACCGGTGAGATTAGCATTGGTGAACACTCTATAAGTAACATAAAACTAAATAGTCTACGTTCACAAATTGGTTTAGTTTCTCAAGATATTTATTTATTTAATGGGTCTATATTCGAGAATATTAAATTTGGAAACTCTAATGCAACAGATGCCGAAATTTATGCTGCAGCTAGATTAGCTGAATGTGATGACTTTATTAATCTTCAAGAACATAAATATCAAACCACTATCGGTGAAGGTGGCGTAAAGCTTTCAGGCGGACAAAAGCAACGTCTTTCCTTGGCAAGAGCCATAGTTAAAGATCCTAAAATATTAATTTTAGACGAGGCCACTTCCGCTGTTGATAATGAAACCGAAGCAGCAATACAAAAGTCTTTATCTCAAATATCACATAATCGAACCGTCATAGTTATTGCACACAGACTCTCAACTATAGTGTCTGCTGATAAAATACATGTGATGGATGCAGGAGAGATTATTGAGAGTGGATCACATCACGAGCTAATCGAGAAAAATGGCATATACACTCGTTTATGGGGAGTGCAAACTGGAAACCAATCTGCAGCATAAAATAGTACTTAAAGTCTTACCTTATGCTACTTTTATTACATAGGAGCAAGCCTCTTTTCAGTAGGTTAAACTAAGTGAAATATTGTATTTCACTTGTCAATAAACTGGCCTAAATATAGGATTATAGTATGACCCAATCGGAAAAATCACCTCAAAAAAACTGGAGTTTGATTCTTGGTTTAGCCATACCCATTCTGATGACCCTGTTTATTGCTGCAAGTATATATTTACCGAAAGTTTTTGATAAAACACCATCAGCTACCGTGGATTTCATCTATTCAACTAAGCGTTATTACCCACACAAATTAGAAGTAATCAATGGTAAATTGGAGTGGGAAATATTAGAAAATAAAAATAACTCCTCCTATAGCAAACAAATACCAAAAATTTACTTACATAATGTGACTACAAATAGTAGTAAAGAACTAAGTTTAGAAGACGCACAAAAATTATTTTTAGATAACAGACGTAGAGCACCAGATGAGTACGCCGTTGAGCTAAATCGACACAGAGGCTTTTTTCTATTTAACGGACACAGTTCTAGAACACATCATTTAGGCAATGGGCATGCCTCGCAAAAACTCAACCTCGAATATTTTAATGACTATTACTACAACTTCAAATTTTTAGGCTGGGTTATAGAATGAGTCAAGTACAAATTCTTTCCGATCTAGAAAAAGCTCTTCGTTCAGGCGAAGTTGATCCTAGTGCTGCATTAAAGATAGTTAACAATTTTATTACACCTATTGAGACTGATACCAGTAGTAAACTGATGAAAATCTTATATTTCATTGGTGGTGGAATCGTTTTCTTAGGTATAGCATTCTGGATTGGTCAAGAGTGGAGCCACTTTGGAGCAATTGCTAAAATTCTATGTACCTTAGGTATAGCCATTGCTTTTTTTGTAAGTGGCGTTCTACTAAGCCAACATAAAGAACACGTAACGTTAAGCTCTGTATTCTTTTTAATATCAGCTTTATTAATGCCATTAGGCTTAGGTGTTACTTATGATGAGCTAGACATCAAAGTAAATTCCTATGCAACAGGCACTCAAATGGGAGTAATTCTGACCGCTGTTTTTGCTGGCGCATACTTTCTTTATAAGCGAAACTTACTCTTATTTATTACATTATTTTTTGCTAGTTGTTTATTCTTTATTCTTACTGATTGGATTATGTCTGACAGCTACTTAGCATCTGACTACAAATTTGATTTATATAGACTCTTTTTTATGGGCTTAACTTGGATGCTACTAGGGCACGCCTTTAGCAATAGTGAACGCCAAGGCTTAAGTTCTTGGTTATATGCATTCGGCGTTATATCTGTTCTTTCTACTGGACTAGCACTGGGTGACTGGAAGCCTAATCAAAGTGCTTTTTGGGAAATTATTTATCCCGGACTCGCTTTAGGAATTGTTTTCTTAAGTACTGTCGTGAAGAGTCGGTCATTTTTAATTTTTGGCTCACTAGGTTTGGGCATTTACCTTTGCAAAATTACAGCTGAATACTTTAGTGATTCCTTGGGGTGGCCACTCGCATTAATACTAATGGGCTTTGCAATGATTGGAATTGCCTTTGGTGCAGTTAGAATTCGTAACCGTTATTTAAACACTGCATAATTCATTTATGCATCGTTGACATACCCTCTACTTATTTGTAGAGCTTATGGTTTGTTTGAGATTTTGTTAAATTGATTATTTGTAGTTAATGTCAAATAAAAAAATTGTCATTTTTCTAAAAAAAAGGCGATGAATTAATTCATCGCCTTTTTTGTTTGCTTCTTAAAAATATAACTGATTAATATTTTACATAGCCTTACAAGCAACATTTTCTAAAGCGTACTCAATAGCTGTTTCTTCATGAACTACATAACAAGCTTTTCCACGCATCATTAACTGATAGTGTTGCGGTAACTCAGTAACCCTACCATTAATAGGATTGCCCTCAAATGTGGCTGTCATATTAGT
>CAJQOG010000083.1 GCA_905479875.1 uncultured Gammaproteobacteria bacterium
CCGCGGTAAGGTGCCATAGAAACTCGGTATATTCTCTTCGAGGAATTACAAAGCTCTGGCAATAATATATTTCATAATTTCACTACTACCACCATAAATTCTTTGCACCCGTGCATCAGCATAGGCTTTTGCTACTGGATATTCCCACATAAAGCCATAACCGCCAAATAACTGTAAACATTCATCGGCCACTTTACATTGCAACTCTGTAGTAAGTAGTTTGCACTTAGAGGCAGTAACCGTATCCAGTTTGCCATCAACCAAAAGTTCTAAGCACCTGTCGGTAAAGACGCGTGCCGAGGTAATTTCAGTATCTAACTCAGCTAATTTAAACTGAGTATTTTGGAATGACATGATTGGCGTGCCAAAGGCTTTACGTTCACGAACATAGTCAACCGTTTGTTTAAGCACCGACTCAGCTGCTCCAACCGCACCCAAGGCAATAGACAAACGCTCTTGTGGAAGCTCTTGCATAAGATAGGCAAACCCCATGCCTTCCTGACCTAAAAGATTCTCTTTAGGAACTCTTACGTCGTGAAAAAATAGTTCTGAAGTATCTTGAGCTTTCATGCCTAATTTATCTAGATTTTTGCCTTTATCAAAACCATCACGATCGGCTTCAATCAACAAAAGGCTGGTGCCTTTAGAGCCTTTACTAGGATCAGTTTTCACAACCACAATCACTAAGTCGGCCATCTGGCCATTAGTGATAAATATTTTCGACCCATTAACAATATAGTCATCGCCATCTAATATGGCTGTGGTTTTTATGCTTTGCAAATCTGAACCTGTACCTGGCTCGGTCATAGCAATGGCTGTGATGATTTCGCCACTGATGCATTTTGGTAGGTACTTATGTTTTTGCTCTTCGGTACCGTAATTGTAAATATACGGAACGGCGATGTCACTGTGCAAGCCCCAACCAATGCCCGTACAACCGGCAGCCCATGCCTCTTCAGCAATAATAGCGTTGTAACGAAAATCGGCTCCTAAGCCACCATACTCTTCTGGCACGGTTGGGCATAAGAAACCTTGCTCTCCACCCTTTAGCCATACCTCACGTGAAACTTGGCCGTCTTTTTCCCATTGTGCATGATAGGGAATAGCTTCCTTTGCTAAAAATTTACGGATGCTATCACGCACCATTTCATGCTCTTCGTCAAATACTGTTCTTGGAATCATAATAAAAAAACCCGTTAATTAAGCTAAAGTAATTAACGGGTATTATAAAGACTTTATCAACTATAGTCTGTCTTGAAGATTACTGCTTTAGATATCATCTGGAAATTTATAATCAGCGAATTGCTTACGTAAAGTTAACTTACTAATTTTTCCTGTTGCATTAAGCGGGATTGAATCTACTACCAACATATCATTGGGCATCCACCACTTAGCCATTTTCCCATCCAAAAATTCCATCATAGACTCTTTAATCACGCTACTGCCTTCATTAGGCACAACGATTAATAATGGTCGCTCTTCCCAGCGTTTGTGCGGCATACCAATTACAGCGGCCATTGAAACATCAGGATGGCCAACAGCAATATTTTCTACATCAATAGAAGAAATCCATTCCCCACCTGACTTAATCACGTCTTTGGCTCTATCGGTAATTTGCATAAACCCAAGTTCATCAATATTAGCCACATCACCTGTATCCATCCAACCATCGGCATCTATAATCGGTGTATCCAGTTTGTAATAAGCCTTAGCAACTGCTGGACCTCTCACCATCAAACGTCCTGTAGCCACACCATCGCGTGGTAACTCTTTACCCGTGTCATCAACAATTTTCATTTCTACAGTAAACGGAACACGACCCTGCTTAAGTTTTTGATCAATTGCTGCATCGATTTCCATATCTTGCATGCCATGTTTAAATTTACATACAGTTCCCAGAGGAGACATCTCTGTCATACCCCAGCCATGTAAAAACTCAACATCATAATTTTTTTCGAATTTTTCAATCATATAACGAGGAGCGGCTGAACCACCTACCATCACGGTTTTAAGATAGGGTAATTTCTTGCCAGTTTTTTCTAAATACTGCAACAACATTAGCCATACTGACGGTACGGCTGCAGTTATGCTGACTTGCTCAGAATCCAATAATTCATAAATACTTTCACCATCCATTTTAGCGCCAGGCATCACCATCTTGGCTCCTGCCATTGGGCAAGAAAACGCTAAGGCCCATGCATTGGCGTGAAACATCGGCACTACTGGAAGCAAGGCATCCGTTGATTTAACCCCGAGTACATCGCCTTGATTAACCATGAGAGCGTGAATAATATTAGAACGATGCGAATATAAAACGCCTTTAGGGTTGCCTGTAGTACCAGAGGTATAACAAAGGCCTGAGGCGTCATTCTCATCAACTTTTACCCAATCAAAGTTATCATCGAAAGCAGCAAGCCAATCTTCATAGGCGAATAAGTTTAATGCAGATTCTGGTAAATTTTCTTTATCGGTTAATACAATTATTTTTTCTAAGGTTTCAAATTGAGAATACACAGCCTCAATAACAGGAATGAAAGTAATATCAACAAACAATATTTTGTCTTCAGCATGGTTCATGATGTAAACCAATTGTTCTGCAAACAACCGAGGGTTTAAGGTGTGATACACCGCGCCACAACCGTTAATGCCATACCAAGCTTCTAAATGCCTATCAGTGTTCCAAGCCATCGTAGCAATACGATCACCAGGCTTTACCCCTTCAGCTACAAGAGCCTTTGCAACGCGCTTTGCTCGGCTGTATACATCTTTGAGTGTCGTTCGTCTTATAGGACCTTCAACACTTCGCGTTACTAACTCACGCTCACCATGTTCTCTTGCCGCGTGATCTAAAACATTGGTAACAACTAATGGCCAATCTTGCATTAAACCTTTCATACATCCTTCCTTATTCTAAGTTACTTTTTTAGTTCTGCTTAACAAACTGAAATTTACTATTAGTAGCGTAGCTGCCAAAAGCAAGTGCATACTATCTGCTGGCAATAGAATCAGGATGTTTATTTTTTTTATTAAAATTATGAGTGCGAGTAGTAATAAGATACCTGCTAGAAAGTTTAGCCACTCTTTACGCACAAAGCCAGTGAATAGTATTAATAGCGTTGATAAACCAGCACATACATTTCGCCAAAGTTCAAATTCATTAATAGTTACTAAAATTACTGATAAAAATGCAGTGATAAAACTGAATATCACCATATAACGAACATTACGGCTAACAGAACTGTCTGGCCAGATTACATTTACAGCGATTAGTGGCAATGCTACACAAGAACCAAGAGCTGCAAATAATTGATGCAATTCAGGAAGAATTAACACTCCAGAGTATCGTAATAAACCTAACAAAGCAGCCGATGCGATTAAGATGCACGCCATGCTCAAAGCTTTGGATTTTTTTGTCGAACTAAAAGCAACTGCGATAGACACTGCAACTAAGACAGCCTCACTCAGCACTAAAGAATTTATTATCATGTTTTAATTTCCTCAGCGTGAGGTGTTGCTAAATCTTGACGTAAATATAAATGTGCGGCTAAAAACAAAACCAAACCAACTACGGCAAAAATTTGACCCATAAGCGTAACTGGAGAAAACCAAATTGATCCAAGTATTGCCGCAAATACAGTAATACCTCTGATAATGTCAAAGTTTCGAATCCACGCCTTATTCTCTAAAACCCCGCCAATGCAAAATGCTTGTAAGGCGATAACTAAGCCATAAGCAATACGTGGCAATACTTGCATGCCATAAGCAACGGTTAAGAAATGATAAAAGAAAAGAGACATGCTAATGTAGCCAAGCAATCCATAAAACTTCTGCGCCTTACTTAGAGGAGTCTCGAAACGCTTATAATTCCTCGGCTCAAATTGAGTTTTTACCACCTCATTAGCCTCTGGCTCCCATCCTGGCGGCCCAAAAATTCGCATGAGTTTATTTTTCCAACCTTGCGTGGACATAGTTAAGGAAAAGACTTTATTGAATACATAAAAATTAGCCCAAATTGGATTCCAACTTTTAACAGGACTACGAATACCATACACCACAGGATCATCATCTTGCTCTTCAGCATAAGTACCGAACAATCTATCCCATACAATTAAAGTTGCTCCGTAGTTTTTATCAATACAGTATCCATTCTGTCCGTGATGAACTCGATGATTAGAAGGCGATATAAATACTCTGTCATACCAACCCATTTTAGGGATTAACTCGGTATGCACCCAAACCTGATAAAACAAACTAACAAATGAAGTAATCACAAAAACAAATACCGGTATACCGATTAACGCCATTGGTAAATAAAATATCCAATTGTAAAAAACCGTAGTTGCCGACTGTCGCATGGCAGTAGAAATATTAAAGAACTCACTAGAGTGATGCACTGAGTGAGCGCCCCACAATATATTCACTTCATGCCCTGCTCTATGCATCCAATAATAGAAAAAATCGTACATGAAAAATGCCAATATCCAAGCCATAGGATCGGTTTTTTCAAATGCAAAAATTCCAACTTTAGCTTCAAACAGGCCATAAATCCCAAACGTTACTAATTTAACTAGACCACGGATGATTTCGCTTATGTAACCAATATTGATACTTGTGACTGCATCATTAATTTTATACACCGGCTTGTGCATAAGCCGCGAGGC
>CAJQOG010000084.1 GCA_905479875.1 uncultured Gammaproteobacteria bacterium
AATCATCATGATGCAGCGGGCAAAGTTCGTGGCGTTCACACGGTTGGCGACTTAGCTTATATCGCCAATGGATATACAGGGCTGAGAATATTGGATGTCTCCAATCCAGCTGATGTAAAAGAGCTTGGTAATTTACCTACTTATCGAGCCTTAGGCGTTCATGTTGTGGGCTCGTATGCCTATATTGCCAATGATTTTCAAGGCCTTCGAGTTATAGATATTAGCAAGCCGTCTTCGCCGATTGAAGTAGGCAAGTTAGAGACACCAGGTGAAGCTATGCGAGTTAAGGTATCAGGTAATCTTGCTTATGTTGCAGACGGCGCTGCTGGCTTGCGAGTTATTGATGTATCCACTCCACACACACCCATTGATGTTTCTAACTTTGACACACAAGGCTACAGCTATGATGTGCAAGTTAGTAATCAACTAGCACTGGTTGCAGACGGTAGTTCAGGCTTACGCATTATCGACGTGGAAAACTCATTAGATATAAAAGAGATTAGTTATTTTTTACCAACAGATGGTGACGTTCGAAGTGTGGATGTGTCCGGTTCTTTCGCATACCTAGCTGCAGGCAAGCCTGGTTTAGTGGTGGTCGATATTTCTGATCCAGAAAAACCGCGTGAAGTTGGAAAAATAGATACACCACGTAGTGCCCGATCCATAAAAGTTGACGGCAATCTTGCCTATGTCGGAGATCTTGATTGGCTGCGTGTGTATGACATTTCAACTCCTTCGCAACCACGTGAAATCGATGGGTATAAAACTCCAAACACTGTTGATCACATTTCAGTTGCTAACGGTAAGGCCTATGTCGCAGGTTATGAAGCTGGTCTTTTGATTATGGAATTGCAGCCCGGTCACATTAAGATGGCTGAGCAATAAATTAAGTGACAGGACTAATTACATGAGCTTTATTTAGTTAAAGGTTCTTTGTAAGATGAATGCCAATCATGAAAATAGATTTTCTTTGCAATTATCCGCAATTTATTCCTGTTATCGCCCAGTGGTATTTTGATGAATGGGGATATCTAAAAAAAGACAGTACGGTTTTGTCTTTGACTCAAGATTTAGAGCGTTATTTAAATTCAGATAAAGTTCCACTAATGTTAGTTGCTCTGAACCAAGAAGAGCCACTTGGTGCTGTGCAACTTAAATACAGAGAAATGAGTATTTATCCCGACTACGCACATTGGTTAGGTGGTGTTTATGTTGCTAAAGGCATTCGAGGAAAAGATCTAGCTCAACAAATGATTATTAAGCTTTGCACTGTAGCTAAATTCTCGGGTGTGAAAAAATTATATTTGCAAACCGAAAAATTAGATGGTGGCCTATATACAAAACTTGGTTGGAAAGCAGTAGAACAAGTTACTTATCGCGGCATTGAAGTTCTCATAATGAGTAAAAATATATCATCGAGAGTGTAATAAGTAACTCGAACTAAGCCGTTAACCTTTAGTACGAGATGCCTAATATTTTTTATAAAATTTATATTATAGAATTGCTCGAAGGGTTGCTTTGCATGTTCAATGCCTTGATATTAGTTATACCCAAACCGATTCCGGTGAATCCAAATCTACAGCCCCTGTAGCTTCTTGATATTTTGGTCTTAAATCTGCCAGTATTCTGAAAATCACGGGTACTAAAACTAAAGTTATAAAAGTTGCAAATAAGATTCCATAGGCTAAAGATATAGCCATTGGTTTCAAAAACTCTGCAGCAAGACTAGTTTCAAGTAATAGCGGAGCCAGTCCTGCAAAAGTGGTAATCGACGTCAGTAAGATAGGTCTAAATCTTTCGCGAACTGAGAGTTCAATAGCTTGTAATAAAGCCATTCCTCTATCTTGATGGTAATTAATAGTGGTAGTTAATACCAGGCTATCATTTATCACAACTCCAAAGAGTGCCAGAGTTCCAAGGAAAGAGGGAAGACTCATGTAATACCCGGTAATGAAATGTCCCCAGACGACACCAATTAAGCTGAATGGTATCACTGAAACAATTACTAATGGTTTAGTATAAGAATTTAAAGGTAAAGCCAGTAGGGTAAAAATTAACACTAAAGAAATGGCCATACCAGTAGCTAAACTTTCGCTAGTTTTTCTTTGTTCTTCTGCTTGTCCGTCTAAACGAAATTCAACACTTGGCAAATTAGCTAGATATTTAGGTGCATTTTCAACAAATGCCGTTTGCATTTCACCTAAAGCAACTTTATTAATTACTGTTGCCGTAATTCTTACCGCACGTTTGCCATCAACTCGAACAATTCGTGTAATGCCAGGAGCAAGTTCAGTAGTGACTAAGGCAGACAATGGTACTTCTTGACCTTGTTGTGTGCGAATGCGTAGATTGTCTAATATGCTAATATTTTCACGCTCATTTTTAGGGTAGCGAACATATACACGAGTTTCTTCACGGCCACGTTGAATACGTTGGACCTCTGCCCCAAAAACTGCCTGCCTTACTTGGCGTATTATTTCGGATTCATTTAGTCCTAGCGATTGAGCTAAGGCATTAGTGGTAAATTGCATTTCTACTTGGCCAGATACTAGGTCATTGTTAGTATCGATGACTTCATTGTATTTTTTCATGTTACTTTCAACTAAAGCGGTTGCTTGCTTTAGATCTTCAAGGCTGCGCGATTCAAGAATTATTTCAACATCAGAAGAAGTTGGACCGCCATTGGCACCGATGCTTATTGATTTAACTCCAGTTGGGGAGCCAAATTTCTCTAGCCAAATTTTTGAAAATACGCCAGGGCTAATTTCCTTACCTTGATAATCATTTAATTCAGCATTTACAACAATTCGTTTATCTGAAGATGAGATATAGGAAATATTTTTTATAATCTCGCTAATATCTGAATTCTCAATATCAGAATTTGTAAATTCTGCTACGGCTTCTTCTAAGCTGTTTTCTAATTTATCTAATACGTCAAATGTTAGTTGGTAAGGAGTCCCTTCAAGCATCTCAATGTTACCTAACATGCGGTTGTCTTCTAATTCTGGGAAGAAGGCAACTTTCACTTGATTGCCAACCATGCTAACAGTCAAAATTAAGAAGGCAATAAATACGCCAAGAGTTACATAACGAGCTTGAAGAGCTTTACGAATAAAGGGCATATAAAATTTATTTACTAATATCTCCAATCCTCTGGAAATAAAATTTTGTAAACGTTTAAAGAGCCCAGGTTGTTTGCCCTCATTGGCCAACTTTGACTTCTTTAGATGACGTAAATGACTCGGTAAAATAAATTTAGATTCAATTAATGAAAACAAAAAACATAAAATAACTACAATGCCCATTTCTCCAAGAATATCTCCAAAAACACCATCCAAAAGCACCAAAGGTAAGAATGCCGCCATCGTGGTAAGCACGCCGAATGTTGTGGCTACAGCAACCTTACTGGTACCTTCAAACACAGAGGATAAACCTTCCCCTTTCGTTTCCACACTTCTATGCACGCTTTCGGACACAATAATCGCGTCATCTACAACAATCCCAAGTGCAACTATGAAACCAAAGGTAGAAACGTAGTTCATACTAACGCCAAAATGTGGCATTAGCATTATGGCTCCCAAAAAGGCAATTGGTATGCCAACAGCAACCCACAGTGCTAAGCGTAAATCTAAAAATAAACTTAGTAAAATTAACACTAACAATAAACCGAGTAATCCATTTTCTACTACTAAGTCTAAACGGCCTTGTAATGTAACTGTTTCATCCATCCAGTTAGTAACTTTTATATCAGGGCTCAAATTAGCTGTATACGTCTCTAAGACTTCTAGTGCGGCTGCTTTGATGGTGATAATATCTTGGTTTACTGTGGCTTTAATTTTAATACCGACACTTGGTTCACCATTAAACTTACTGATATGTAAGTTTTCAGTGTAAGCATCTTTAATAGTTGCAATATCACTCAACAAGACCTGTTGGCCATTTTCAAGGCTTAATATTGGTATATTTGCAAAGTCTTCCCCGTTACGTTTTTCTTTACGTACACGTAGCTGCATAAACCCTGAGTCTTGTTTGAGTGTGCCGCCAGCCCTGTCTACAGAGTAACTGCGTACAGCGTTCACTACGGTATCCATGTTAATTTGATAGCTTTGCAATGTTGTTTCAGAAATTTCTATGGAAATTTCTTCACTAGGTATGCCTTCGATGTCTACATCAGTAATAGCATCCTTTTCTAGAAGCTCTGCTCGCAGTTCTTCCGCTAATTCACTTAACTGAGCAGTAGATCGGTTTGCACTTAGGTTTACTTGTATAACGGTATTACCAAAAATTTGTTCGGTTCCATCAATGTCAAAAACGTAGGGTTCTTCAGCATCTCTAGGAAAAGTAGAAATAGCATCGATCTTGGTCATCACGTCATTTCGAACTTTATTTTTATTGTAACCTTTTGCAACTTCAACGCTCACAGAGCCTAAGTTTGCTGTTGATGTAGAGTTATAAGATTCAACACCTTCAACTCCACTAACTTCTTCTTCAATTTTACTTACTATGGTACGTTCAACGTCTTCTGCAGAACCAGAATTAACGGGTACATGAATGGCAAAAAAAGCTAAATTAATATCAGGCATGTTACGACGCTGCATGCTAGTTAACGAAGATAGACCGCCTAAGATAATGGCGACCATCAATATATTAACCGCAATAGGATTATCTAAAAACCAACGAATCGGATTAAATGGTGAAGTGTCATTGTAATTATGAGGCATCTTATTCTCCCTCGCTTATACCTTGTTGTGTTACTTTTAAACCAGCAACTAAGGCGCCTTGACCCTGGCTAATAACTTGAACGGATTGATTTTCAGCTGTAGGTAAATATACGAGTACAGAATTAGGATTTCTATGCACTATTTCAGCTTGTAGAATTTCAACTTCATTTTTAGAGTTAACGGTAAATACAGTTTTGTCAGTAAGAACAGCCGATTGTGGCATGGCATAAAGTCTTTCTATAGTTTTACCCATAAATTCTGCAGTGACAAAGGTGCCAACACGAAGAGCGCTTGAATGAATTTCTGTATTGAACGGATCTTGAACTTCAGCAATAACATTGATTAAGCGTGTTTTTGGATCAATCACGCTGTCAATTCGTTCAATGGTTGCAGGCCAGCTTAAATTGGAATTATCTGATTGCTGAATGGTAATTTTTTTATTATCGGTGTCAATTTTATTAACATCTTTAGGAGTGAGCGCAAAACTTATTTGTACTTTTTCTTTGTTCAGTATGGTTCCTATGGTTGCACCCATATTAATAAAATTACCAAGGTTGGCATTGCGTGCAGTAATAATCCCAGTATATGGAGCTTTTATTTGAGTTCGACTAAGGTTTCTATTTGCTTGCTGCAACTCTACTTTGCGACGTTGTAAGCTAGCTTTAGCGGCGTCTAATTGTGGTTTGCGTAAAGCGAGCTCTGTTGGCTCACCTAAATTCAACTCTTCCCAATCAATTTTTGCTTGTTCCGAACGCGCCTCTTCTTCAGCAATTTTTTGTCTTGCCTCTGCAAGAGCTTGTTTTGCTTGAGCTACTACTACTTGATAGTCAGCGGCATCAATTTTTGCAAGTACAGTACCAGCTTCAACCGTACTCCCTGTTTCTAAGCAGTCACATATAGAAACAACGCGGCCATTTACTTGAGCTGCAAGTTGCGACTCTTGCCATGCATTAACAGTCGCAGTACTTTTTAATACAGGTGCATGAATACCCGAGTAAACTTGAATTGTTTCCACAATAATTTCTTTAGGAATAGGAGGGTTAAATTCTGGTTTTGGCTTGGTTGCAGAGTTTAATTTCGATCCTCCAATCGCAAGTGCAATTAATACAATAGCGATTGCTATCCCTACAAAATTTTTGCGATTGAATTTAAGTTTGGTTTCATTTTGTGTATCAGTCATAGTGTTTCACCAGCTGCAGACGAATTAGTAACAGCATTATCAATATTGCTTTGTGTGATATTTTTTGCATTCGCTTTGAGCCCGCCACCTAAGGCCAGGACTAAGTTGATGCGATTTTGCAAGAGTAAGTTCTTAGTGCTAATTAAATTTTGCTCGGCACTTCGTAGTTGTAGTTCTGTTGAAAGTAAAGTATTAGCTTCAACTAAACCTTTTTCATAAGACTGTTTTGCCCGTGCGCTTGATGCTTGTGCATAGTCTCGCGCTTCAGTTAACTCAGTTAGTTGTTGACGTAAACTACCCTCGTTATCTAGTCCAGATTCCACCTCATTAAAAGCGTTTAAAACTTGGCTGGCATAGTTGTAAGTTAAACGATCAAGGCTATTTTCAGCTAGATCAACATTGCTTTTGAAGGCTTGTCGATTGAGTAATGGCATGCTTAAACTACTTAAAATTGACCACACACTAAAATCTTTATCGAGCAAGTCTGATAAGTCAGTTGAGCTTGTACCGCCGCTGCCGGTAAGGCTAATGCTTGGCAATAAGTTTTTACGAGCAACGCTTAGTTGTAAGTCAGCCGCTTTTAAACGTGTTTCTGCAGCGATTAAATCTGGTCTCTGGCTTAATACTGAACTTGGTATGCCAGCTTGCAAGCTGGTATTTAAACTAGGAAGCATTAGGCCTGAAAAACTATGCATAGTTTTTTCACTATCTGGATAGCTGCCAACCAGAGTATTTAAATCACGTACTGAGTTGCGAACGGTATTTTCTTGGGCGGTCATACTGCGTTTTGCATTAGCTAAATCACGACGTGCTAGCTGTACATCAAGGGCGGTAACTAATCCACGTTTAAATGAACGTACTGCAATAGACTCAAGTTGTTTTATATTTTCAGTGCTTTGGCGAGTTTGAGCTAATAATTCTTGTTCACTTAGTACATTAAAATAAGCGCGACTAATATTTGCTGCCAATGATAATTGTGCCAATACAAAATCATTTTCACTAGCTGTCAGTTCGAGTAGGCTTGCTTTGCTTTGGTCTCGAAGTTTTAACCAAATATCTAATTCCCACTGGCTATTTAATCCAAGTGAATAATTATTTGCGGTAAACGTTGTGAGGCCCAAATTATTCTTACTGCGACCTGCAGAAGCGCCTAGATTTAAATTCGGTAAGCGCTGTCCTGCGGCTGTTCTAGCTCTGGCTTGTGAATCCAATACAAAGGTTGCTGTTGCTGCTAAGTTTGGATTATTGTCTAGGCCTTGTTGAATTAAGTCTTGTAACTTGGGGTTAGAAAAACCATTCAGTAATGAATTGGTATCTAAGCTAAATAGTGATTCTGTAGCCTTGTTATTAGTAGTAACTTTATCAGTGACTGATTCAAAAGAACCTGGAATAATTATTTCTTTATTAACACTCTGAAAGCTATCAACAGAATTTGTTGTAGGAGAATAATGAGTACAAGCGCTTAAGATGCTTATAGATAATATAATTCCCACTCGTTTAATAGTATTCAGCTTGTCGTGAGTTATTGGTTTAATATGCATGCTTTTAATCCGTTTGTAAAATTGCACGTAAATTTTGATAAATTAGTTTTTCAG